>NZ_JAFMPV010000040.1:0-46557 GCF_049132105.1 Pseudomonas sp. NFX15
GCTCGCGATGGTGTGTCAGCCACATAGGTGTTGACTGACACTCCATCGCGAGCAGGCTCGCTCCCACACAAAGCTCCCCGCCACAGTTTGAATGTTCAAGTGCTCAAGTAACGCCCGATCAGCGCGATCCCGCTGACCAGCACCAGCCACGTCACCAGACGCACGAACGCTTCGCGGGACAGGCGCATGGTCAACCTCCGTCCCGCCCACAACCCCAACGCCATGGCAGGCAGCAGACAAACCGCCAGCACCAGCAACGGCCAATCGGCATACACACCAGCAATGGCAAACAGGCTCAAACGCACCACCGTGCTGCAACTGATCAGCGCACTTTGGGTCGCCCGGGCCGCCTCCTTGGGCAAACGACTGTTCAGGTAGATCGCATACAAAAACCCACCGCTGCCAAACAACGCACCGAACAGCCCTCCCACCGTGCCCATCGGCAGCGCCCACGCGGCAGACAGGTGCGCAGGACGGGTATTTATCCACAGGCTGTAAATCGCATAGGCGCTGATAAACAGCCCCATCAGCAACAGCAGCAGGTCGGACTTGAGGTTCAGCAGGAAAATCACCCCCAGCGTGCAGCCCACCGCCATGCACGGCAGCAACCGCAGCAGTTCCGGCTTGGCGACATCACGCCGTGAAGGCAACAGGTTGCCGAAAGCCGCTACGAAATCGAGCAACACCAGCAACGGCACTATTTTCGACAGCGGCATGAACAGAATCAGAATCGGCCCGGCCACCAGCGCGGTGCCAAAACCGGCGATGCCGAACACGATGTAGGCCAGGGCGATGGCGGCGCCGATGATCAGCCAGTCCATGGCGCTGAAGGGCCATTGGTTCAACAACTCAAACACACTCATCCCGATATCTTCCTTGATTGACCTACTGCCACTTTACCTCCTGTAGGAGCGAGCCTGCTCGCTCCTACCAGGGAATTGTGTTGAGTCGTGGAGATTGCCGGGCAAATGCCTTTAAACTGCGCCCCATGATTAAAGATCCCTTTTCCAGACTCGGCCTGGACCGTGAGGTCCTGACGGTCAGCCAGCTCAATGGCCGCGCGCGGGTGTTGCTCGAAGACGTGTTCAGCAACATCTGGGTCGAAGGCGAAATCTCCAACCTCGCCCGCCCGGCGTCGGGCCACGTGTATTTCACCCTCAAGGACAGCGGCGCCCAGGTGCGTTGCGCACTGTTTCGACAGAACGCCGCGCGGGTTCGCCAGGCGTTGAAGGACGGGCTCGCGGTCAAGGTGCGCGGCAAAGTCTCGCTGTTCGAGGGGCGCGGTGATTATCAGCTGATCCTCGATACCGTAGAGCCAGCGGGCGACGGCGCGTTGCGCCTGGCCTTCGATGCCTTGAAGGAAAAACTCAGCGCCGAAGGCCTGTTCAGTGCCGAACGCAAGGTGCCGTTGCCCGCGCATCCGCAGCGCATCGGCATCATCAGCTCGCCCACCGGAGCGGTGATCCGCGACATCATCAGCGTGTTCCGCCGCCGCGCACCGCAGATACAGCTGACCCTGATTCCCACTGCCGTACAGGGCCGCGAAGCGACCGCGCAGATTGTCCGCGCCCTGAAGCTGGCCGATGCCCGCGGTTTCGACGCGCTGATCCTGGCCCGAGGCGGTGGCTCGCTGGAGGACCTCTGGTGCTTCAACGAAGAAGCTGTTGCCCGTGCCGTAGACGCTTGCGTGACGCCGATTGTCAGTGCCGTCGGCCATGAAACCGACGTGTCGATCAGCGACTTCGTCGCCGACGTTCGCGCGCCGACACCCTCCGCCGCCGCCGAATTGCTCGCGCCGGACTCCAGCGACCTGGTGCGCCGGGTCGAAAGTCTGCACCGCCGTCTGGTGATGCGCATGCGTGACCGCTTGGTGCGCGACCGCCTGCGCCTGGAGGGCATTTCCCGACGTTTGCGTCACCCCGGCGAGCGCCTGCGCCAGCAAGCACAGCGCCTGGACGACCTGGACATGCGCATGCGCCGCGCCTTCGAGCGCAGCCTCAATACTCGTCGCGAACGCCTGATCCGCCTGGAAACCCGTTTGGCCGGGCAGCATCCGGGCCGGCAACTGGCAATGCTGCGCCAGCGCCTCGACAGCCTCGCCGAACGCCTGCCACGCGCCATCCGCGAAGGACTGAAGAACCGTCGCCTGCAATTGCACAGCCAGATGCAGACGCTGCATGTGGTCAGCCCGCTGGCGACCCTCGGCCGTGGTTACAGCATTTTGCTGGACGAGCGCGGCAATGCGATCCGCAACGCCGCGCAGACCCACACCGGCCAGCGCCTGAAGGCCAAGCTGGGTGAAGGTGAACTGCAAGTGCGCGTCGAAGACAATCACCTGACGCCTGTCACCCTCTCTTTACTGGATTGATCCATGCCGCGTTTTCTCGCTCCACTGCTGTTGCTGTGCCTGACCCTCAACGCCCACGCCGACAGTTTCATCACCCGAGCCTTGAACAAACCCGTGCCGGGCGGCGTTGCCGTGGTGGACCTGGGCGCGTCCGCACAAGCGCCAAAAGCCACGTATCAAGGCAAACCCGTTTTGGTCGTGAAAGAACAGAACAACTGGCTGGCCATCGTCGGCCTGCCGCTGACGGTCGGGCCCGGGGCCCAATCGGTCAGTAGCAGCGGTCGCACGCTGAATTTTACGGTTGGCAACAAGAAATACCCGGAGCAGCACATCACCCTGAAAAACACGCAGCAGGTCAATCCAGACCAACAGAACCTCAAGCGCATCGAACGTGAACTGGCCGAGCAAATCGCCGCCTATCGCAGCTTCAGCCCGAACACGCCAAGCAATCTGCTGCTGGACAAACCGGTGAATGGGCCGCTGTCGAGCAAGTTCGGTGTGCGACGCTTTTTCAACGGTGAAGAACGCAATCCCCACTCTGGCCTGGACTTCGCCGTGCCAGCCGGCACGCCGATCAAGACCCCGGCCGCCGGCAAGGTGATCCTGATCGGTAACTACTTCTTCAACGGCAACACAGTGTTCGTCGACCACGGCCAGGGCTTTATCAGCATGTTCTGTCACCTGTCGAAAATCGACGTGAAGGTCGGGCAGCAACTGGCGCGGGGCGGTGTGGTTGGCAAAGTCGGCGCGACGGGGCGAGCGACCGGGCCGCACATGCACTGGAACGTCAGCCTGAACGATGCGCGGGTTGATCCGGCGATTTTCATTGGTGCGTTCCAACCCTGAGTCCTCGCCGAGGCTGATGGCCCCTTCAGGAGCAGGCTCGCTCCTGCAAGGGATTGCACTGAACCGGTAGGAGCGGGCTTGCCCGCGAAAGGGCCATTCCAGGCACCAGAAACCTTTGGCCATGGCGTCTACCCAATTGCGCCCCTCTCAAACCTCGCGCAAACAACACAATCAACAAAACCATTTTCAGCAATAAAATCGCGAGAAACACCCGCACACGAGTATTCCTCTCAATTTTTTTCGACTGCTTGCCAACCTCCCCCCTCGCGGTTAGGGTTGAAGGCATGAAAACCTCTCACACCCTCATTCAGCTCCGGCAGCACCGCAGCCTGTGCCTCGTCAGTGCACGACTGCCAGGTTGAATCGTGGTGCCTCGTCCTCAGCGTCAATCCAAGCACTTTTGATCCACCGGCAGGCCGCCTTTTTTCGGCCCACACAATAAGGATTTCCCGATGAGCATGCTCAAAGACCCGTCTTCGAAATACCGCGCGTTCCCGACCATCGACATCCCGGACCGCACCTGGCCATCGAAAACCATCACCGCCGCGCCGATCTGGTGCAGTTCCGACCTGCGCGACGGCAACCAGTCGTTGATCGAGCCGATGGACGCGGTCAAGAAGCTGCGTTTCTGGAAAACCCTGGTGCAGGTTGGCGTGAAGGAAATCGAAGCCTCGTTCCCGGCCGCTTCGCAAACCGACTTCGACTTCGTCCGTACCCTGATCGAAGACAATCACATCCCGGACGACACCACCATCCAGGTGCTGACCCAGGGCCGTGAAGACCTGATCGAGCGTACCTTCGAATCCCTGCGCGGGGCGAAGAAAGCCATCGTTCACCTGTACAACGCGACCTCCCCTTCCTTCCGCCGTATTGTCTTCAACCAGGACAAGGCCGGGATCAAGGAAATTGCCGTCAGCGCGGCCAAGCTGTTCGTCAAATACGCGGCCATGCAGCCGGACACCGAGTGGACCTTCGAGTACTCGCCAGAGACTTTCAGCGCCACTGAAATGGAGTTCGCCAAGGAAGTCTGCGACGCGGTGATCGAGGTCTGGAACCCGACGCCTGAGCACAAGATGATCCTCAACCTGCCGGCCACCGTCGAATGCGCGACTCCGAACATCTACGCCGACCAGATCGAATGGTTCGGCCGTCACATCAACCGCCGTGACAGCGTGATCATCAGCCTGCATACCCACAATGACCGTGGCACTGGTGTTGCCGCCACTGAACTGGGCCTGATGGCTGGCGCCGACCGTGTCGAAGGTTGCCTGTTCGGCAACGGCGAGCGTACCGGTAACGTTGACCTGGTGACCGTGGCCCTGAACATGTACACCCAGGGCCTGGACCCGCAACTGGACTTCTCCGACATCGACGGCGTACGCAAAGTCGTCGAAGAGTGCAACCAGATCCAGGTGCACCCGCGTCACCCGTACGTCGGCGACCTGGTACATACCGCGTTCTCCGGCTCGCACCAGGATGCAATCCGCAAGGGCTTCGCCCAGCAGAAATCCGATGCCCTGTGGGAAGTGCCTTACTTGCCGATCGACCCGGCCGACATCGGCCGCAGCTACGAAGCGGTCATCCGCGTCAACAGCCAGTCGGGCAAGGGCGGTATCGCCTACCTGCTGGAGCAGGAATACGGCATCAGCCTGCCGCGCCGCATGCAGATCGAGTTTAGCCAGGTCGTGCAACGTGAAACCGACCGTCTCGGACTGGAAATGACTGCCCAGCAAATCCACGCGTTGCTGCACAGCGAATACCTGCAAGCCAACACCCCGTACGCGCTGGTCAGCCATCGCCTGCAGGAAGAAAACGGCAACAGCGCCGTGGAAGTCGAAGTGGCCAGCAAAGGCCAGGGCGAGACCAACCTGCACTGGCGCGGCAAGGGCAACGGCGCCCTCGAAGCCCTGGTGGCCGGCTTGCCGGTACCGGTGGAAATCATGGACTACAACGAACACGCCATCGGCGCGGGCACCAATGCCAAGGCCGCGGCCTACATTGAGCTGCGAGTGAACGGTGAACGTGCGGTGCATGGCGTCGGTATCGACGAAAACATCACAACCGCCAGCTTCAAGGCCCTGTTCAGCGCGCTGAACCGCTCGCTGAGCCAGCCGGAAGCAAAAGCGGCGTAAGCGGTAGGCCGAAATGCAAAAGGCCCCAAGGTGCGAACCTTGGGGCCTTTTTGTTTGCCTTCCATTTTTGTGTCGCCTGTCAGTACCTCATCGCGAGTAGGCTCGCTCCTACAGTGACCGTGCTCACACCGATCCAATGTAGGAGCGAGCCTGCTCGCGAAAGCGGTCTGTCAGGCAACAAAAAGCTCAGGTGAATTCAAAGGTGTCGGCATCCAGATTCGCCGGAAACCGCTGCCGATACGCCGCCAGTTCCGCCGCCTCCAGCGTCACCATGAACACCCCGTCCGCCTCGCCAGCGCTGAGCAGCGTCTCGCCCTGGAAATCCAGCACCTGGCTGTCACCGGTGTACGCAAAGCCCTTGCCATCCGTGCCGATGCGATTGACCGCCGCTACATAACACAGGTTCTCGATTGCCCGTGCAGGCAACAAACGATTCCAGTGTTGGCGTCGAGCCCCCGGCCAGTTCGCGGTGTACAGCAGCAAGTCGGTATCTTGGGCATCGCGGCTCCACACCGGGAAGCGCAAGTCGTAGCAAATCAGCGGCCGCACGCGCCAGCCCTTGAGCTCGAACTGCACCTGGCGTTCACCCGGGGTGTAGTGGTTGTGCTCACCGGCCATGCGAAACAGGTGGCGCTTGTCGTAGTGCCACACTTCACCATCCGGGCGCGCCCACAGCAGGCGATTGCGATGACTGCCATCGGCGGCCTGAACGATTACGCTGCCGGTGATGACGGCATCGAGCTTTGCAGCCTGCACGCGCAACCATTTACTGGTCGGCCCGTTTTCCGCTTCCGCAAGCGATTCGGACTCCATGGAAAAACCGGTGGTGAACATCTCGGGCAGGATGATCAGGTCGGCGCCACGAGCCTGTTCCAGCAAGGGTTCGAAATGCTCCAGGTTGGCCTGACGGTCGTGCCAGGCCAATGTGGTCTGGATCAGCGCCACCTTCAGATTGGGCAATGCACTCAGATCACGCATAGTTTTTCCGCTGCTTCACGCAGGGTCTCCTCACGCTTGGCAAAGCACAGCCGCACCAGGCGCTGGCCTTGTGGCGGCGTCTGGTAGAACACCGAAATCGGGATACTGGCCACGCCATGCTCGCGGGTCATCCACAGGGACATCTCGACGTCATTGAGGTCCGGGCGAATCTGCGAGTAATCGAGCAACTGGAAATAAGTGCCGGTCACCCGGGTGAAACTGAAACGCGACGGCGTCAGCAGGTCGCAGAACAGGTCACGCTTGGCCTGATAGAAATCCGGCAGTTCTTCGACGTGCTCAGGGTGCTCGGCCATGTAATCAGCCAAGGCGTATTGCAGCGGTGTCACGCCACAAAAATTCACGTACTGGTGCACCTTGCGCAACTCCGCCGTCAGGGCCGGCGGCGCGACCACGTAGCCGGTTTTCCAGCCGGTGACGTGGTAGGTCTTGCCGAACGAACTGACCACGAAGGCGCGCTGATACAGCTCTTCATGGGCCAGCACGCTGACGTGGGGCACGCCGTCATACACCAGGTGTTCATAGACTTCGTCGCTGATCACATAGATATCGCGATCACGGATCAAGGCTGCCAACTGGTCAAGTTCGGCACGGCTGATCAGCGCACCACTGGGGTTGTGCGGAGCGTTGAGAATGATCATCCGCGTGCGCGGACTCAATGCCTGGGCCAGCTTCTCGAAGTCGATGCTGAAATCATTCAGGCCCAGTTGCACATGCACGCAACGACCGCCGGCCAGCTCGACCGAGGGTTCGTAGCTGTCGTATGCCGGGTCAAACACGATGACTTCGTCACCGCCGTGGATAACCGCCTGGATGGCGCAGAAAATCGCCTCTGTCGCGCCCGGGGTGACTGTCACTTCCGTATCCACATTCACCTGCACGCCATAACTGCGAGCAATTTTCGCCGCAATCTGTTGGCGCAACACCGGCAACCCGGTCATGGGCGAATATTGGTTATGGCCACTGGCGATATGTCGGCCGACCGCATCGCACAAGGCTTGCGGGGCCGCGAAATCGGGAAAACCCTGGGACAGGTTGATTGCCCCGGTTTGCGCCGCGAGTTGAGACATCTGAGTGAAGATAGTGATGCCGACATTCGGCAGCTTACTGGTGATCATCGGTGATTCCCTGCTCTACACCCGGCTCTACGACGGCGCGGGAGAGCCCGAGGATAGCCCATCCGGCGCCCATAAAAAAAGGGCGCATAAAGCACCCTTTCTTCAACTCGATCCCACAGGGAATCCGGCAAGGCCTTGGATCAACCAAAGCTGCTTCTATTTTTTGTCGCGGCGTTTTTTGTCGGCCTTTTTGTGGTGCGACATCATGCGACGCTTCTTGTTGACCTGGCGGTCGGTCAGCGTGGTTTTCTTGCCTTCGAACGGGTTCTCGCCGCCCTTGAACTCGATGCGGATCGGCGTACCGACCAGCTTCAGCACACGGCGGTAAGTGTTCTCGAGGTAACGCACGTAAGACTTCGGCACCTTCTCGATCTGGTTACCGTGAATCACGATGATCGGCGGGTTCGCGCCACCCAGGTGCGCATAACGCAGCTTGATCCGGCGGCTGTTGACCATCGGCGGCTGGTGCTCGCTGACCGCATCTTCGAGAATCTGGGTCAGGCGGCTGGTCGGCCAGCGGGTGACCGCGGACTTGAACGAGTTCTGTACCGACGCGTAGAGGTTGCCCACGCCAGTGCCGTGCAGGGCCGAGATAAAGTGGATGTCGGCGTAGTCAACGAAGAACAGGCGACGTTGCAGCTCGACCTTCACGAAGTCGCGCTCGCTCGGTGTCATGCCGTCCCACTTGTTGATCGCGATGACCAGCGCACGACCCGACTCAATGGCGAAGCCCAACAGATTGAGGTCGTGATCCACCACGCCTTCGCGGGCGTCCATCACGAAGATGACGACGTTGGCGTCTTTGATCGCTTGCAGGGTTTTGACCACGGAGAACTTTTCGACTTCTTCGTGGATCTTGCCGCGCTTGCGCACACCGGCGGTGTCGATCAGCGTGTACTTCTCGTCGTTACGCTCGAACGGGATGTAGATACTGTCGCGGGTGGTGCCGGGCTGGTCGTAGACGATTACCCGGTCTTCACCGAGCATGCGGTTGACCAGGGTCGACTTGCCGACGTTCGGACGGCCGATGATGGCGATCTTGATCCCGTCTTTTTCGCTTGGGCCAGGAATTCGCTTGGCTTCCTCGCCTTCGGCGACGATTTCCTCCTCGCCTTCTTCCAGCTCATCGTCATCTTTCGGGAATTCACTCAGTGCCGCTTCCAGCAATTGGGTGATACCACGGCCGTGGGCGCCGGCGATCGGAATCGCGTGGCCCATGCCCAACGGGGCGAATTCGGCGCGGGCCATTTCCGGGTCGATGTTGTCGACCTTGTTGGCGACTACGTGGGAACGCTTGTTTCGTTTACGCAAATGCTCGGCGATCATCTGGTCGGCGGCGGTGAAACCGGCCTTGGCATCTACCAGGAACAGAACGACATCGGCTTCTTCAATGGCCAGCAGCGACTGCTCGGCCATTTTTTCGTCCATACCGTGCTCGTCACCGGAGATACCACCGGTGTCGATCAGAATGTAGGAACGCCCTTGCCACTTGGCCTCACCGTACTGGCGATCACGGGTCAGACCGGACAAGTCGCCAACGATGGCGTCACGAGTCCTGGTCAGGCGGTTGAACAAGGTGGATTTGCCGACGTTCGGTCGGCCCACCAGGGCGATTACGGGAACCATGCGGCTCTCCACTTCGTTATTTCAGAAAATACAAAAGCCGCTGCGAGGCAGCGGCTGGTGCTCGGGGCAATCACCGCGTGTTTTTTTGCAGGAGCGAGCTTGCTCGCGAAAAACGCATAGACACCGCGTTTATTCAGGGTGCCAACGTCATCGTTAACGTCCATCGCGAGCAGGCTCGCTCCTACAGTTTCACAAACAGTGAAGCTGCCTGGGGTGTTAACCCCAAGCATAGTTGTTACTTGATGGTCAGGGCTTCCAGTTTGCCGCTGTTGCCATACACATAAATCGTGTCACCCACCACCAGCGGACGGGCGCGCA
Source organism: Pseudomonas sp. NFX15 (assembly GCF_049132105.1). NCBI lineage: Bacteria > Pseudomonadati > Pseudomonadota > Gammaproteobacteria > Pseudomonadales > Pseudomonadaceae > Pseudomonas > Pseudomonas sp. NFX15. Next base: position 9,384 of record NZ_JAFMPV010000040.1, read on the forward strand.
GGCCGTCGCTGTCGATGCGCTCGCGACCGACGAAACGGCCGTCCACCTGACTCAACAGGTGCAGGTAACCTTCCAGGTCACCGACTGCAACGTAGCTGGAGAACACTTCCGGGGCCGACAGTTGACGACGGGCCAGCGAATCGTTGCTCCACAAGGCTGTGGTGGAACGCTCGTCGACGCTTTCAACGGTACCGGAAGACAGGCTCACGTAGACGTTGCCGAAACCTTGTGCAATACCGGCGTAGCTGGAGGCATCACGCTGCCACAGCTGACGGCCGCTTTGCAGGTCCAGCGCGGCAACACGGCCCTGGTAGCTGGCGACGTAGAGCGTCTCGCCCGACAGCAGCAAGCCACCGTCGATATCCACCACGCGCTCCAGCTCCGAACGACCTTGCGGGATCGCTACGCGCTGTTCCCATACCGGTACGCCGTTGGAAATATCCACGGCAACCACTTTACCGGTCGACAGGCCAGCCACCGCGAGACGGTTGGTCACGATCGGCGCACTGGTTCCACGCAAAGTCAGTACCGCAGGGGTACTGTCGTAGATCCAGCGACGGTTGCCGGTAGAGGCGTCCAAGCCGATCAGACGATCGTCCTGGGTTTGAACCACGACAACATCACCGTTGTTGGCCGGCGGTGCGAGGACTTCGCTGGACACACGAGCGCGCCACTTTTCTTCACCGTTGATCGCGTCCAGGGCAATGATTTCACCCTTGAGCGTACCAATCGTGACCAGACCGTAGCCAACGCCAACCGCGCCGGAAACAGGCAGATCGAGCGATTTCTTCCATTTGACGTCGCCCGTGTTGCGATCCATCGCCATCACCACACCGGTGACGTCGGCTGCGTAGATGGTCTCGCCATCGATCGCCGGAACCAGCATGTTGTAGGTTTCGCCCTGACCGTCACCGATCGAACGACTCCACTCTTTATGCAGAACCACTTCTTCCTTGAAGTCGACCAGTTCAGCCGGTGGCAACTCTTTCTTGCTGTTGCTGCTGCAACCCGCGGCCAACAAGGCCAGAGCCAGCAATGCTGCATGTTTCCAACGAATCACGTCACGCATCCCCTTTGGCCAGGTCGTCCAGCTTGATTTGTAGGCCACCGACCGCCGCTTCATCCGACAGTGCCGCCTTGGCTTTTTGATACGCTGCGCTCGCCTCGTCGGTACGACCCAACTGCACCAGCAGGTCGCCCTTGAGCTCTTCGCGCGTGGCCAGGAACGCCTTGTCGGCATCGCCATCGAGCAGCTTCAGCGCTTCGTCGGCCTTGTTCTGCGCACCCATTACTTGAGCCAGGCGCTGACGAGCGATTTCACCGAGCGCCGGGTTGGCCGGTTTGTCGACGATGGCTTTGAGCTCGCTGGCGGCGTCGTCCAGTTTGCCGCTGTCGACCGCCACCTTGGCGACGAACAGGCTGCCGTACTGCGCGTAGGCGCTGCCGCCGAACTCGCTGTTGAGCTTGCCAGCCAGGTCAGCGACACGGGCTGCATCAGGCTTGCCGTCAGGCGTCAGCGTGGTTTCCAGCAATTGCTGATAGAGCATCGACGCGCCTTGCGACTGGTTGCTCTGATACTTGTGGAACGCTTGCCAGCCGAACACGATGACCAGCGCCAACAGGCCGCCAGTGACCAGGGGCTTACCGTTGCGTGACCACCATTCCTTCAAATCCGCCAGCTGTTCGTCTTCGGTACTCGACACCCCAATACTCCTTAATTGCTAATTCGGCTGTTTAGACAGCTTCAACCCTGCACGACGCAGGTGGCCAGGTGAGCGGCAAGCGCATCCCAGGCAATGCTTTGTTGTTCGCCCTGGCCACGCAGGGGTTTGAAACCTACCACTTGCTGGGCCATTTCGTCGTCACCGAGGATCAGTGCATACAGCGCACCGCTCTTGTCGGCTTTCTTGAACTGGCTTTTGAAACTGCCGGCGCCGGCATTCACTTGCAGGCGCAGGTTTGGCAACTGGTCACGTACACGCTCGGCCAGGGTCAGGCCGGCGAGCTCAGCGGCTTCGCCGAAGGCGCAGAGGTACACGTCGACCTGACGGGAGATCTCTTGCGGGATCTGCTCCAGGGTTTCCAGCAGCAGTACCAGGCGCTCGATGCCCATGGCGAAACCTACGCCAGCGGTCGGCTTGCCGCCCATCTGCTCCACCAGGCCGTCGTAACGGCCACCGGCGCAGACAGTGCCCTGGGCGCCGAGCTTGTCGGTGACCCATTCGAATACGGTCTTGCTGTAGTAATCCAGCCCGCGAACCAGCTTCGGGTTGATCACGTAAGGAATACCGGCGGCATCCAGGCGAGCCTTGAGGCCCTCGAAGTGCACCCGGGACTCTTCGTCAAGGTAGTCGGCCATTTTCGGCGCATCGACCAATACCGCCTGGGTGTCGGCGTTCTTGGTATCAAGAACCCGCAGCGGGTTGGTTTTCAGGCGACGCTGGCTGTCTTCGTCGAGCTTGTCCATGTGCGCCGAGAGGTACTCGACCAGCGCTTCACGGTAGCGACCACGGGACTCGCTGGTGCCCAGGCTGTTGAGTTCGAGCTTGACCGCATCGCGGATGCCCAGCTCGCCCCACAGGCGCCAGGTCAGCACGATCAGCTCGGCGTCGATGTCCGGACCGTCAAGGTTGAACACCTCGACACCGATCTGGTGGAACTGGCGATAACGGCCTTTCTGCGGACGCTCGTGGCGGAACATCGGGCCGATGTACCAGAGTTTCTGGACCTGGCCGCCGCCGGTAATGCCGTGTTCCAGCACCGCACGCACACAGGCCGCCGTGCCTTCCGGGCGCAGGGTCAGGGAATCGCCGTTGCGATCGTCGAAGGTGTACATCTCTTTTTCGACGATGTCGGTCACTTCACCGATGGAACGCTTGAACAGCTCGGTGAACTCGACGATCGGCATGCGGATCTGCTTGTAACCGTAGTTATCCAGCAGGCGTGAAACAGTGCCTTCGAAGTGACGCCACAGGGGAGTCTGTTCGGGCAGGATGTCGTTCATGCCACGAATGGCTTGCAGAGACTTGCTCACTTTAAATCCTTAAATTCGTTCGGCGCGTCGTCGGGATCAGCCGCGCGCAATAACGGCAGCGTCAGCTTCGACCTTTTCGGCCGCTTTCTGACGGATCAAGCGTTCAAGCTCATCCACCAGATTGTCATTGGTCAGCTTCTGCGACGGCTTGCCGTCGATGTAAATCAGGTTCGGCGTGCCGCCGGTCAAGCCAATATGGGCTTCCTTGGCTTCACCCGGGCCGTTGACCACGCAACCGATGACCGCGACATCCAGCGGCACCAGCAGATCTTCGAGACGCCCTTCCAGCTCGTTCATGGTCTTGACCACATCGAAGTTCTGCCGCGAGCAGCTCGGGCAGGCAATGAAGTTGATGCCACGGGAACGCAGGTGCAGGGATTTGAGAATGTCGTAGCCGACTTTCACTTCCTCGACCGGGTCGGCCGCCAACGAGATGCGGATAGTATCGCCAATCCCTTCGGCGAGCAGCATACCGAGGCCCACGGCGGATTTCACCGTGCCGGAACGCAAACCACCGGCTTCGGTGATACCCAGGTGCAGCGGCTGGACGATCTCCTTGGCCAGCAGGCGGTAGGCTTCGACGGCCATGAACACGTCGGAGGCCTTCACGCTGACCTTGAAGTCCTGGAAATTCAGGCGTTCGAGGTGCTCGACGTGACGCAAGGCGGACTCGACCAGCGCGGCTGGGGTCGGCTCGCCGTATTTTTTTTGCAGGTCTTTTTCCAGGGAACCGGCGTTAACGCCGATGCGGATCGGGATCCCGCGGTCACGGGCGGCATCGACCACCGCACGCACACGGTCTTCGCGACCGATGTTGCCCGGGTTGATCCGCAGGCAATCGACACCGAGTTCGGCGACGCGCAAAGCGATCCGGTAGTCGAAGTGAATGTCGGCTACCAGTGGCACTTTGACCAGTTGCTTGATCTTGCCGAAGGCTTCGGCGGCGTCCATGTCCGGGACGGAAACCCGCACGATGTCGACGCCGGCCGCTTCCAAGCGATTGATTTGCGCAACCGTGGCCGCGACATCATTGGTGTCGCTGTTGGTCATGCTCTGCACAGCGATAGGCGCATCGCCGCCAACAGGCACGTTACCGACCCAGATCTTGCGGGATTCGCGACGCTTGATTGGAGATTCGCCGTGCATGACTTATTGACCCAACTTCAGGCGAGCAGTCTCGCCACTGGTGAACGGAGCAACATCGACCGACTGGCCGTTGTAGCTGACCTGTGCGCCACGGGCATAGCCCAGGCGCACGGCGAACGGCGGCTTGCCATTGACAGCCAGGCTGTCGCCTTTACGCTTGAGACCACTGAATAGCACCTTGCCGCCACCGTCGGTCACTTGAGTCCAGCAATCGGCGACGAACTGGATCTGCACCTGGCCCTGGCCGGCAGCCGGAGCCGCTGGCGCCTGGGCTGGAGCACTCGATGCAACCGGTGAAGTCATTACCGGAGCCGGCACGGCTGGAACGGCCGGGGCTGGCGTTGCCGGTGTCGCGACGACTGGCGCCGTGCTGTGAGCAGGTGCGGTCGGTGCGGGTGCCACGGGTGCAGCCGCCGGGGCCGCTGGCTGGGTTTCAGCCGGTGCCTGCTCCGGTGTTTCAGCTTGTGGCAACGCGAGGGCGGTGCTGGTTTCAGCCTGACCTTGCGCGACAGCCTGGTCTTCCGGCTCGTCCAGCGGATGAATCTGCGTCGTACCGTCAGCGCCTTCGACTTCAACGTGTTCCGGGGCCAGGCCAATCAGGTCCTTGTTGCGCATCGAGGTCTGGTCCTGCCACCAGACAAAGCCGCCACCGATGACCGCAATCAGCAACAACAGGCTGACGATACGCAAAATGGTGTGGGAAACCCGCACCGGCTCTTCGATTCGACCCAGGCTGTGGACGTTGCTGCCCTGGGAATCGGTACCGGTGGATTGGTCGAATTGCTGGACCAGCACGGCCTGGTCCATGCCCAGCAACTTGGCATAGGCGCGAATATAGCCACGGGCAAAGGTGTGCCCAGGCAGCTTGTCGAAAGCGCCGGCTTCCAGATTGCTCAGGGAGGTGGTGGTGAGGTTGAGCTTGAGGGCCACTTCGGCCAGCGACCAGCCATTGCTTTCGCGAGCCTGGCGCAAAGTTTCACCGGGGTTAACGCGATTCGCTGCTACAACTTCGGGATGCGCCGCTTTCATCATTGCTCCGACAGGTATTGCTGATATTCCGGCGTACCGGGATAGAGTCTTTTTAGTTGCAGGCCTTTACTGGCTGCCTTGTCGCGATCTTCAAACACGGTTGCCAGCCGAACGCCGAGCAATAGACTACGTGCATTTTGCTCGGCAAGCAGGCTAAAACGATCGTAGTACTCACGCGCGGGCACATAATGCCTGTCTTCGTAAGACAACTCAGCCATTTCCAGCAATGCGCGCGGTTGTTGACGGTTCAGTCGCAGGGCTTTTTCCAGTTGCTGCTGGGCCAGGTCACGCTCGCCGAGCATCGAAGCGGTCATGCCCAGGTTCTCGAACACTCGCGAACGCTCAGGATACAGGCTATCGGCGGCGGCTTGTTCGAAGCGTTCGTAGGCTTGCTTGTAACGTTTTTGCTCGAAAAGAAAACTGCCGTAGTTATTGAGGATCCGCGCATCGCCGGGTTGCGCAGACAGCGCCTTGCGAAAATGTTCGTCGGCCAACTCCGGCTCCATCTCGGCCTGGAACACCAGGCCCAGCGCCGCATTGGCATCCGGGTCGGCGGCGTCCAGTTCCAGCGCCTTTCTCAGCGGGACCTTGGCGCGCTCGGTCATGCCCTGCTGCAAGTACCCGATCCCCAACTGAACGTATGCCTGCCGCGCTTCATCACGGCCCTTGCTGGTCTTCATCGGGTTGTAGTCACCCGAAAGCACGCAGCCAGCACACAGACTGGCCAACAGCAAAAGCAGCGCGAAGCGCAGGGGCATAGAGATCCTCTCTTAATTGTTGTTCGCAGCGCTCGAAGCGGCATCGCTGTCGGCGTTCAATTCACGCACGGCGATGTAACGTTCGCTGCGACGGGTGCGATCCAGCACCTGCCCTACCAATTGACCACAGGCAGCGTCGATGTCTTCACCACGGGTGGTACGGACAGTGACGTTGAAACCGGCGTGATGAAGCTGATCCTGGAAACGACGAATGGCGTTGTTGCTAGGACGCTCGTACCCCGAATGCGGGAACGGGTTGAACGGGATCAGGTTGATCTTGCACGGGACATTCTTGAGCAACTCGATCATCTCCACAGCGTGCTCAACCTTGTCGTTGATGTCCTTGAGCAAGGTGTATTCGATGGTCAGCACGCGCTTTTCGCCAAGACTCGACATATAGCGCTGGCACGACTCGAGCAGCATCTTAAGCGGATACTTCTTGTTGATCGGCACCAATTGGTTACGCAATGCGTCATTCGGTGCGTGCAGGGACAACGCCAGGGAGACGTCGATGTGCTTGGAGAGCTCATCGATCATCGGCACCACGCCGGAGGTCGACAGGGTCACACGGCGCTTGGAAATGCCGTAGCCCAGGTCGTCCATCATCAAGTGCATGGCCGCGACGACGTTGTCGAAGTTCAGCAGCGGCTCACCCATGCCCATCATCACCACGTTGGTGATGGCACGGTCGACGGTTGCCGGGACGCTGCCAAAGGATTTGTTGGCAATCCACACCTGGCCGATGACTTCGGCGGCGGTGAGGTTGCTGTTGAAGCCTTGCTTGCCGGTGGAGCAGAAACTGCAATCCAGGGCACAGCCTGCCTGGGACGAAACGCACAAGGTGCCACGTTTGCCCTGGGGAATGTACACGGTCTCGACGCAGCTGCCGGACGCCACGCGCACCACCCATTTACGGGTGCCGTCGCTGGAGATGTCCTCGCTGACCACTTCCGGACCACGGACCTCAGCAACAGCCTTGAGCTTTTCGCGCAAGGCCTTGCTGACGTTCGTCATGGCGTCGAAATCATCGACACCAAAGTGGTGAATCCATTTCATTACCTGACCGGCACGGAAACGCTTCTCCCCGATTGAGTCGAAGAATTTTTCCATTTCCAGCTGAGTCAGACCCAGCAGGTTAGTTTTTACAGTCGATGTAGTCATGGATTCACCTTCACTCTTAAGCCAATGCTTAGCGAGTGGTTACTTCAGTAGCTGCGAAGAAGTACGAGATTTCGCGAGCGGCAGCGGCTTCGGAGTCCGAACCGTGTACAGCGTTGGCGTCGATGGAGTCAGCGAAGTCAGCGCGGATGGTGCCGGCAGCAGCTTCTTTAGGGTTGGTAGCGCCCATCAGCTCACGGTTCAGAGCGATAGCGTTTTCGCCTTCCAGAACCTGAACGACAACCGGACCGGAGATCATGAAAGCAACCAGGTCGCCGAAGAAACCACGAGCGCTGTGCTCAGCGTAGAAGCCTTCAGCTTCAGCTTTGGACAGTTGCTTGAGTTTCGAAGCTACAACGCGCAGGCCAGCTTTTTCGAAACGAGTGGTGATCTCGCCGATAACGTTTTTTGCAACTGCGTCAGGCTTGATGATGGAGAAAGTACGTTGAACAGCCATGGTGTAACTCCAGAAACGGTAATTTACGAAAAATTAAACCCGCGAATTATACGCGGGTTCTCGGGTATTGCCTAACCTGCGGCGTGGCTCAGTCGCGTTCTTCGATCCAGTGGGCCTGAATGGCCTCCAGGATCTTTTCGCCACAATGCTCAGGCTTGTCGTCGAACTCGGGCAATTCCATCACCCATTTGCGCAGATCGACGAAGTTGACCGACATAGGGTCCACGTCGGGCTTGCTGTCGGCTAGCTGGATCGCGATCTCCAGCACATCAGTCCACTTGAGTTTCATGACAATTCCTTGAATCAGTGCGGTGCTTCGGCGGCGTGGTTGAGCGAATACTTCGGAATCTCGACGGTCAGGTCTTCAGTACCGACCTTGGCCTGGCAGCCCAGGCGGGACTCACGCTCAAGGCCCCAGGCCTTATCAAGGTAGTCTTCTTCCAGTTCGTCGGCCTCTTCCAGCGAGTCGAATCCCTCGCGGATGATGCAGTGGCAAGTGGTGCAGGCGCAGACGCCGCCACAGGCACTTTCCATCTCGATGTGATGTTCGTGGGCCAGTTCGAGGATAGAGGTACCGGTCTCGGCCTCAACAACCATGCCATCAGGGCAGAACTTCTCGTGTGGCAGAAAAATGACCTGCGGCATCGTTATTCCTCAATCTCATTCAGGTTGCGGCCCGCCAGCGCGGCTTTCACGGTCGAATCCATGCGACGGGCGGCAAAAGCGTCGGTCACTTGCGACAGACGCTTGGTCTGCTGCTCGATGGCGTAGCCATCGGTACCTTTCATCAGTTCGATCAGTTCCTGCACCTGCAGGTCGATGACCATGCGCTCTTCGGCATCGAGCAAACGCTCACCATCAGCCTCCAGAGCACCTTGCACCGCCTCGACCAGGCGCTGCGCATCGACCTGCTGCTCACGCAGTACGCGGGCAACCTTGTCGTCATTGGCGTGCTGGAACGAATCCTTGAGCATCTTGGCGATTTCGCCGTCGGTCAGGCCGTAGGACGGCTTGACCTGAATGCTGGCTTCAACGCCCGAACCCAGTTCGCGAGCGGAAACGCTGAGCAGACCATCGGCATCGACCTGGAAGGTCACGCGAATCTTCGCCGCACCCGCCACCATGGCCGGAATGCCGCGCAATTCAAAGCGTGCCAGGGAGCGGCAGTCGCTGATCAGTTCGCGCTCGCCCTGCAACACATGGATGGCCATGGCCGACTGGCCGTCTTTATACGTGGTGAAATCCTGGGCGCGGGCGACGGGGATGGTGGTATTGCGCGGAATCACCTTTTCCATCAGGCCGCCCATGGTTTCCAGCCCCAGGGACAACGGAATCACGTCCAGCAACAACAGCTCGCCGCCATCACGCTTGTTGCCAGCCAGGGTATCGGCCTGGATCGCAGCACCAATGGCCACCACTTGATCCGGATCGATTTCAGTCAGCGGCTGACGACCGAAGGCTTGGGCAACGGCTTCGCGAACGCGAGGCACGCGGGTCGAACCACCCACCATGACCACGGCATGCACGTCTTCCAGTTCGATGCCGGAATCACGCACCGCGCGGCGACAGGCTTTCAGGCTGCGAGCAACCATCGGCTCGATCAGCGCATCGAAAGCTTCGCGAGTCAGCTCGGCTTTCCAGTCGCCGTGTGCCACTTCGACCGACGAAGCATGGGTCAGCGCTTCCTTGGCAGCGCAGGCCGTTTGTAGCAATTGACGCTGCGCACCCGGATCGAGGTTGGCGGACAGGCCGGCGCCCTCGATGATCCAGCCAGCAATGGCGTGGTCGAAGTCATCGCCGCCCAGGGCGCTGTCGCCGCCGGTAGCCAGGACTTCGAAGACACCGCCGGTCAGGCGCAGAATCGAAATATCAAAAGTGCCGCCGCCCAGGTCGTAGATCGCGACCAGGCCTTCGGCGTGCTGATCCAGACCGTAAGCCACAGCGGCAGCAGTCGGCTCGTTGAGCAGACGCAGCACGTTCAGGCCGGCCAGCTTGGCCGCGTCCTTGGTGGCTTGACGCTGGGCGTCGTCGAAATAGGCCGGAACGGTGATCACCGCCCCCACCAGCTCGCCGCCCAAGGTCGCTTCAGCGCGCTGACGCAGGACCTTGAGGATGTCGGCAGAGACTTCGACCGGGCTTTTCGGACCCTGGATCGTGTCGATGAACGGCATGTGCGACTCGCCACCGACAAAGCGGTACGGCAGTTGGTCGCCCAATTGCTTGACGTCGGACAGACCACGACCCATCAAGCGCTTGACCGACAGCACCGTGTTCAAGGGATCGGTAGCGGCCGCCAGCTTGGCGGATTCGCCCACCTCGACGCGATCGGCGTGGTAGCGCACGGCAGACGGCAGGATGACCCGCCCTTCTGCGTCGGCAAGCGGCTCGCAAAGACCACTGCGCAATGCAGCGACCAGCGAATTGGTAGTGCCCAAGTCGATCCCCACAGCCAGGCGACGCTGGTGTGGTTGAGGACTTTGGCCGGGTTCGGCGATCTGCAGTAGGGCCATCGTTATCAGGACTTATCTGTATATCAGGCGTGCGACCGGAGCGGCACTGGGTTAATCGTCGAGGCGCTCTTCTAACTGGCGCACTTCGTAGGTGAGCTTGTCGAGGAACTGCATGCGCCGCATCAGGCGTTCGGCCTTTTCGCGTTGCGCGGCATCGTTCCAGCAAGCTGCGAAGCTTTGGTTCAGCTCATCTTGGGCAGCCTTCAGGCGACGCTTGAAGACGGCAACGCCCTTGAGGTCGGCGCTGTCTTGCAGGTCTTCGAGCTCTTCACGCAGCTCCATCTGCTGCAGAAGGAACTCCGGATCATGCACCGTGACCTCCAGCGGCAGCTCGCCACCATTCAAGGCGAGCAGGTAACGCGCGCGCTTGGGTGGGTTCTTGAGCGTCTGGTAGGCCTCGTTGAGGCTCGCCGATTGCTCTAGCGCCAGCCGTTGCTCACGCTCGGAAGCGTCGGCAAAGCGGTCCGGATGAACACTGCGCGCCAACTCACGGTAGCGCGTAGCCAGCTGGTCGAGGTCCAGATCGAAACTCGGTTGCAGCTCGAATAAAGCGAAATGACAAGGAGTACCCACGACAAGCCTCAGATGTTGAAGCTTTCGCCGCAGCCACATTCACCGCGTACGTTGGGGTTGTTGAACTTGAAGCCTTCGTTCAACCCTTCCTTGACGAAATCGAGCTCGGTGCCGTCCAGGTAGGCCAGGCTTTTCGGGTCGATAATCACTTTCTCGCCGTGACTTTCGAACACCTGGTCCTCTGCAACCACCTCGTCGACAAACTCCAGCACGTAGGCAAGGCCGGAACAGCCCGTGGTGCGAACACCCAGACGAATCCCTTCACCTTTGCCGCGCCCGTCGAGGGAGCGCCGCACGTGTCGAGCAGCCGCTTCTGTCATGCTGATAGCCATCGGTGACTCCTTACTCGTCGCCAAAACTCGAAAATCAGATCAAGCCTTTCTTCTGCTTGTAGTCGCGAACGGCGGCCTTGATGGCGTCTTCAGCGAGTACCGAGCAATGGATTTTCACTGGCGGCAGGGCCAGTTCTTCAGCCAGCTGGGTGTTCTTGATGGTTTCCGCTTCGTCCAGGGTCTTGCCCTTCATCCACTCGGTGGCGAGGGAGCTGGAAGCGATGGCCGAACCGCAGCCGTAGGTCTTGAACTTGGCATCTTCGATGATGCCGGCTTCGTTGACCTTGATCTGCAGGCGCATCACGTCGCCGCACGCCGGAGCGCCAACCATGCCGGTGCCGACATCAGGATCTTGCGCATCCATCTTGCCGACGTTGCGCGGGTTTTCGTAGTGGTCGATGACCTTTTCGCTGTAAGCCATGATTCTCAATCCTCACTCATCAGGGCCGCTCTTGAAGCCCTGTAGTTGCGCTGCGTGTACCGCCGCGCCGCTACAGGAACTGTATCCGGCGGCTTCTATAGTTAGTGTGCCGCCCACTCGATCTTCGAGATATCGACGCCGTCTTTGTACATGTCCCACAGCGGCGACAGAGCGCGCAGCTTGGTTACGGCCTCGCAGACTTTCTGCGCGGCGTAGTCGATTTCTTCTTCGGTAGTGAAGCGGCCGAAGGTGAAGCGGATCGAGCTGTGTGCCAGTTCGTCGTTGCGGCCCAGGGCGCGCAATACGTACGAAGGCTCAAGCGACGCCGAGGTGCAGGCCGAACCGGACGAAACCGCCAGATCCTTGAGCGCCATGATCAGCGACTCGCCTTCAACGTAGTTGAAGCTCAGGTTCAGGTTGTGCGGAACGCGGGCGGTCAGGCTGCCGTTGACGTACAGCTCTTCCAGGTGCTCGACCTGCTTGTAGAAACGGTCGCTCAAGGCCTTGATGCGCACGTTCTCGGCAGCCATGTCTTCCTTGGCCACACGGAAGGCTTCGCCCATGCCAACGATCTGGTGCGTCGCCAGGGTGCCAGACCGCATGCCGCGTTCGTGGCCGCCACCGTGCATGGTCGCTTCGATGCGTACGCGAGGCTTGCGGCTCACGTACAGCGCGCCGATGCCTTTAGGGCCGTAAGTCTTGTGGGCTGAGAACGACATCATGTCGACCTTCAGTTTCGACAGGTCGATATCGACCTTGCCGGTGGACTGAGCGGCGTCGACGTGGAACAGGATGCCCTTGGCGCGGAGCATTTCGCCGATGGCGGCGATGTCGTTGACGGTGCCGATTTCGTTGTTCACGTGCATGACCGACACCAGGATGGTGTCGTCACGCAGTTCGGCTTCGATCATTTCAGGCGTAACCAGGCCATCGGTACGCGGCTCGATGTAGGTCACTTCGAAACCTTCACGTTCCAGTTGGCGCATGGTGTCGAGGACAGCCTTGTGCTCAATCTTGGTGGTGATCAGGTGCTTGCCCTTGGTGGCATAGAAATGCGCCGCACCCTTGATCGCCAGGTTGTCGGACTCGGTGGCACCGGAGGTCCAGACGATCTCACGCGGGTCGGCGTTGACCAGATCGGCCACCTGACGACGGGCGTTTTCGACGGACTCCTCGGCTTTCCAGCCGAACACGTGGGAACGGGACGCCGGGTTACCGAAGTTTCCGTCGACCAGCAGGCATTCACTCATTTTTTGCGCAACACGCGGATCAACCGGGGTGGTCGCAGAGTAATCAAGGTAAATCGGCAATTTCATGGACTATCTCCTAAATCAGGCTGGCTGGCGTGCCGCTAGCTCTTCGGCTGTCATTCGACGGCGGACGCTTCAATCTTGTCCAGGCGTGGCACCTTGCTGTTGCAACGGCGCTGGTCCTGACGCTGGGCTACTTCTTGTACCTCACGGCGAGTCACAAGATCAGCCAAGCTGATACCGCTCAGAAATTCGTGAATCTGCAGGCTAAGGTCGCACCACAAGTGGTGAGTCAGGCAAGTGTCACCGGAATGGCAATCACCCTGCCCCTGGCATTTGGTGGCATCAACCGATTCGTTCACCGCATCGATCACCTGGGCGACCTGGATGCCCTGCATGTCGCGGGACAATTGGTAGCCGCCGCCCGGACCGCGCACACTGGACACCAGGTTGCTGCGGCGCAGCTTGGCGAATAGCTGTTCGAGGTAGGACAGGGAGATGCCTTGGCGCTCGGAGATATCGGCCAGAGACACGGGCCCGTGCTGCGCGTGCAACGCCAGGTCTAGCATGGCGGTCACGGCGTATCGGCCTTTTGTAGTCAGTCGCATGGACAATTACCACGGAGTTCGGAATGGGGCGAGTATGCAATTCCCGAGTATTTAAGTCAACTATAAGACCTAGTGCTTTAGTCGGGTTTACCCGCAAAAGAGCGGCCGCATCATAGCAAAGGCTGGCTGCAAACAGCCAGTAGTACCGAGTGATCGTTCATCGCGAGCAGGCTCGCTCCTACAAGGGAATACATTTCGAATGTAGGAGTGAGCCTGCTCGCGAAACGGACTGACGAGGTCTAGCTGACCTGGCTCTGATCCTTGTCCTTCACACAAGCGAAGTCTTCTTCGCGCAGTTCAGGCAGATCTTTGGCACAGTAATTACTGCCCAGATCCTTCAGCGCCCCGCACATCCCCTCCAACCGCCCATCGACTGCTTGCAGATGATCGAGCAACTGGTTAATGGCGCGCGCTACCGGGTCAGGCATGTCTTCCGTCACGCCGTAGGCATCAAAACCGATCTTCTCGGCCATGGCCTTGCGCTTGGCATCCAGCTCAACATCAGGCTTGACGATGATCCGCCCCGGAATCCCCACCACAGTGGCGCCCGGTGGCACTTCCTTGGTCACAACGGCATTGGAACCGACTTTGGCCCCGGCACCGACAGTGAACGGACCGAGCACCTTCGCGCCCGCGCCAACCACGACGCCATCACCCAGCGTCGGGTGGCGCTTGCCCTTATTCCAACTGGTGCCACCCAGGGTCACACCCTGATAAATAGTCACGTCATCGCCGATCTCGGCAGTTTCACCAATCACGATGCCCATGCCATGGTCGATGAAGAACCGACGCCCCACCCTGGCACCCGGATGAATCTCGATCCCGGTCAACCAGCGGCCGAAATTCGATACCAGCCGCGCCAGCCACTTCAGGTCCGCCCGCCACAACATCGCCGACAAACGGTGTATCCAGATGGCGTGCATACCCGGGTAGCAAGTCAGGACTTCAAAAGCGTTACGCGCCGCCGGGTCTCGGTGGAATACGCTCTGGATATCTTCACGCAAACGCTCGAACATCATTAATCCTTCCGCTTAAGAAGCTCACCACGGGCCGCTTTTTGGGTTTCCGTGAGAATGCCACGCAATATATTCATTTCCGCCCGACTGACCGAGCTGCGTCCGTACAACCGGCGCAGGCGCGCCATCAAGTGCCGCGGCTTTTCCGGATCGAGAAATTCGATGGCCACCAGGGTTTGCTCCAGGTGCTCATAGAATCGTTCCAGCTCGTCCATGGTCGCCAGCTCAGCGCTTTTGACCGAAGCCACTTCTTCTTTCTCGACCTTGCTTGGCTGCCCTTGGGCCGCCAGCCAGGACATGCGCACTTCATAACTCAACACCTGCACCGCCGCCCCCAGGTTCAGCGAACTGAACTCAGGGTCGGATGGGATGTGCACATGATAATGACATCGCTGGAGTTCGTCGTTGGTCAGGCCGGAATCTTCACGACCGAACACCAGGGCGATTTCTGCACCTTGCCCGGCTTCCTCGACCACTTTCGCACCGCATTCGCGGGGATCGAGCAGCGGCCATGGAATCCGCCGGTCGCGGGCACTGGTGCCGAGTACCAGGTTGCAGCCGACCAAGGCATCTTCCAAGGTGGCGACGACTTGCGCGTTTTCAAGGATATCCCCGGCACCGGACGCGCGAGCATCGGCTTCGTGATGCGGGAACAGACGAGGCTCGACCAGCACCAGCCGCGACAGCCCCATGTTTTTCATGGCCCGCGCAGTCCCGCCGATATTGCCCGGATGACTGGTATTGACCAGGACGACACGAATGTTTTGCAACAAGGGAGGCGCTCTCGAACACTTAAATAGGGAGCAGAATCTTACAGTTCATCCTACCGTTAAGCTATGAAAGCGAACGTTGACCTTCACCTGTAGAAACTTTCTGATAGAATGCCCGGCTTTCTTTAACAACCTTAGGTGACACATCCATGCAGCCCATGCTGAATATCGCGCTGCGCGCCGCCCGCAGCGCCAGTGAATTGATCTTCCGCTCCATCGAGCGCCTGGATACCATCAAGGTCGACGAAAAAGACGCCAAGGATTACGTATCCGAGGTGGATCGCGCCGCCGAACAGAAAATCATCGACGCCCTGCGCAAGGCGTACCCGAACCACTCGATCCTGGGTGAAGAGACCGGCATGCACGCCGGCACCGGCATCGAAGGCGAAGAGTACCTGTGGATCATCGATCCGCTGGATGGCACCACCAACTTCCTGCGCGGCATTCCTCACTTCGCTGTCAGCATCGCCTGCAAATACCGTGGCCGCCTGGAACACGCTGTTGTTCTGGACCCGGTTCGCCAGGAAGAATTCACCGCCAGCCGTGGTCGCGGCGCTCAACTGAACGGTCGTCGCCTGCGCGTCAGCGGTCGCACCAGCCTGGACGGCGCCCTGCTGGGTACCGGCTTCCCGTTCCGTGACGACCAGATGGACAACCTCGACAACTACCTGGGCATGTTCCGCGCTCTGGTCGGCCAGACTGCCGGCATCCGCCGCGCAGGTTCGGCAAGCCTGGACCTGGCCTACGTGGCCGCCGGCCGTTTCGACGCGTTCTGGGAGTCGGGCCTGTCCGAGTGGGACATGGCAGCAGGCGCCCTGCTGATTCAGGAAGCTGGCGGTTTGGTGAGCGACTTCACCGGCGGTCACGACTTCCTTGAGAAAGGCCACGTCGTTGCCGGCAACACCAAATGCTTCAAGGCAGTATTGACGGCGATCCAGCCGCACCTGCCAGCTTCGCTGAAGCGCTAAGCTTCCAGCGGCAGAAAAAAGCACCCCGCAGGGTGCTTTTTTTTTAGCGCTGTATCAGTAGATCACTGACCCGGTTCATTCTGGGACAAGATCAACTTGCCTTCTTTATCCACCGGAATCTGGTTGCCCGGATCACGATCCATGCGCACCTTGCCTTCCTTGCCATCCAGCGAATAACGAACGTCGTAACCCACGACCTTGTCGCTGATGTCATTCACGGTGCTGCAGCGCCGTTGCATCGTGGTGGTGGTATCACGCTCCTGCATGCCTTCCTGCACTTTGTTGCCGGCGTAACCACCGCCTACCGCACCGGCGACCGTGGCGAGCTTCTTGCCGTTACCACCGCCAACCATGTTGCCCAGCAAACCACCGCCGACGGCGCCGACGACCGTGCCGAGGATCTGGTGCTGATCTTTTACCGGCGCTTGCCG
Organism: Pseudomonas sp. NFX15; assembly: GCF_049132105.1. Lineage (NCBI taxonomy): Bacteria > Pseudomonadati > Pseudomonadota > Gammaproteobacteria > Pseudomonadales > Pseudomonadaceae > Pseudomonas > Pseudomonas sp. NFX15. The sequence goes on from NZ_JAFMPV010000040.1 coordinate 25,845, forward strand.
GGTTACAGCGACGTCCTTGCACACTTCACGTGGAGTCTTGATTTGTGTCTTGACCGGCTCAACGGCGAGCACTTGCGCGTACTCAGGACCGTTATTTTTAACCAGGCTGTAGGTGGCCACAGCACCCCCGGCAGTTACACCGACAGCACCCAGTACCGCACCAACCAGCATCGACTTGTTCACATGAACCTCCTGACCATCACATGCGGAACGTGCCCGCGCTTCTCCCAGCCTTGGAGCACAAAAAAAGGCGCGAGTTCAACTCGCGCCTTTTTTGGACTACATCAGTGGGGAAAATTTCCCTCAAGGACGGTCGTCAACTTCCTTCTCGGTGTTGGCCGGAGGAATCAGATCCTCAGTGCTCAGGTTCAGCCAGATCAGTACCACGTTGGCGATGTAGATCGACGAGTAAGTACCCGCCAGAACACCGATGAACAGCGCGATGGAGAAGCCGAACAGGTTGTCACCGCCAAAGAACAACAGCGCCGAAATCGCCAGCAAGGTCGAGATCGACGTCGCCATGGTCCGCAGCAGGGTTTGCGTGGTCGAGATGTTGATGTTCTCGATCAGGCTGGCCTTGCGCAGTACACGGAAGTTCTCACGAACCCGGTCAAATACCACGATGGTGTCGTTGAGCGAGTAACCGATGATTGCCAGCACCGCCGCCAGCACCGTCAGGTCGAAGGTGATCTGGAAGAACGACAGGATACCGATGGTCACGATCACGTCGTGGATCAGGGACACGATCGCACCGACCGCGAACTTCCACTGAAAGCGGAACGCCAGGTAAATCAGGATGCCGCCCAGCGCCATGAGCATGCCGAGGCCGCCCTGGTCGCGCAGTTCTTCACCCACCTGCGGACCGACGAACTCGACACGCTTGACGGTCGCCGGGTTGTCGCCGCCGACCTTCTGCAAGGCATCGGCCACCTGATGACCCAGTTGCGGGTCTTCGCCAGGCATGCGCACCAGCAGGTCAGTGGTCGCACCAAAGCTCTGCACGATGGCTTCGTGGTAGCCCGACGAAGTCAGCTGCTCACGCACTTTGGTGACGTCGGCTGGACGCTCGTAGGTCAGCTCGATGAGCGTACCGCCGGTGAAGTCCAGGCCCCAGTTCATGCCCTTGTGGAAGACGCTGAAAATGGCCAGCGCGGTAAGGAACAATGTGACGCCGAACGCAAAGTTGCGAACGCCCATGAAGTTGATTGTACGTAACATGGCAGCCCCTTAAATCCACAACTTCTTGAAGTCACGACCGCCGAAGATCAGGTTGACCATCGCGCGGGTCACCATGATGGCCGTGAACATCGAGGTAAAGATCCCGAGGGACATGGTCACTGCGAAGCCCTTCACCGGGCCGGTGCCCATGGCAAAGAGGATGCCGCCGACCAGCAAGGTGGTCAGGTTGGCGTCGAGAATCGCGGTGAATGCCCGGCCGAAGCCTTCATTGATTGCACGCTGCACGGTCATGCCGGCGGCGATCTCTTCACGAATCCGCGAGAAGATCAGCACGTTGGCGTCGACCGCCATACCCATGGTCAACACGATACCGGCGATACCCGGCAGGGTCAGCGTTGCACCCAGCAGCGACATCAGGGCCAGCAGCATCACCATGTTCACCGCCAGCGCGACGGTGGCGATCAGGCCGAAGAAGCGGTAGATGGCCATGATGAACAGCGACACGAACAGCATGCCCCACAGCGACGCATCGATACCCTTGGTGATGTTGTCAGCACCCAGGCTCGGGCCAATGGTGCGCTCTTCAGCGAAGTACATCGGTGCGGCCAGACCACCGGCGCGCAGCAGCAGCGCCAGTTCGGACGACTCGCCCTGACCGTTCAGGCCAGTGATGCGGAACTGAGCACCCAGCGGCGACTGGATGGTCGCCAGACTGATGATTTTCTTCTCTTCCTTGAAGCTCTGAACCGGCACGTCTTTCTCGACGCCATCAACCACTTGCTTGGTGTAAGTGGTGACCGGACGCTGCTCGATGAAGATCACCGCCATGCTGCGACCGACGTTCGAACGGGTCGCACGGTTCATCAGCTCGCCCCCGTGACCGTCCAGACGGATGTTCACTTCCGGCGTACCGTGCTCACCGAAACCAGCCTTGGCGTCGGTTACCTGGTCACCGGTGATGATCAGGCCACGCTCGATCTGGGCAGGTGGACGCTTGCCTTCACGGAACTCGAAAGTTTCGGAAGTGGCTTTCGAAGCACCCGGCTCTGCGGCCAGACGGAACTCAAGGTTGGCCGTCTTGCCGAGGATACGCTTGGCTTCTGCGGTGTCCTGAACGCCTGGTAGCTCAACCACGATGCGGTTGGCGCCCTGGCGCTGAACGATGGGTTCGGCAACACCCAGCTCGTTGACGCGGTTACGGACCGTGGTCAAGTTCTGCTTGATGGAGTATTCACGGATTTCCGCCAGCTTGGCCGGGGTCATCGCCAGACGCAGCACCGGCTGGCCATTGAGGTCCGCCGGAACAATGTCGAAATCGTTGAAGTTCTTGCGGACGATCGCACGAGCCTGTTCGCGGGTTGCTTCATCGGAGAAGCCCAGCTGAATGGCACCGTTAAGCTGCGGCAGACTGCGATAGCGCAGCTTCTCTTTACGCAGCAAGCTCTTGACGTCGCCTTCGTAGACTTTCAGGCGTGCGTCGAGGGCTTTGTCCATGTCCACTTCCAGCAGGAAGTGCACACCACCGGACAAGTCCAGGCCCAGCTTCATCGGGTGCGCGCCGAGGTTGCGCAGCCATTGCGGGGTGGTTTGTGCCAGGTTCAACGCAACGACGTAGTCATCACCCAACGTCTTGCGCACAACGTCCTTGGCCGGCAGCTGGTCTTCAGCCTTGGTCAGGCGAATCAGACCGCCCTTGCCGTTGGCAGCCAGGGTGGCAGCCTTGACGTTGATCCCGGACTCGCGCAGCGCCGTGCCGACACGATCCAGATCCGCCTGATTGACCAGCAGCGCAGTGCTTGCACCGCTGACCTGAATGGCCGGGTCATCAGGGTAAAGATTGGGAGCGGAATAAATCAGACCGATCGCCAGCACCGCCAGGATCAGAATGTATTTCCACAGAGGGTATTTGTTCAGCATCACGCCGCCCGCTTATGACGCGGGGCGCCTTGCGCGCCCCGTCGATTGAGTATGAAGTTGAAACTTAGATCGCTTTGAGCGTGCCTTTTGGCAGCGTGGCAGCGATGGCGCCTTTCTGGAATTTCATTTCGACGGTGTCGGAAACTTCCAGAACAACGAAATCGTCTGCAACTTTGGTGATCTTGCCGGCGATGCCGCCAGTGGTCACAACTTCGTCGCCTTTCTGCAGGCTGCTCAGCAGGTTTTTCTGCTCTTTGGCGCGCTTGGCCTGTGGACGCCAGATCATCAGGTAGAAGATGACCAGGAAGCCGACCAGGAAAATCCACTCGAAACCGCCGCCCATTGGGCCGGCAGCAGCAGGTGCAGCGGCGTCAGCCATGGCGTTAGAGATAAAAAAGCTCATTTAGCACTCCAGTTGCAAATGTTGAATCTTGGGGTCAGAAAACTCAGTCCAAAGGCGGCACGGGTAGCCCGCGTTTGGCGTAGAAGGCATCGACAAAGGCGGCCAATGTACCCTGTTGAATAGCCTCGCGCAAACCAGCCATAAGCACTTGATAATGACGCAAGTTATGGATGGTATTGAGCATGCTCCCCAGCATTTCGCCGCACTTGTCCAGGTGATGCAGGTAAGCGCGGGAGAAGTTCTGGCAGGTATAGCAATCGCAGGTCGGATCGAGCGGCGAATCATCATGGCGATGGAACGCGTTTCGGATCTTCAGCACGCCGGTATCGATGAACAGATGCCCATTGCGGGCATTACGGGTTGGCATCACGCAATCGAACATGTCCACACCGCGGCGCACACCCTCAACCAAGTCTTCCGGTTTGCCAACGCCCATAAGGTAACGAGGTTTGTCAGCCGGCATCATCCCCGGCAGATAATCCAGCACCTTGATCATCTCGTGCTTGGGCTCGCCCACCGACAGACCGCCAATGGCCAGGCCGTCAAAACCGATCTGGTCCAAGCCCTCCAGGGAGCGCATGCGCAGGTCCTGGTGCATGCCGCCCTGCACGATGCCGAACAGCGCGGCCGTGTTCTCGCCATGGGCTTCTTTCGAACGCTTGGCCCAACGCAGGGACAACTCCATGGAAATGCGCGCGACGTCTTCATCCGCCGGGTACGGCGTGCATTCGTCGAAGATCATCACGATGTCGGAACCCAGGTCACGCTGGACCTGCATCGACTCTTCCGGGCCCATGAACACTTTCGCGCCGTCGACCGGGGAGGCGAAGGTCACGCCCTCCTCCTTGATCTTGCGCATCGCGCCCAGGCTGAACACCTGGAAACCGCCGGAGTCGGTCAGGATCGGGCCTTTCCACTGCATGAAATCGTGCAGGTCGCCGTGCTTCTTGATCACTTCCGTGCCCGGGCGCAGCCACAGGTGGAAGGTGTTGCCCAGAATGATTTCAGCGCCGGTCGCCTCGATATCCCGTGGCAGCATGCCCTTGACCGTGCCGTAGGTGCCCACCGGCATGAAGGCCGGGGTCTCGACGGTACCGCGCGGGAAGGTCAAACGACCGCGACGAGCCTTGCCATCAGTGGCCAGCAGCTCGAAAGACATACGACAGGTGCGACTCATACTGTTTCCTCTGGGCCCGATTCTTTAGGGGCAGTCGGCGCAGGATTACGCGTGATGAACATCGCATCACCGTAGCTGAAAAAGCGGTAACCGTTCTCCACCGCGGCCTTGTAGGCCGCCATGGTCTCGGGGTAACCGGCGAACGCCGAAACCAGCATCAACAGCGTGGATTCGGGCAAATGGAAGTTGGTGACCAGGGCATCGACCACATGAAACGGCCGGCCCGGAAAGATGAAAATGTCGGTGTCGCCACTGAACGGCTTGAGCACGCCATCGCGCGCGGCGCTTTCCAGGGAACGCACGCTGGTGGTCCCCACGGCCACCACACGGCCACCGCGAGCGCGGCAAGCGGCCACGGCATCGACCACGTCCTGGCCGACTTCCAGCCATTCAGTGTGCATGTGGTGGTCTTCAAGCTTCTCGACGCGCACCGGTTGGAAAGTGCCAGCGCCAACGTGCAGGGTCACGAACGCGGTCTCGACGCCTTTGGCGGCAATCGCCTCCAGCAGCACCTGATCGAAATGCAGCCCCGCCGTCGGCGCCGCCACCGCGCCCAAACGCTCGGCGTAGACGGTCTGGTAACGCTCGCGGTCGGCGCCCTCATCCGGGCGGTCTATATAAGGAGGCAGCGGCATGTGCCCGACGCGGTCGAGCAGCGGCAACACTTCTTCAGTGAACCCAAGCTCGAACAACGCATCGTGGCGCGCCAGCATCTCGGCCTCGCCACCACCGTCGATGAGGATCTTCGACCCAGGTTTGGGCGACTTGCTGGAACGCACGTGGGCCAGCACGCGATGACTGTCGAGCACCCGTTCCACCAGGATTTCCAGCTTGCCACCGGAAGCCTTCTGGCCAAACAGCCGCGCCGGAATCACCCGGGTATTGTTGAACACCATCAAGTCGCCGGGGCGCAAATGCTCCAGCAAATCAGTGAATTGACGGTGTGCCAGGGCGCCGCTGACCCCATCGAGGGTCAACAGGCGACTGTTGCGACGCTCGGCCAAAGGGTGGCGGGCGATCAGCGAATCAGGGAGTTCAAAAGTAAAGTCAGCAACGCGCATGATGGGGTGTCGTCTAGCAGGGCCCGGAAGTCTAGCCGAAATAGTGAAAATTCTCTATGTACCTGATTGACCGGCGGTAATCTCATCTCTATACTCCGCGGCCATTGAGCCCTGATGGCGGAATTGGTAGACGCGGCGGATTCAAAATCCGTTTTCGAAAGGAGTGGGAGTTCGAGTCTCCCTCGGGGCACCAAAATTAAGAAAGGTCTTGCTTAGCAAGGCCTTTTTTTTCGTCTGTAGAAAAGCACCTGACACCCCACCGACCTGTAGGAGCCGGCTTGCTGGCGATGCTTTTGCTCCTGCTTTTCTCTTCCACGCCACCCGCACCGCCGGAACATTTCACAAGGATTCCCCCCATGGAATTGCACCTGGAAACCGTCGCCCTCTTCTCCCTCAAACTGGCTTATGAGTCGGAAGGTTCAAGCCCGATTTTGCGGGATGATTTGGTGATGGGGGATTACCAGCGGGATGTGTTTGAGTTGCTGGTGCGGCGGGGGGATGTTGAGGCGATTCAGGTGAAGGTGGATGAGTGTGTGGGGTTGGCGTTGGAGGCTGTTGGGGGTGTGGATAAGCCATTGGGGCGGGAGTTGGGGAGGTTGGCGGGTGAGGTTTCCAATGCTCAGACGATGGAACAAATTGATGCTCCGCTTATCGCGCTCAAGGGTTATCTGAAAGACATCCTCTGACTCATTGAGTCTCACGCAAGCCTGCCCTTGATAGGTTCCAAAATCCGCAAGGGAATGCCCCAACCACGCTCCATGCCGCAATTACCGACAACACCAGAGCCCCAAGAAAGGCATCGGCTGCGCCTCAGCTACTATTACTTTACGCGCCTCAGTCATCACGATACTGTCTGCCATAGCAAATCGCCATAGTGTTGCCTGCCTTACAGAACTACGCTGGCAGATTGATAAGGACAGTGATGACTCCGATCACTACAAAATGATATTTCAATGTAGTCATGAGTGGTAGGTTTATGGAAGAACTTGATGTTGGGCGCTTTCTATCTGTCGCTAAAGCAGATTTAGAATCATGCCTAGATGTAGTTGAGCACAGCGAGTTAATTGGCGAAATCTCTGCAAACATGCGCATACATCACATGCGGTTTGACGGCAATGGTCGCCCAGCAATAAAAGCGCTGGCAGAGGCGCTTTATCAATACATCATCGAATATTGTATATCTTGTAAGAATAGACCAGAACAACTGAACACGAGACAAGCAGCCAAACTTACCAAAGAAGCTAGAGAACTTTTTCGACACCCAAATATTACATCCACCACTCCCGACACTAGTGGAGAGGCTGGAGAAGCTCTATTATTTTTTCTGAGCGAGGCCATACTCGAAGCTCCACAAGTCGTAGCCAAAATGGAGCTTAAAACCAATCGTAGAGATGAAGTTAAAGGCTCTGATGGCATCCACATGAAGTGGAATAAGGCTGATGAGATAGTAGACTTTTACTTTGGCGAGTCAAAGATGTATCAAGATGTGAGTCGCGCGGTGACTGCTGCACTTGATAGCGTGGACGGTTTTCATGATGGAAAAATGTACAAGCATGAATTCAACATGGTCACAAAGCACTTTAAGTATGCAGATGAAAAAATTCGCGAATCCGTGGCTGACCTGATCAAGTACGGAGAGCCGGGCCCAGGAGTTAGACTCAATCACGCTTGCTTAATAGGCTACGACTGGCCTGAATATCGCGGAGACCCTACTGCAAGCACGAAAAAAAACATTGAAGACTTCCGAACCAAGCTACTAAAAGACAGCAGCCGACTGGCTAAAATACTCAACACAAAATTCGAAAAGTTCGAAAAAAAACACCTAAGATTTGAAGTATTCTTCATTCCTTTTCCTTCAGTGCAAGAATTTCGTAACGCCTTCAATGAGGCTCTAGACTGATGAACCTCTCAGAAAAAGAATTCCTCTTCCCGCTAACTAAACTTTACCGTAGTAGCGCGCTGGGCTTATTCTCCCAGCAAAGCGAGCAAAATGACATTTTATCTGAACTTGACTGCAATCGTTTAATTGGACTTGCATCGGCACTTTCGACATCAGATCTTAGTGACGACATAAATCTGTCGTATGAAATCATTACAAGACTTTTAGAAAAATATTCAGAAACCCTACCTAAAATCAACGGGGCAGCCGATCTAATTTTTTCACGAATAGGTAATTTCCCAGGAAGATCACTTCTGCGTACAAGATATACGAATGGAAATAGCCCAGAGATCCCCTTTAGTCTTTCATTGGAAAGGCTTGCTAGAGAGGCAGAAAACTCTGTCAGCAACGAAACGTTACTAACGAACTTCCAATACAAACTCTATTCTTCTTTGAGTGGGGAGCGCTCCTTAAGCGTCTCCGCGCCAACCTCCGCTGGGAAGTCATTCGTCCTGAATATGGACCTCATGCGGAGACTTTCCTCTCAATCTGACAAATGCATTGTATACATCGTACCCACAAGAGCTCTCATCTCAGAAGTAACCTCCAGGATCAGATCTACCGTACGCAATCAAGGAATAAATGACGTAATCATCCGATCAGCTCCCTTTCCATTAGAAAAACATCTTAGATCAAAGAGCGTAGTATACGTACTAACTCAAGAGCGCCTTCTAAGCTTGCTAAAACCTGAGAATGATGTAATTCGAATCGATTCAATATTCGTTGACGAAGCGCATGAGATACACAAGGGCAAAAGAGGCATTGTATTACAAAACGCTGTAGATCTAACCTTAAGACGATATCCCGGCGCGTCAATATTTTTCGCAAGCCCACTCATAAAAAACCCAGGCTACTTCCTCAATCTATTTAACAGATTGGATAACGGTTATTTTTTTACTGAGCAAATATCCCCAGTATCACAAAATATAATTTTAGTCTCCCAGGTAGCTAGGAAGCCAAAACATGCGAACTTTCAATTACTTGCTCGTTTTGGCACTATTGACGTAGGCAATTATGACCTCGGAATAACGTTTCGCCCCCCGATCTTACAACGAAGATCGGCGTTCGCAAAAATTATAACCAAACAAAACGAATCGACAATCATATTCTCAAACGGGCCTGCTGACGCGGAGGATCTAGCCAGGTCGTTAGCCAAATCACTAAAAGAAATAGAAATCTCCGAAGAAATTAAAGACTTTATATCTTTTATAAAAACCGAAATTCACGAAGAACACCCATTAATTATAACCTTACCAAGAGGGGTTGCCTTTCATTATGGCGACTTACCTTCCATTATTAGATCAGGTGTAGAAAACCTGTTCAAATCAGGTGAAATCAAATATATATGCAGCACTAGCACGCTTTTACAAGGGGTAAACCTTCCGGCTAAACACATTGTTATTGAGAACCCTAAAAGCGGTTCCGCTCCAATGCATCGCCCCGACTTCTTGAACCTCGCGGGCCGAGCAGGGAGACTCCTCAAAGAGTTTCATGGAAACGTTTGGTGCCTAACACCTGATCTATGGGAAGAACCGTCATACACTGGAGATGGATTACAGGAAATCCAATCTTCCATGTCAAAAATAATGGAGGATGGAGGAACATTAATCCACGACCTAATGAACGGCAAAGTTGTTAATGAAAACCGAAAAGAGTTAGCCGAGGCGGGACTAGGAAGACTTTTTCATGAAAGCCAAGAGAGTACGGCGGCGGAAATCGTCAAGAAATACGAATCTACCAACAACTCAATCGAACTGACCAAAACATTAAGCATTGTAGAATCGCTTGAAATAAGCCTTCCTTCACGCATTCTCGACACTCATCGAGCCTTGAGACCTGATCATCTTCAAGCCTTATACAATCGATTTATGGAGGAAATTGACGTTAGCGAACTTGTGCTTATTTCACCTTATGAAAAGGGTGGAAAATCGCGCATGGACAAAGCTATAGAACTAATATGCGAAGCATTTGACTGGCAACTCAGTGAATTGCAACGTCTATGGTACGGCGGACTAGCTCACAAATGGATAACAGGAATTCCTATTAGTCAATTAATCAGAGATCGCGTTATTAGAGTTCGCAAAGAGGACCCAATGGCAAAGGCCTCCCCGATAATAAGAACCGTACTTTCTGTAATCGAGAAAAAAGTCAGGTTTAGCCTAGTTAAATATTTCAGTGCATATGAAGACATACTACATCAGGCAATGATCGATAGATGCCACCCAGAACAAACAATCAAAATAGCCCCCTACCACACCTTCTTGGAATTCGGTTCATGCGATAAAGTAAACCTGAGTTTAATGGCTCTAGGTTTTTCTAGATTCACTGCTCTTCGCCTAAAAGGCAGACTCAACTGGGCAGATTCTTCAGAGCCCGAAGACTATCTTGAAATACTAATAAAACAAGACATTTCAAAACTAGGCCTTCCAAAAATGTGCCAGCATGAGATTGAAGATATTCTAGGGCTAAAACAGGGATAATGCAGCGTCATAGAGAAAAAGAAAAAAGAAAAAAGAAAAAAGAAAAAAGAAAAAAGAGGCCAGATTTATTTTAAAGGAAGTAAATCTTCTCTCTTTTTCTTTTTTTCTAAATTTCAAGACAAGCAATTTTGCGACATAATTTTACTTGCGGCATGATTTTAATTTGCCATCCCAATATGATGGCGTGTTATTTATATATTAACGACAAAAAACCAATATGCAGTTCTGCATCCCCCATCAATACAGAGAATGACTTAGTGGCTTGGAACTCAGAAAATGGTGTTTGGCAAACACCTACACAATTGTGGAACGTTGAATCAGACATTCCAGAAAACGCCCCTGAAAACTGGCTTAGCAAAGCTGGCGGAGACTATTACATTGGAATGTCATTTCACATTTCTCCATTTACTATTATTGACGGAGATGGGGTCTTACCACCCAACCTTAAATATCAGCCGTCTGACTTTTACTTATCCCGAACTCACGACCCATATAACAGCTGGGGCGTTAATGCAATTAAAAGAAAATTTCTGAAAACCGACCCCATGAATTTCTGGAGTTGGCTTCCAGGAATCACCGTCTATGACCGTAATACAAAATATAGTTTACCAGCAGAAGACCTCAGCGCCTATGCCGGCACTGAGTGGGCAGACAATGACGCTAGAGTATTTCATGGACTGCATGATGACGAACTAAGAGACAAACTCATAACCAAATATATTCAGGCAATAAATGATATCACTGGCCCACGCTTTTCAGGCTGGCCATTCGGTCAGCGACAACTTAAAGATGCCGCTTTCATTTGGATTCATCACCAGAGCAAAGAAATTCATCGTATTTTGCTTGCCTCATCAATACAGTCTGGCGATAAATTCTCTTACTTCAATAAAAATCTATATGATCCAGGAGATCAATTGGGCTCTTGGGCTAACGCCCCAAGCTCTTGGGATTGCAGGCAACCATTAAGATCTTTATACAAATCAAAATTATTAAGCGCTGATGGTTTCCATGAGATCGCTCTAGTAGCTGCTATTTCTGCAGTCGAAACAGCATTTTTTGAGATCGTCTTATACCTAGAAGGTGGAGATGTTCAAGGAGCAAAATCAAAGATAACAAGCCATACATTTAGAAATCGTGCAAAGATATTAATTTCGTCTTATGGCTACACACTCCCAAACTCTATTTATACCGATCTAACTAAAGCCTACAAAGTCAGGAATTCGATTGCGCACGAACTAGCAAATCAAACACAGGAAAACATCTCCGACCACATTAAAAATTTAGAAAATGTAATAATCTGGTATTATAATATTTAACCCAACCAAACATATAATACCAAGACTAATCGCAACACAAAACCACAAAGAAGCTGGCAGTTTTATATTCACCCAAACAATAATTCCGCCCCACTTTCAACCGGAGAAAACCCAATGGAGAGTTGAGGTGCGTCTGAAGTTTGCGCTGGAGAAACAGGGAGCTCCCCTTACACCACACCCAATATTCCCCCTACCTTTTATACGTCACCGGAAACCAGTTCCAACTGAATCGATTTTAGCGACTCAGCGCTGCTAAGTGCAACACAAGAAAATGCTTTCATTTGCAATTCTTCGAGCTGATTCTGTATTCGTTCGCAGCGCTTTAAATTCTCAGAAGCGTACTTCCTGCGCCGTAAGGTTTTCAAATTAAGATTAATAATAAAGATCGAAGACATCACACCTGACATTGCCGCGCTGATGGCTACCCCAGCATCTCCCCGAACAGCATGCCATCCATGATCAAACATAGCGACACCAAACCCCATTAACTCAAGCGACAACTCTGCGACTTCAAATGTATAGTCTGTCGCCGTTTGCAATAAATCAAAGGAGTCTCTAGAACACTGCGCTTTTTCATTTGCATCCGTAGACTTGTCTCGTTGCACTCGCAATGCGACGACCCGTTCAAAATCCTTTGCATCCTGCTCAAATAAAAACCTAAGCCTTGGCTCTATATCAGAAATTACTTTCCTTGAAATAAACTCAAAAGTTTTATGCGCATTGATACAATCGTCTTTTCTCAAGCTTATGCTGCATACCGTCACCACCATCTTCGCGGCAAGTATACTAAGAAGTGCGGCCGCGCTGCCTGAACCAGGCGAGGCTTTCCCGCTACCAAAATCATTTAATAACTGACCTGCAGGCCTTTCTAGAAGGTCAAAGCCCCCTATAGGCACTTCAATATACTCTTGCTTCATAATCCGCCCTTGGACTAAACCACCAATTGAAAATACTAAGTTCAATAAGCAGCTTTTTTAAATTCGTACAGAAATTTAGCAAAACACAAAACTTCCTAACCTCTTCGCTAGGCCCTGGTCCTTGCTAATGCATCTGCGTCAACGTTCTCACTTCAACCATAAATCCCATACGCCTCTATCAATCTAGTCAATAGACGCGAGCAGTGGCGCGAAGCTACTATTTTGACATCTTTCCGTCTAGTGCAATTGAGGTCGGTCACATTTCGATTCTCGGATAGTTTTCGCCCAAGGTTGCAGGATATACGCCCGCACGATACCCTCCCACCGTCGCTGCCAATTCAGCGACCGGGTGTGGTAACCCGAGTTATTCAAGGCGCTACAGCGCCCCAATCACGTCATCAGGCGCTTTTTTTATGCCTGCGGCGTGAGTTATGGCGGCTGTGCGTGGGACGCCCTCGGGCGTGCCGGTTTCCTTGATTCCCGGTTTACCACCCTGCGCACAGCTGTCACCCATTCGTGTGGTAACGAACGTGGCAGCTCCTCATATCAAGGAGTTGGATAATGCGCAGTATCAATCCGTTTGAAATTTGGCTTTCCCCTCTACGCAATTCCCAATCGCGTAACGCCCTCCCCCATTGCCTCTCCAATCCTCGGAGGTGACCAATGACTGAACAAACTGAACTCAAAACTATCGGCCTGACGCCCGCGATCTACTGTGCGGATCAAGCGCTGTTTCATGTCACTCGCGGGGTTCCTCTCGGCGATGCGTTAGCCATGGCCTCCGATTTTCTGTTCCTGGCTAAGACGCTCACTGAAGATGCTGCTTATGCCAGAGACACTGACCGTCATGCTTGGGCTGCGCATTATCTGACTTCGATGAGTAAGGCGTTGGTGGATGATGCGGTGAAGGTGCTGACGCGGGATCGGACTTGTGCGCCGGTATCCAAGCGGGCGGGGGCGAAGGCTGAAGGTTAGTGTTTGAAGCCTGTGGGGGGGGTGGCTTGCGATGGTGGCAGTTGATTCAGCATTTATGTTGTTTGGGCTGGCGCTATCGCGAGCAGGCTCGCTCCCACAGGGATTGCGGTGAGCTGACAGGCATTGTTTGGCCCCTGTGGGTGTGTGGACTGTGATTGCGGTGCACCATCAGCATTGATGGTGGCTGAGCTGGCACGTTCGCGAGCAGGCTCGCTCAGGGGGTGAACCTGTCTGGAGGGTAATAACCGCGAATTTTTCGGGGTTTGCGTCGAAGCCAGTTAGATCCCGAACAGTTTTCGAGGAAAGCCAGTTTCATCTGGAAACCCCATCGCCTTGAAAGTGCAGCCGGGCATAGCAGGCTTGCGATCGATCAGATCCGCAACATCGTTGATCCAGGTCGAAGCGGGGGCGATCTTCTGTAGCAAAAACCATGTGACCGCAATTAACCCGTACAGCCGCTTCAGCGCGTGCTGATCCAGCCCCAACGGCTGAAAATACGGTTCCACGGGGACCGATAACGGGTTAGCCGAAGCCTGATTCCAGATGCGGGTATGGTGAGCACAGCGGTTGCGCAAATGGCTGATCTGCTGCATCCACCGGCTGAGCATCTTGGCGTTGTTCAAACCGAGGCGTGCGAGTATTAGATTCTGATATTTGCTGGTGAGCAGTTCGAAGAACTCCGAAAGATCGCCGAAATCCCAAGCTTCCACGGCGACCCAAACAGGAATGGACTTACCGGCTCGCAAGTGCCACTGAATGCAGTCCTCCTTACTCCGCGCAATATGAGACCGCTGTTTCAGACTCCAATCTGTCCACTTGTTCCGCGCATTACCACGGCTGTCCGTATACGGCTGGGTCCATTTGTGCAGAATGAATTTCACATTGGTGTAGGCCATCGGGTCGTGATACCCAACCTCGTGAGCCGTTATGGTCTTGAGGTGGACCTCCAGACGCTCGACTGCATCCAGCATGAGCATTCGCAATCGTTTATCGAACTGGTAAAGGTCTACGATCGCATCGAAAGAGGTGGCCGCTTGGAAAGTGTCCAGACGAAGAGGCTTGCCCGCGACCGGGCAGACTTCTTGCTGAAGGCCGTTCATTTTGAATTCCCGCGCCGGGTACCAGAATCCGCTGAGTCGGTAATACCCTAGCTGCGCGAGCTTGCGTTCTGCACGTGACGGGTCATCGATTTGCACCCCCCTGCTGGTCAGGAGCGCAACCATGTCAGGATACGTAAGGAATGGCTTCGGAGGGGCTGGATTAGGCAACTTCCATGTTCCATAAACAAGAAGGCCCGAACGTAATGCCGGACTGAGCCAGCACCAGAGGATCGGGCGCGATTGGGATCAATGCTGCCGTAGCCTAATGACTATGTCAACGTCGACATCACATAAAACATGGTAACGCCAGGGTCCATGCGGGATTCGACGGTGTGTTACAAGCTATATCTAACTCCTACAGCAGCCTGAACAGAGCACTGCGGTTGTCCTCAGGCCATTGCGAAATAGCAGAAGGAGCTGCTCATTGTTTAGCGGCGATGATTAAGGCGCTGGTCGGTGATGCGATGAAGTGCTGACGCGGGTCCGGACTTTTGCGTCGACCTCTAAGCAGGGCATTCAGCAAGGAATTTGGATACCTTGCGCTTTTGCGAGCAAGCTCGCTCCTACAAGGAGCAACGGAATGGATCGGCGGATCTGCTCCGTAGAATCGCCCACGATTCTGATGCTTCTTCTCATCTGCAATGCTTGCTATACATCAGACATCGACAAGCCCTCCGGGCATTAGGCCGGCGTGTGAACGCCCTTTGCGGCACTCAACTAGACTTAATGGATGGTCGTGGACAGAACCGGGCACGTCGCTCTGGTACAGATGGCTTGAAGTGCGCGTGGCAATCTGGTGCTTATGGCCTATTAGAGGTGCGGCAAAGACCGCGCCGAGCACTACACGATGCCCTGGCCACCGGCCTGAAAAACCACGACTCCCCGACGTGGTATGAGCGCCGCAGCCAACACTTTCGGATAACCGACTACCCTCTGTGTGTCCGTGACCGTGAGGATTGCTGAATGTCTGATGAGAGCTTGCACCTGCCTGTGGTCAACACGCTGCTGGAACGCCACAAAAGCTTCCCGGGTGCGCTATTGCCCATTCTTCATGATATTCAGGAGCGCATCGGTTATATCCCCGATAATGCCGTCCCCGAGATTGCCCATGCCCTGAATTTGAGCCTAGCCGAGGTTCGTGGGGTGATCAGTTTTTATCATGACTTCCGGACTGCGCCGCCGGCGCGGCATATCCTGCGGTTGTGCCGCGCCGAGTCGTGCCAGAGCCGGGGGGCGGAGCAGCTGGCGGCGCAGTTGCGTGAGCGTCTGCAATTGGACGATCACGGCAGCAGCGCCGATGGCAACATCAGTTTGCGGCCGGTGTATTGCCTGGGTGCTTGCGCGTGTTCGCCGGCCCTGGAACTGGATGGCCGGGTGCATGCGCGGCTCAATCCGGAACGGCTGGACGCGTTGCTCGACGCTTGTCGGGAGGACGCGTAATGCCGATGCTTTCGCTGTCCTGTGATTCGCTGGCCCGCGCGGTGGGTGCCGAAGAAGTGGCGGTGGCGTTGATCACGCAATCCTGGGATCACGATTTTGCCCTGGAGTTGCAGCGCACCAGTTCACGCGGCCTGTATTGGCTTGAACCGCTGCTGGAAGTGGACACCCCGGAGGGTCGAATCGGCTTCGGCCCGATGACGGCGGCCGATGTGCCGTCGGTGCTGGATGCCCTGAAACGCGACCCGTCCGCTCATCCGCTGGCCTTGGGCCTGGTCGAAGAATTGCCTTGGCTGAAGACGCAACAACGCCTGCTGTTCGCCCGCGCCGGCATTACCCGGCCGCTGTCGCTGTACGACTACCATGCCCACGGCGGTTTCGACGGTTTGAAAAGGGCCATCGCCCTGGGCGGCGAGCAAACCGCGACGGTGGTGTTCGATTCGGGGCTGCGTGGCCGGGGTGGCGCGGCGTTTCCGGCCGGGATCAAGTGGCGCACGGTGCGCGAAACGCAGGCGGCGCGTAAATACATCGTGTGCAATGCCGACGAAGGCGACTCTGGAACCTTTGCCGACCGTATGTTGATGGAGGGCGACCCCTTCCTGCTGATCGAAGGCATGGCGATTGCAGGTCTGTGCGTCGGGGCCAGCCATGGCTACATCTATGTGCGCTCGGAATATCCAGATGCCGTGGCCACGCTGCGCCAGGCACTGCACATGGCCCGGGCCGCCGGTTACCTGGGCTTTGATGTCTTGGGCACTGGCCAGTCTTTCGATCTGGAAGTGCGTGTGGGTGCCGGCGCCTACATTTGCGGTGAGGAAACCGCGCTGCTGGACTCCCTCGAAGGCAAGCGCGGGATCGTTCGTGCCAAGCCGCCGATTCCGGCGTTGCAGGGTTTGTTCGGCCAGCCGACGCTGGTGCACAACGTGCTGACCCTGGCTTCGGTGCCATTGATCCTGGCCAAGGGTGCGCAGTTTTATCGCGAATACGGCATGCGCCGCTCCCTCGGCACCATGCCCTTCCAGTTGGCGGGCAATGTGCGTCGCGGCGGGTTGGTAGAGCGGGCCTTTGGCCTGACCCTGCGAGAGCTGGTGGAAGACTACGGCGGCGGGACCGCCAGTGGCCGGCCGCTGAAGGCCGCGCAGGTCGGCGGTCCGCTCGGCGCCTGGGTGCCGCCCTCGCAATTCGATACGCCGCTGGATTACGAAGCCTTCACCGCCATCGGCGCAATGCTCGGTCACGGCGGCGTGGTGGTGGCGGACGACACCGTGGACATGGCCCGGATGGCGCGCTTCGCCATGCAGTTCTGCGCCGAGGAATCCTGTGGCAAATGCACGCCGTGCCGCATCGGTTCGACCCGGGGCGTCGAGGTGATCGACCGACTGTTGGCCGCGCCGGACCAGGTCAGTCGTGAAGCACAGGTGATCGTCCTCAAGGACCTGTGCGACACCCTGCAATACGGTTCGCTCTGCGCGTTGGGCGGCATGACGTCTTACCCCGTGGCCAGCGCCCTCAAGCACTTCCCTGCCGACTTCGGTCTGCACGCCTCGGAGGCCGAGCAATGATCACTCTCTTCGACCCTAAAACCGATATCGACCTGGGCACGCCGGCTCGCGACAGCCAGGTGCAAGTCACCCTGAACATCGATGGCCGCAGCATCAGCGTGCCCGAAGGCACCTCGGTGATGCGTGCCGCCGCGCTGCTCGGCACCAGCATCCCCAAGCTCTGCGCCACCGACAGCCTGCAAGCCTTCGGCTCGTGCCGTATGTGCCTGGTGGAAATCGACGGCATGCGCGGTTATCCGGCGTCCTGCACCACGCCGGTCAGCGAAGGCATGAGCGTGCGCACCCAGACGCCCAAGCTCGCGACGCTGCGACGCAACGTCATGGAGTTGTACATTTCCGATCACCCGCTGGACTGCCTGACCTGCGCAGCCAATGGCAATTGCGAGCTGCAAACCGTGGCGGGCCAGGTCAACCTGCGAGAGGTGCGCTACGGCTATCAAGGCGACAACCACCTGGCCGATGTGAAGGACACGTCCAACCCCTACTTCGACTACGACCCGGCCAAGTGCATCGTTTGCAACCGCTGCGTGCGCGCCTGCGAGGAAACCCAGGGCACCTTTGCCCTGACCATTACCGGTCGCGGGTTTGAATCCCGTGTATCCGCCGCCGGTGGTGACAATTTCCTCGATTCGGAATGCGTGTCCTGCGGCGCCTGTGTGCAGGCCTGCCCTACTGCGACGCTGATCGAAAAAAACGTGGTGGAACTGGGTCAGCCGGAACGCAGTGTTATCACCACCTGTGCCTATTGTGGCGTGGGCTGCTCGTTCCGCGCCGAGATGAAGGGCGACACGCTGGTGCGCATGGTGCCGGACAAGAACGGCCAGGCCAACCACGGCCACTCCTGCGTCAAGGGGCGTTTTGCCTGGGGCTATGCGACCAACCCGGACCGCATCACCCAGCCGATGATCCGCCAGCACATCAACGACCCGTGGCAGGAAGTCAGCTGGGATGAGGCGGTGACCTACGCCGCCAGCGAGTTCCGCCGCTTGCAGCAAACCTACGGCCGCGACTCCATCGGTGGGATCACCTCCAGCCGCTGCACCAACGAAGAAACTTATCTGGTGCAGAAGCTGGTGCGCGCTGCCTTCGGCAACAACAACGTCGACACCTGCGCGCGGGTCTGTCACTCGCCGACCGGTTACGGCTTGAAGCAAACCCTGGGCGAATCTGCCGGCACCCAGAGCTTTGATTCGGTGATGCAGGCCGATGTGATCCTGGTCATGGGCGCCAACCCCAGCGACGCCCACCCGGTGTTCGCCTCACAGCTCAAACGCCGCTTGCGTGAAGGTGCGCGGCTGATCGTCATCGATCCACGGCGCATCGATCTGGTGGACACGGTGCATGCCCGCGCCGAATTTCACCTGGCCCTGCGTCCCGGCACCAACGTGGCCATGCTCAATGCCTTGGCCCATGTGATTGTCACCGAAGGCTTGCTTAACCAGGCCTTTATCGACGCCCGTTGCGAAGGGAGCGACTTCGCGATCTGGAGTGAATTTGTCAGCCGTGCGCAGAACTCACCGCAAGTGCTTGGCCCGATCTGCGGTGTACCGGCTGCCGACATCTGCGCCGCTGCTCGTTTGTATGCCACCGGTGGCAACGCGGCGATCTACTACGGCCTCGGCGTCACCGAACACAGTCAGGGCAGCACCGCGGTGATGGGCATTGCCAACCTCGCCATGGCCACCGGCAACATCGGCCGCGAAGGTGTGGGCGTGAACCCATTGCGCGGGCAAAACAATGTGCAGGGTTCCTGCGACATGGGCTCCTTTCCGCACGAGTTGCCCGGTTACCGGCACATCTCCAACGAAGTCGTGCGCACGCAATTCGAACAAGCGTGGAACGTCACCCTGCAACCCGAGCCGGGGCTGCGCATTCCCAATATGTTCGAGTCGGCCCTGGCCGGCAGCTTCAAGGGTTTGTATTGCCAAGGTGAGGACATCGCCCAAAGCGACCCGAATACTCAGCACGTCACGGCGGCTCTCTCAGCGATGGAGTGCGTGGTGGTGCAGGACATTTTCCTCAACGAAACCGCCAAGTTCGCCCACGTGTTTTTGCCGGGCAGTTCGTTCCTGGAAAAGGACGGCACCTTCACCAACGCCGAGCGGCGCATCTCGCGGGTACGCAAGGTCATGGAGCCGCTGGGCGGCAAGGCCGACTGGGAGGGCACGGTGGCGTTGGCCAACGCCTTGGGCTACCCGATGAATTACCAGCACCCGTCGCAGATCATGGATGAAATCGCCAGCCTCACCCCGACCTTCACCAACGTCAGCTACGCGGAACTGGATCGCCACGGCAGCCTGCAATGGCCATGTAACGCGGCAGCGCCGGACGGCACGCCGACCATGCACATCGAGCAGTTCGTTCGTGGCAAGGGGCGCTTCATGCTCACCGGTTACGTGCCGACCGAAGAGAAGGTCAACGCTCGTTATCCACTGCTGCTGACCACCGGGCGCATCCTCAGCCAGTACAACGTCGGCGCCCAGACCCGGCGTACGGAGAACGTTGCCTGGCATGACGAGGATCGCCTGGAAATCCATCCGACCGATGCCGAGAGCCGTGGGATCAACGAAGGTGATTGGGTCGGCATCGGCAGCCGCGCCGGGCAGACCGTGCTGCGTGCGCGGATCACCGAACGGGTCGCGTCGGGCGTGGTGTACACCACGTTCCACTTCCCGGAATCGGGGGCCAACGTGATTACCACCGACAACTCCGACTGGGCCACCAACTGTCCCGAGTACAAGGTCACGGCCGTGGAGGTCAGCCGCGTTTATCACCCTTCTGAGTGGCAGAAGCGCTTCCAGGCATTCAGTGATGAACAACATCGCCTGCTGAAGGAACGTCGACACCCCGAGCAAGCCGAGGTGCGCAAATGAGCACGGACAACCTGATCAAGATGGCCAACCAGATCGCCCAGTACTTTGCCACGCAACCGGATCAGGAGCAGGCGGTGCTCAGCGTGCGCAACCACCTGCAAATGTTCTGGGCGCCGAGCATGCGCAAGGCGTTGCTGGCCTGGCAGACCGAGCATCACGGGGCGGACTTGCATCCGTTGGTGCAGGCGGCAGTGAAAGGGGCGGGTTGGGAGGCTTAGCCCGCCGAAAGAAAAAACTGTAGGAGCGAGCCTGAAGTGGTCCAGTTTTTTTAGACCATTCTGTAGGAGTATTACGCCGCTAGCGTTTCAAAGATGGCTGGCGGCAGGTTGTTCGAGGCGGTGTGACAGCGTCTGTGGTTGTAATGAGCGATAAAGTCC
>NZ_JAFMPV010000041.1:0-43499 GCF_049132105.1 Pseudomonas sp. NFX15
CAAGCGCACAGCTTCCGCCTTCTCTTCGGCAGTAACGATCCGAAATCCCATGATGCTTCCTTAGGTTGATACTCCTACATCATGGTCCATAAATATTGAGCCACAACAGCTTGCCAGCGAAGAGGCCTTTGAGTCCTACGGTGGTTTTCAGCACGCCTTCGCTCTGTAGGAGCTGGCTTGCCAGCGAAGGGGCCATTGAATCGGGCGGTGTCCTTGAGGACGCCTTCGCTGGCAAGCCAGCGCCTACAGGGGGTTGTGGGTGTCGGTTTGGGGAAGCAGTTGCACGCCCAGGTACAGCGCCAGCATGCCGTCCAATCTTAGTGGATCAACCCCGCTCAGCTCGGCAATGCGCTCCATGCGATAGCGCAGGCTGTTGCGATGGATGCCCAGTGCATCGGCGCAGGCCTGGCTCTGGCCGTCGTGTTCGCACCAGCTGCGCAGGGTTGCCAGCAACTGGCCGTTGTTGTCCTTGGCAATGACCTTGCGCAGCGGATTGAGCAGTTCGTCGAGGGCGTCGTCGTTGCGGTGGCGCCACAGCATCACCGGCAGTCGATAGCGATTGAGCGTCAGCAATCGGGAGCACGGCAACACCTCGCGCCCGTAGGCCAGCAAGTCACCGACCCGGCGATAGCAGCGACGCAAGCCCGAAAGGCCATCGGCCTGCCCGCCCACGGCAATGCGCAGGATGTTCCAGCCCAGGCCGTCGAGTTTGTCCAGCAAGCGCTCGTTCTCCACTGTCTGGCTCGCCGGCCGGCACCAGAGCAACGAGGTCTTGGCCGAGCTCACGCACCAACTGTCCGGGTGACGGCTCGTCAACCAGGCGCTGAGGGCCTCGACAGTTTGCCCCGGAGCGTGTTCCAGGCCCAGTTCGAACAGGTATGGCACCCGGGTCATCTGTGGTTTGAGGCCCAACTGCTGCGCTTCATCGACCAGTCGCGGAGCATCTCCGGCTTCGCTGAGCAACAACGCCAGCAGATCATCGCAGCGCTGGCGCCGCCATTGTTGTTCGGCCTGCTGATTGCGCTGGCCCACCAGCATTTCGGCGGTCATGCGCACCAGCTCGGCGTAGGTGCGCAGTTGCTCGGGTTCGCCGGTGATGCCCAGTACGCCGATCAGGCGCTGGTCGAGCATCAGCGGCAGGTTGATACCCGGCTGCACGCCCTTGAGATGAATCGCCGTCTGCGCATCGATCTCCACCACCCGGCCATTGGCCAAAACCAGTTGCGCGCCTTCATGCCGGGTGTTGACCCGCTCCGGCTCACCGCTGCCCAGGATCAAGCCCTGGCTGTCCATGACGTTAACGTTGTACGGCAGGATAGCCATCGCCCGGTCGACGATGTCCTGGGCCAGGTCGTGATCGAGTTCAAACATGCAAGTGATCCTTGAAGACAGTGATGGAACAGGTTGTTCACCCGCACAGGCCTTGGTAACAAACCCTGTGCTCAGGCACAAAGACAGCCACCCTGAGGGTGGTCGAGACTCTGGGGGCGATCAACGTTACCCTTTGCATCGCAAAAAATCATAATAAAGAGAGAGCCGCCATGACACAGAGCGCCGTAGCGTCCGACGCCATCGCTGACGACAAAAACGCCGTCTACAAGCGCATTACCCTGCGCTTGATCCCCTTCATTTTCATCTGCTACCTGTTCAACTACCTCGACCGGGTAAACGTTGGATTTGCCAAACTGCAGATGCTCGACGCGCTGAAGTTCAGCGAGACCGTGTACGGCCTCGGTGCCGGCATCTTCTTTATCGGTTACGTGTTGTGCGGCGTGCCGAGCAACCTGGCTCTGACCAAATTCGGCCCACGGCGCTGGATTGCGCTGATGATGATCACTTGGGGCACGCTGTCCACCTGCCTGTTGTTCGTCACCACGCCGACCGAGTTCTATACCTTGCGCCTGTTCACCGGCGCGGCCGAAGCCGGATTCTTCCCGGGCGTGGTGTTGTACCTCTCGCAGTGGTTCCCGACCTTCCGCCGTGGCCGCATCATGGCGCTGTTCATGTCGGCGATCCCGGTCTCCGGTTTGCTTGGCAGCCCATTCTCCGGCTGGATTCTCAACCACTTCGCCGCAGGGCAAGGCGGGCTTGCCGGCTGGCAGTGGATGTTCCTGCTGCAAGGCATCCCGACCGTCATCCTCGGCGCCGTGGCTTACTTCCTGCTCAGCGACAGCTTTGCCAACGCCAAGTGGCTGACCTCGCATGAGCGCGCCGTGCTGGAAGCCGACCACGCCTTCGATCTTGCGAACAAGCCGAAAACCACGACCGATTCGCTGCTGGCGGTGTTCAAGAACCCGGCGATCTGGGCCTTCGGCCTGATCTATTTCTGCATCCAGAGTGGCGTGTACGCGATCAACTTCTGGCTGCCGTCGATCATCAAGAACCTGGGCTTCAGCGATAACCTGGTCATCGGCTGGCTCAGTGCGATTCCGTACCTGCTGGCCGCGGTCTTCATGCTGATGGTGGGCCGTTCGGCGGACCTGCGCCAGGAACGTCGCTGGCATTTGGTGGTGCCGATGCTGATGGGCGCGCTGGGGCTGTTGATCGCCGTGAACTTCGCCGCCAACCCGGCCATCGCGATTCTCGGCCTGACCATCGCCACCATGGGCGCCCTCACCGGCCTGCCGATGTTCTGGCCGGTACCGACTGCGCTGCTGAGCGCTGGCGCCGCTGCCGGTGGCCTGGCACTGATCAACTCCATGGGGCAGATGGCCGGTTTCCTCAGCCCGTACCTGGTGGGTTGGGTCAAGGACAGCACCGGTTCGACCGATGCGGCGCTGTACCTGTTGGCGGGTGTGATTGTCTGCGGCAGTTTGCTGGCGTTGCGCATGACCCGTACGTTGCGCAACCAGTAATCCCTCTCACGGACGTCGCGGACCTGTCACCGCGACGTCTTTCGATCTTGCAGGTTCAATATCGCGAACTATGCTGACTCGCGAAGTCACAAAGTCGTATCGGATCGGCTCTTTTATTCTGCTTTTAGCCCCCCGAGTTTGTGTAAGCACCTACACGACAAACAGGGGAATATCATGAGTTTGATCAAAGCCGTCGAAGGCGTCTGCGCACGCTTGGCGACAGATGATGGTTGGCACGCGCTTTTGTTGAAGCACGGGCTCGATATCAAGGCCCAATCCTTGGCTGGCGAGTTGAACAAAACGCTGGCAATAGATCGAACGGTCAAAGGGTTCGAGGATTTTTCATCACTCGGCCAGCGCGGCATTGAAGCGGCAAAACCTTCCCACAGTCTTTTTTACCATGCGCTCGCGTCGCCCAACGTCATCACCGCCCCCAACGGCCAGAAGTTGACGCTGTACCCCAGCGCCGCCGATATAGAGGCGGTCTTGAATTATGTCTATGGCGTCAGTCCGCCCTCGCTTGCTGACCTTCAACAACAGGCCGGGGAAGGCACGCCCCTGGCCCTTGTTGTCTTTGCCACTGAATACCGCCCAAGACCGGACACGGTTCATCGAACACAGGCTGACTTGTGCTTTTCGCGTACCGGTATTGCTCGAGTGGGTACCGCACCTGCGCGATACGATCCGGCGCGCCGCGGGTTTCTGCCATGGATGGCCGACGACCCGCAGGCCATTTGCGTAACACCAGCACGCTACAGCCCTTACATCGCCATGCAGAAAAAAGGCGATGAGGGTTCGTTCGGGCCGCTGTCTTTTCAAGACGGCGATGGCGCGCGGAATTTCTGGGTGCCCCTGCAAAAACTGTTCGAGGGCGCCGAGTGCATTGCCGGACTGGAATTGGCAGTGGACATGGAGTGTTTTCATATCAATGAAAAACTCCGTCAATTTCACCTCAAGTTTCCCAATGCCGGCTGGCATGAGCCGGACATCTCTCGACCACCGTTCGTCATGACCGATGATCTTGTTGAATGGGCCAACGAACAGGAATGCGGAAAAGGCCTGATAAGGCCCATCCACAAGGCACGATTGGTGGAAGAGGCCATTTATGAAGGCGAAAACGTGTTTTTCCATGTCCCGCCAAACCCGAGCTTCGGGGGATACATCATTAATCGACGTTACAAACGGCGTGAAGACGGGACCGTACAGGATTTGAATCTGGAGCCAAATGTCGTGGAGATTGTCAAAGCCGGCGACTATCACGCCTTGCACTTCATCGACTTCACTGCTGAAGGTTGGGTGCGGGCTACCTGCCCGCAACTGGAAGCGACGGGAATGGGCAATGCCGTGGCTTATTCACTGGTGGCTGCCCCCGACTTCTACCCTCTGTACACTCAGCGCCAGTTGCTTGAGTGGACCGATCGACAGGACCTTCCAGAGCGTTTGTATGCGCAAACCCTCAAAGTGCTTTCGGACCGGCGATTGGCCGGCAACCCGGGATTGGAGGGCGGTCACTTCCAGTTGGAGGACAACGGAATCACCGCCATCGTCTCGCACCAGGTGGACGGCCTGGAGCAGGTTATCGCGGCTGACGTCGCGTCAGCGCAACGTCAGACCTGGTTATCTGACGCGGCGGCAGCCACGTTCAGCCCAGGCTGGGAAATCAGTACTGAAAACGGGTTCACGCCTAAATCATTATGCGCGTACGAACTGGGCAGCCCCTTTACCGAAGACGTGCGGATTTGCGCTTCCCAGGGCGGCTATTGGCCCGCTGTTTCGCCAGACAACTCAAAGACGTTTGAACCCAAACTCGACTGGATTCCAATCATCCCGCTGACCGATGATGAAACGGGAAAATGGGACGGCGTCAACGGCCCCCGGCTGATTGACGCCGCCAATGGTAAACAGGTTGTGGAATACATCAATTACGAGTTTACCGACTACACCAAAAACGCCCTCGCTGGCTTGCTTTCAGTGTACCCACTGGCACAAACAACGGCCGAGGATTACCAGGCGCGAATCTTGTCCATGCACCATGCGTTCAAAGCATTAGGGGCAATAGAACGAGATGAAAAATCGGCATGGTCGGTATTGTCGTTCATGACGATCACGCGCCCCAATGCCGAACTGGAACAGGCCGAGTCAGAAACAGGAACATCCTTGCACGTGCCTGTTCACTTCTACCGGATCTATAAAAACAACAGGGCAACCACGACGACACCGCCCGACGACTTCACCAAGCGGCATGCTGAAATAGTGGAAATGGTTGACCTGTTTGCCAGCCCCGCCTGGCTTCTGATCAAGCGCGAGCAAGACGCGTGGAAGGCTGTGGAGATTGAGTAAGCATGATGTCGTGATCATCGGTGCCGGCCCCGCAGGTAGCGCCGCGGCCATTCTTTGCGCGCAACAGGGATTGCGCGTGGCGTTGCTGGAACAATCAACCGTTTGCCGTGAACGGCCCGGGGAAACCTTGCCTCCCGGGATCGAGCCATTGCTGGAACAACTGGGGATCGCCGATGAAGTCCTGCAGGGGAATTTTATTCGGCACGCCGGAAACTGGGTGCAATGGGGTGCAGCGCGTCACTTCAGTGCGTTTGGCGGTGAACCCGGTAAACCATGGCGTGGCTTTCAAATTCCCCGTCGCATCCTGGACAACCTGCTGCTCAAAAAAACCCAGGCGTTGGGCGTCACTGTCGTGCGACCTTGCCGCGCCAGAAAGGTCATTCGAAAAAACACTGTCGTCATGGGCCTGGAAACGGACAACGGCGTGTTCCATTGCTCGCACGTGATAGACGCCAGCGGCGCCAGTGGCTGGCTGGCACGGCGACTGGCACTGCCACGTGCTGTTTTTTCACCACGCCTGCTGGCGATGTATGGCTATGCCAGAGGAGCGTCTGCCGTATGTGATGACGCACCCGGCATCATCGCTGACCAGGATGGCTGGTGCTGGATTGCCAAAATAGGTGATGACTCGTACACCTGGACCCGCTTGAACTTCGACAGTCGACAAGCGACGATAATACGAGCGCCTTCGCTGTTCGAACATTTGCATCACGTCGGTGGCGTACGGGGTGCGGATGTCACCTGGCGCGCCTGTCAGCAATGCGCCGGCCCCGGCTACTTCATTGTTGGCGACGCTGCATCGGTACTTGATCCCGGAACGTCCCATGGCGTGCTGAAGGCCATCATGTCCGGAATGATGGCGGCGCACGCCGTCGTCAATATCAGGGATCATCCGATGTACCACGACACGATCCAGCAGCAGTTCCGACATTGGCTGAACAGCTGGTTTGTGCGCGACCTGGAAAAAATGCGTGAGCTGTACGCCGCCCATCCGGCGTCACCCCGGTGGCTGGCGCTTAACCCCGTGGCTGCGGGTCAATCATTCAGATTGATACAGACAAGGCTTATGGTATTTGATTGAGCCTTTCCCACCGTTAAAAGGATTTTTTCATGAGCTACCGCACGCTGGGTCATTCGGGTCTGCACGTGTCCACCCTGACCCTGGGCACCATGATGTTCGGCGAACAGACCAGCACCGAAAATTCCCTGCGAATCATCGACAAGGCCTGGGACCAGGGCATCAATTTCATCGACACCGCCGACGTCTACACCCACGGCCGTTCCGAGGAAATCGTCGGCGAGGCCATCGCCAGCCGTCGCCATGAATGGGTGCTGGCGACCAAGGTCGGCTTCGGCCCCGTGGACGGCGTCCCCAACCGCAGCGGCCTGAGCCGCAAACACCTGTTCAACGGCATCGATGCCAGCTTGACGCGCCTGGGCACCGATTACCTCGACATCTATTACCTGCATCGCGAAGACCACAACACGCCGCTGGAGGTCACGGTGTCGGCCATTGGCGACCTGATTCGCCAGGGCAAAATCCGTTATTGGGGTTTGTCCAACTACCGTGGCTGGCGCATTGCCGAAGTGATTCGCGTGGCCGACCAGCTCGGTGTGGACCGCCCGGTGATCAGCCAACCTCTGTACAACATCGTCAATCGCCAGGCCGAAACCGAGCAGATCACCGCGGCGCAAAATTACGGTCTGGGCGTGGTGCCTTACAGCCCCTTGGCCCGTGGCGTGCTCAGCGGCAAATACGCACCGGACGTCAAACCGGACGCCAACAGCCGGGCCGGGCGTGCGGACAAACGCATCCTGGAAACCGAATGGCGTGTCGAGTCCCTGCGTATCGCCCAGCAAATCCAGGCGTACACCCGGCAGCGCGGCGTCGGCATCGTCGAGTTCGCCATCGCCTGGGTGCTGAACAACAGCGCCGTCACCTCCGCCATCGTCGGTCCGCGCACCGAAGCGCAATGGGATGCCTACACTAAGGCGCAGGCAGTGAAGATTACGGCCGAGGACGAGGCTTTCATCGATTCGCTGGTAACACCGGGCCATGCCTCGACACCGGGGTTCAATGATGTGAGCCATTTTGTGTCCGGGCGTAAACCGTACACCACCTGACACAACCGCACTCTGCGTAGGAGCTGGCTTGCCAGCGAAGGCGTCATCTCAGACAACGCTTCGCTGACTGGAAGACCGCCTTCGCTGGCGAGCCAGCTCCTACGGAGGCCAGTGTTGATCAGTTGGACAGTAATCACCGCCAAAACCACGTATCCTGCGCGCCCTGTTTCACCTCAACCTCGCGAGGACAGCTTGTCTAAAGGTATCGCTCTATCGGTTTCAGCTTCGGTGCTGTTTGCCGTCATGTATTACTACACGTCGCTGCTCACCCCCCTGAGCGGCGTGGAAATATTCGGTTGGCGCATGCTGCTGACCGTGCCGTGCATGACCGTGTTCATGGTGGTGTCCGGCGAATGGAAACGCGTGCTGGAGATCGTTCGGCGCGCCAAGGACAATCCGAAATTGATGGGCGCGTTGATCGCCTCCTCCGCCCTGCTCGGCGTGCAACTGTGGCTGTTCATGTGGGCGCCGCTCAACGGCTACAGCCTGGACGTGTCCCTCGGTTACTTCCTGCTGCCGCTGACCATGGTCCTGACCGGGCGCATCGCCTACGGCGAACGCCTGTCCTACCTGCAAAAAGTCGCCGTGGTGTTTGCCTGCCTGGGCGTGATCAACGAGGTGTATCAGGTCGGCGGTTTTTCCTGGGCGACCTTGCTGGTGTGCATTGGCTACCCGACCTATTTCGTGCTGCGCAAACGCCTGAAGGCGGACAACCTCGGTGGGCTGTGGCTGGACATGGCGTTGACGCTGCCGGTGGCGTTCTGGTTCGTCCAGAGTGGCGCGCAAGGTTTTGGTGTGTTCGACCAGCATCCATGGCTGTCGCTGTTGATCCCGCTGCTCGGCGTGATCAGTGCGTCGGCGCTGGTGGTCTATATCATCGCCAGTCGCCTGCTGCCGTTCAGCCTGTTCGGCTTGTTGAGCTACGTCGAACCGGTGCTGTTGCTGGGCGTGGCGTTGTTGCTCGGGGAAAGTATCAAGGCCGGGGAATGGCTGACCTACATCCCGATCTGGATGGCGGTGCTGGTGCTGGTGTTTGAGGGGTTCAAGCATTTGGTCCGCCAGCGCAGACCTTAACCTCACGCAGAAACAATTGTAGGAGCGAGCCTGCTCGCGATGGTGGGTCAGCTACATAGTTGCCAACTGACACACCATCGCGAGCAGGCTCGCTCCGACAGGTTTAACGTTTTGTTCGATCAGTCCGTGGACAACACACCACGACGCACCTGATCACGCTCGATGGATTCGAACAGTGCCTTGAAGTTGCCTTCGCCGAAACCGTCGTCGCCCTTGCGCTGGATGAACTCAAAGAATACCGGCCCCATCAGGGTTTCAGAGAAGATCTGCAATAGCAGGCGTTTGTCACCTGACTCGGACGAACCGTCCAGCAGAATGCCCCGCGCCTGCAACTCGCCCACGGGCTCGCCATGGTTCGGCAAACGGCCTTCAAGCATTTCGTAGTAGGTGTCCGGCGGCGCGGTCATGAAGCGCATGCCGATGCTTTTCAGGTGATCCCAGGTCTTGAGCAGGTCATCGGCCAGGAAGGCAACGTGCTGGATGCCCTCACCGTTGAACTGCATCAGGAACTCTTCGATCTGCCCGGCGCCCTTGGATGACTCTTCGTTGAGCGGGATGCGGATCATCCCATCCGGCGCGGTCATCGCCTTGGAAGTCAGGCCGGTGTACTCGCCCTTGATGTCGAAGTAGCGGATCTCGCGGAAGTTGAACAGCTTCTCGTAGAAATTGGCCCAGTAGGCCATGCGACCGCGATACACGTTGTGGGTCAGGTGATCGATGATCTTCAGGCCCGCACCGACCGGGTGACGATCAACGCCTTCAAGAAATACGAAGTCGATGTCATAGATCGAGCTGCCTTCGCCGAAACGGTCGATCAGGTACAGCGGCGCGCCGCCGATGCCTTTGATCGCCGGCAGGTTCAGTTCCATCGGGCCGGTTTCGATGTGGATCGGCTGGGCACCGAGTTCGAGGGCGCGATTGTAGGCTTGTTGCGAATCCTTGACGCGAAACGCCATGCCGCACACCGACGGGCCATGCTCGGCGGCAAAGTACGAAGCCACGCTGTGGGGTTCGTTGTTGAGGATCAGGTTGATCGCGCCCTGGCGATACAGGTGCACGTTCTTGGAACGGTGGGTCGCGACCTTGGTGAAGCCCATGATCTCGAAGATCGGCTCCAGGGTGTTCGGGGTCGGCGATGCGAGCTCGATGAATTCAAAGCCCATCAGGCCCATTGGGTTTTCGTATAGATCGGCCATGGTTGGCGCCTCATCATTCTGGTCAATTAACTAAAGGTTAGTTGCTGGCAATGCGGAGGCCGGAGGGAGGCGCACAGGAGATGCCCCGCACGCTGCGGGCGAGGAAGTCACCGTAGATCAGTTGAAACCCGAATATCTTCATTGTCGACCCAAGGCTCTGACGGGCGAGGCTTCTGCTGCCAGAAGACGATTATTATTGTATGCGTAACCAGATTCTACACAGCGTAAAACGGTTTGTCCGCCCTCAGTATCAAATCCCCTTTTCAATGACCCGTGCAAGGGCTTTCAGACACACCGCCCACACCGCAGGTTTTGACAGAGTCAGGCGGCCGATCACATCGATCCAGCGCCTGCGATTGGCAGATGACGTATCACTGGCGCCCCTCCATTCACCCTGCCACAGCATTGGCTTCGATCAATTCGGCCGAAAGTCTCGATCTGCGTTGTGCGGCATAACTGCCCACGGCCAACTATCATGGCCCTTACCTGAACTCTTTATGGGAGGCGTATTGCCCTGCCAGTATTAGAGAGCCTTACTTCTTCGTGACAGGACTCGCGAATGCCACTGAAAGCCAAAATCCGCAGTCGCAGAGCAAAAGTGGCGGTCACCTTGCTCAGTGGCTTGCTCCCGGTGGTGCTGGGTGCCGCGATCCTCTATGTGCAAGCGGGGCGCGCGCTCAAGCACAGCACCGAAGTCATTGCCGAGGAAGCGATTCTTCAGTTCGACCTGATGCTCGATAACACCGCACAGGCTGCCCGCGAATTACTGCCGCTGGCCGGCCAGAAATGCGCCGAGGTCAACCTGGCCTTGCGCGAACAGGTCACCCGCCGACCGTTCGTGCGGTCAACCAATCTGGTGTGGGACAACAACCTCTATTGCAGCTCGCTGTTCGGCAAGTTCGAGGAGAAGGTCAACCCCGGTGACTACACGCAAGGCGCCTTGTGGCTGATGAACGGCAACCCGGTGACCCCCAATACCGCGTTGCTGGTGTACCGCCTGAGCGAAGGGAAAAAAGGCGCACTGACGACCCTGGATGGTTATCACTTGAGCAACGTCCTGCGCCTGATCGGTCGCAAGACCTTGCTGTTGTTGCAGGTGGGCCCGGACTGGATGTCCGCCGATGGCATGGTCCACACCGGCGCCCCGCCGGTGCCGCCAATTGCGTCGACCCGATTGACCTCCGAACACTATGCGTTCGCCGTGGAAGCCGGGTTTCCCAGAGGTGAGATCTGGCGCTACATGAGCAGCGAGTACCCACCACTGTTCAGTTTGCTGTTGTTCTTCGGGGTGATCGCCGGCTCTATTGGGCACTTCCTGCAAAAGCGCTCATTGGCACCCACCCAGGAAATGCAACGTGCGTTGCACGCTTCAGAGTTCATTCCGTATTTCCAACCCGTGGTGCACGGCAATGATGAAAGCTGGTCAGGCGCTGAAGTGTTGATGCGCTGGAAACACCCGAAGGAAGGCCTGGTGCGCCCGGACCTGTTCATCCCGTTTGCCGAGCACTCGGGGCTGATCGTGCCGATGACTCGCTCCTTGATGCGCCAGACCGCCGCCCTGCTCGGACCGCAATCAGCGACTTTGCGCAAGCCGTTTCACATTGGCATTAACATCACCGCCAGCCATTGCCGCGATCTGGCATTGATCAAGGATTGTCGCGAGTTTCTCGACGCCTTCGAACCGGGCTCGATCCATCTGGTGCTGGAGCTGACCGAGCGCGAACTGATCGAGCCCACGCCCATTACCTTGCAATTGTTCGAGCAATTGCGTGAACTGGGGGTGAAAATCGCCATCGACGACTTTGGTACGGGCCACTCCAGCCTTGGCTACCTGCGCCAGTTCAATGTCGACTTCCTGAAGATCGACCAGAGCTTTGTCGCGATGATTGGCGTCGACACCCTTTCCAGCCACATTCTCGACAGCATCATCGAGCTGGCGGTCAAACTCGACCTCGCCCTCGTTGCAGAAGGTGTCGAAACCCGCGAGCAAAGTGAATACCTGCGCGCGCACCAGGTTAACTTCCTGCAAGGTTATCTGTTCGGCAAACCCATGCCTGGTGCGGAATTCATTAGTGCATTAAGCGACCATTAACTAGCCGATTTAACCGACAAAACAACGATCAAACGCACCAATTTGAATCAAAATACTACATTAGTTACATGATGAAAAAGACAGGATTTACTCTTAGCCAATTAACTACTACAATTTTTCATGCCTGCGCTAAATTGGCAGGCGAGCCACTATCACCGAGTCGCTTCAAGGCTCTTGGCTTATAGCTTTGTTTGCGGTTGGTATCAGCCAAACACACTATTGGAGTAAAGATATTGTCCAGACTCGCTGAATTCCGTGCAGCCGAAAAGGCCCTTCAAGAACAGCTCAAGCAGCTGGAGTCCTTGAAGAACGACGCCGGGCTCAAGAAAGAAATCGAATTCGAAGAGAAGCTCCAGGGTTTGATGAAAACCTATGGCAAGAGTCTGCGCGACATCATTGCCATTCTCGATCCGAACCCGGCAAAATCCGGCCTGCAGCAGGCTGCAGCACCTAAAACCCGCCGCGCCCGTGTGGTCAAGGTTTACCAGAACCCGCACACCGGCGAACTGATTGAAACCAAGGGCGGCAACCACCGCGGCCTGAAAGCCTGGAAGGAACAATACGGTGCAGCCACCGTGGATTCCTGGCTACGCGGCTAACTCTTGCAGCACCTCAAAAAAGCCCTGCGTATGCAGGGTTTTTTCGTTTGCGCATCTAAATACCGAGTGGGTACAAGCAATTTTTAACGACCCATCAACTTTGTGCTTAATCCATTTGGGTATCTAAAAATTTCTTCATGCATCGAAAAAGCACTGACCCATATTAAAGTTTCAAGCTGTTTCGGGCCGCGTCTATTTCTGCCTGGCTCGCTTTATAAACCTCAGCCTGCCCGGCATAGGAAAGAACATAGGCTTTATCGGCATCCACCGCGGCCACCAATGTTTGAGAGAGTACGTGCGTTCCGTTTTGCGTGACGGTGCAGGTTGTTTCCAGTGCAGCCAAACCACTCAAGGTAGTCGAATGAATTCGCGTGCAGACACTTTGATACCCGCCCTGAAAGAAGTCCTTTTGCACTGACTTTCGCATTTCCAGGAGTACGCCTTCGAGGTTGACCTGATGATCGCTTTGCACAGGACTCATCGTCAGTTCCATCACCATGACCGGCGTTCCATTCTGATCATTTTTCACCGCCCGCTGACGACTGACGCCAGACGTTGCTTCGGGCACCACCTCGACTTGCCAGCCTTCGGGCCAGCTCACCACGGGCGCATCGGCGCGGGCAACGCCAACCGCCGAACACACGCCGAGCAGGATCAACAGCACTTTAAAAGATCGAATCATTGCAATGGGCACTCACGGATCAAGCCGTAAAGTCTGGGCCCAGGCCGGCTGTCAGGCAATAGCCGTCTGTTTCGGTTTGGTGATGTCAGAACCCTTGCGTATCATTGTCGCCATTCGTTAGCCCACATATTGACCGGAGGGCCCCATGAGCCTGCACGAATTGAACACCTTTCCCGGCGTCACCGCCCAACCGGACGCTGCGACGAAGAATTTCGTCTTCAACCACACCATGTTGCGTGTGAAGGACATCACCAAGTCCCTGGATTTCTACACCCGCATCTTGGGCTTCACGCTGGTGGAAAAACGCGATTTCCCGGAAGCCGAGTTCAGCCTGTACTTCCTGGCACTGGTGGACAAGAACCAGATTCCGGCCGATGCCGCCGCACGCACCGAGTGGATGAAATCGATCCCCGGCATCCTCGAACTGACCCACAACCACGGCACCGAAAACGACGCCGATTTCGCCTACCACAATGGCAACACCGACCCACGCGGTTTCGGCCACATCTGCATTTCGGTCCCGGACATCGTCGCCGCCTGCGAGCGCTTTGAAGCGCTGGGCTGCGATTTCCAAAAACGCCTGAGTGATGGCCGCATGAAGAGCCTGGCGTTCATCAAGGATCCGGATGCTTATTGGGTCGAGATCATTCAGCCAGCGCCGCTGTAAGCTTCACCGCAAGTCCCCTGTAGGAACCGGCTTGCTGGCGAAGGCGGCGGCACATCCAGCATCGTTGGTGACTGGAATACCGCTTTCGCCGACAATCCGGCTCCTACAAAGATTGCGTACACAAAAAACCCCATGACCATTCATGGGTTTTTTTGTGTTTCAAGCGTCGGGATTTATGCCGGGGCAGACGTGCGGATCAAGTGATCGAAGGCACTCAGCGAGGCCTTGGCGCCCTCACCTACTGCAATCACGATCTGCTTGTAAGGCACGGTGGTCACGTCGCCGGCGGCGAACACGCCCGGCACCGAGGTTTCACCGCGAGCATCGACGATGATCTCGCCACGCGGCGACAACTCGATGGTGCCTTTGAGCCAATCGGTGTTAGGCAGCAGACCGATTTGCACGAAGATCCCTTCCAGTTCCACGCTGCGCAGTTCGTCACTCTGACGGTCCTTGTAGCGCAGCCCGTTGACCTTCTGACCGTCGCCGGTGACTTCAGTGGTTTGTGCACTGGTGATCACGGTGACGTTCGGCAGGCTGTGCAACTTGCGTTGCAATACCGCATCGGCGCGCAACTGTACGTCGAACTCCAGCAGGGTAACGTGGGACACGATACCGGCCAGGTCGATGGCTGCCTCGACGCCGGAGTTACCGCCGCCTATCACCGCCACGCGCTTGCCCTTGAACAGCGGACCGTCACAGTGCGGGCAGTACGCCACGCCCTTGTTGCGGTATTGCTGCTCGCCCGGCACGTTCATTTCTCGCCACCGAGCGCCGGTCGCGAGAATCACGGTCTTGGCCTTGAGCGTCGCGCCGCTGGCGAAGTGAACTTCGTGCAGCTCGCCGTTCTTGCCGGTCACGAGTTTGTCGGCACGTTGCAGGTTCATGATGTCCACGTCGTATTGCTTGACGTGCTCTTCCAGCGCCACGGCCAGCTTCGGTCCTTCGGTTTCCTGCACCGAGATGAAGTTCTCGATGGCCATGGTGTCCAGCACCTGCCCACCAAAACGCTCGGCTGCGACACCGGTGCGGATGCCTTTGCGAGCGGCATAGATCGCCGCAGAAGCACCGGCCGGGCCACCGCCGACCACCAGCACATCAAAGGCTTCCTTGGCGCTGATTTTCTCGGCCTGGCGCTCGATACCGCTGGTGTCGATCCTGGCAAGGATTTCTTCCAGGCCCATACGGCCCTGACCGAAGTTCACGCCATTGAGGTAGATGCTTGGCACGGCCATGATCTGACGCTCATCGACTTCGGCCTGGAACAGCGCGCCGTCGATGGCGACGTGGCGGATGTTCGGGTTCAGGACCGCCATCAGGTTCAGTGCCTGGACCACGTCCGGGCAGTTCTGGCACGACAACGAGAAGTAGGTCTCGAAGTTGAACTCGCCTTTGAGCGAGCGAATCTGCTCGATCACCTCGACACTGGCTTTCGACGGGTGACCGCCGACTTGCAGCAAGGCCAGCACCAGGGACGTAAATTCATGGCCCATGGGGATACCGGCGAAGCGCAGGCTGATGTCGGCGTCCGGGCGATTGATCGAGAACGACGGCTTGCGTGCATCGTCGCCGTTGTCGAGCAGGGTAATCTGGGTGGAAAGACTGGCAACGTCTTTCAACAATTCGAGCATTTCCTGGGATTTCGCACCGTCGTCGAGGGAGGCAACGATCTCGATCGGCTGGGTGACCCGTTCCAGGTACGATTTCAACTGGGCTTTAAGATTGGCGTCCAACATACGGGCGATTTCCTTTTACTGATTCATTTAGAGCAGGCAAAAAAACGCCCGAGCGAATCTCGCCCGGGCGTTTTATTGGGCGGTGCAGCTTACCGAGTCGGTGCGGTGTCCCGCCCTGATACAGCGATCACAGTCTTAGATCTTGCCGACCAGGTCCAGGGACGGAGCCAGCGTGGCCTCGCCTTCTTTCCACTTGGCTGGGCAAACCTGGCCTGGGTGAGCAGCAACGTACTGAGCAGCCTTGATCTTGCGCAGCAGCTCGGAAGCGTCACGACCTACACCGCCATCGTTCAGTTCAACGATCTTGATCTGGCCTTCAGGGTTGATCACGAAGGTGCCACGGTCAGCCAGGCCAGCGTCTTCGATCAGCACGTCGAAGTTGCGGGAGATGGCGTGGGTTGGGTCGCCGATCATGGTGTACTGGATCTTGCCGATGGCTGGCGACGTGTTGTGCCAGGCAGCGTGGGCAAAGTGAGTGTCGGTGGAAACGCTGTAGATCTCGACGCCCAGTTTCTGGAAAGCGTCGTAGTTGTCAGCCAGGTCTTCCAGTTCGGTCGGGCAGACGAAGGTGAAGTCGGCTGGGTAGAAGAACACCACCGACCACTTGCCTTTGAGGTCAGCGTCCGAGACTTTTACGAAGTCGCCATTTTTGAATGCGTCAGCTTTAAACGGTTTAACTTGGCTGTTGATGATAGGCATCGTTGACTCTCCGTCAGGGGTTAAGAAGTTGATGGAAAGAACTTTACCTATCCGCTCGCTCGATAGCTCATTGGCAAACCTGATGCCGCTGATTGGCTTTCGCTATTAGCCGACAGTATTAATAGAAGAAAACGATCTCTAGAGGCCCACAGACTTTTCTGCGAGACGCGCCATGCCGGGAAATGGATGGGTCTCGACGTAGCGCATGGCTGACTTCATGTCCTTCCAACCCACATACGTCATCAAGGACTTCAAATCCCAGCCACTCTGATGTGCCCAGGTCGCAAAGCCACGGCGCAAGGAATGGCTGGTGTAGAGATCGGCCGCAATGCCCGCGCGCTGCAATGCCTGGCGCAACAGTGGAATCACGCTGTTGGCGTGCAACCCCTCCTCACCCAGATTGCCCCAGCGGTCGATGCCACGAAACACCGGCCCGCGCACGAGTGCAGCCTCAGTAATCCAGTCGATATAAGCCTGTACCGGACACAAACGCTGCAATGCCGGTGTCTGGTAAGTCTTGCCCAGATTATCGCGATCACTCTTGCTGCGTGGCAGATAGAGGCTGATGCCAGAATTGGCATTGGCTTGTACGTGCTCAACCTGTAGCCGGCACAACTCGTCGCTGCGAAAGCCGCGCCAGAAACCCACCAGGATCAGCGCCATGTCGCGCCTGGCACGCAGCAAGACCGGGCGGTCATCTTCGGCCCTGGCGGTTTGCACTTCCAGCGCCAGACGACTGACCACTTGCTCCAGATGCTGGAGTTGCAGGGGCACGGCTTGTTTCTCCTGCACCGGATGCAGCGCACGGATGCCCTTGAACACTTTGCGCACCACCGGCGCCTTGGTGGGGTCGGCAAAACCCTGGCTATTGTGCCATTGCGCCAACGCCGACAAGCGCAGTTTCAGTGTATTGATCGACAACACGCCGGCATGGGCCACCAGATAGCGCGCCACGCTGTCGCTGGTGGCCGGGAGAAACCCTCCCCAGGTGACCTCAAAGTGCTCGATGGCCGCACGATAACTGCGGCGCGTGTTGTCGCGCGTCGCCGCTTGCAGGTAACGATCCAGCTCAGTCATGGTCATGAACCTGTTTTGACAGTCAGTTGTAGGAGCAAGCTTGATCGCGAAGGTCGTTAACGATGACGCGTATAGGCAGGTGGCACACGGCGCTATCGGGTTTTCGCGAGCAGGCTCGCTCCTACAGGGTTTGTGTACCGAATGAGCCGGCGGAATACCTTTAAACGGCTATCACACGGGGTAATACCAGTATATCCCGTGTTAATTACATTCAGTATTTAACTTTTTTTATCAAATGGTACAATGTTTATTTTCGTGGTACGTACCACTATTCAAAATCCCTGGAGATCTCATGGCACGCGGCGGTGTAAATAAAGCGGTGGTTCAAGCCGCACGATTGGCAATCCTCGCTCGCGGCGAAAACCCCAGCATCGATGCCGTACGCATCGAAATGGGCAATACCGGCTCGAAAACCACGATTCATCGTTACCTCAAGGAACTCGATGACCGGAACGAACCCAGCGAAGCGCCAGCAGCGCCCATCGACGACGAACTGATGGCGCTGGTGGCGCGGCTCGCCCAAAGGCTCAAGGAACAGGCGCAAGAGCCCATCGACCAGGCGCGCTCGCAATATGAAGAGCAACGCAAGGCGCTGGAAATCCAGTTCACTGAGGCACAAGAAGCCAATAGCGAACTTCACCAGCAATATGAATTTCAGAGCCTGGCGCTGACGCAGGAATCCGAGGCCCTGCAAGACACCCGCGCCATGCTGCAAACGGAGCAGACCCGCAATGCGGGGCTGAATCAGGCGCTGGCCGATTTTGAATTGCGCCTGAAGGACAAGGACGAGCAGATCCGCTCCCTTGAAGAGAAGCACCTGCACGCGCGCGACGCATTGGAGCACTACCGCAATGCAGTCAAGGAGCAGCGCGAACAGGAAATCAGTCGCCACGAAGGCCAGGTTCAGCAACTGCAGATGGAACTGCGCCAGGCACAACAAAGCGCACTGGTACGCCAGGACGAAATCACCCAACTGCACCGCGACAACGAACGCCTGCTGACTGAAAACCGCGGCACCCTGCGCGAGTTGAGCCTGCTGCAAGAACAACTCAAGCAAAGCCATGTGCGCCAGGACCAGTTACTGGAGCAAACCACCCGCGTCGACGGCGAGCGCACCCTCCTCCAGGAACGCTTGCGCGTTGCCCTGCTGGAAAGTCAGGCGCTCAAGCAGAACGTCGATGAGCAGTCGCTGATCAACAAGTCACTGGAAATCGATTTGGCCAAGACCCGGACGGACCTGGAAGAACGCGTACGTCTGGCCGCCACCCTGGCGGCAGCGGCAGACGCAGCGAAGGAAGGTTAACGAGCGACCGGTGTACGCAGGGTGACGAACTCTTCGGCGGCCGTCGGGTGCACACCGATGGTTTCGTCGAAGTCGCGCTTGGTGGCGCCAGCCTTCAAGGCAATCGCCAGGCCCTGGACGATTTCACCGGCGTCCGGACCGACCATGTGGCAACCCAGAACCTTGTCGGTCTTGGCGTCCACCACCAGTTTCATCAGCGTGCGCTCCTGGCATTCGGTCAGGGTCAGCTTCATCGGCCGGAAGCGGCTTTCGAAGATCTGCACCTCGTGGCCGGCTTCACGTGCCTCTTCCTCAGTCAAACCGACGGTGCCGATATTCGGCAGGCTGAACACCGCCGTCGGGATCATCTTGTAGTCCACCGCACGATACTGCTCTGGCTTGAACAGGCGTCGCGCCACCGCCATGCCTTCTGCCAGCGCAACCGGCGTCAACTGCACACGACCAATCACATCGCCCAGCGCCAGGATCGATGGCTCAGCGGTCTGGTACAGTTCATCGACTTCGACAAAGCCTTTCTTATCGAGTTTGACCCCAGTATTTTCCAACCCGAGATTGTCCAGCATCGGACGACGACCCGTGGCATAGAACACGCAATCGGCTTCCAGTTGGCGACCATCCTTGAGGGTGACTTTCAGGCTGCCGTCAGCTTGCTTGTCGATGCGCTCGATATCGGAATTGAATTGCAGGTCCATGCCGCGCTTGGTCAACTCTTCCTGCAGATGCTTGCGCACGGCAGCATCGAAGCCACGCAGGAACAGTTCGCCGCGAT
This sequence comes from Pseudomonas sp. NFX15, assembly GCF_049132105.1. Taxonomy (NCBI): domain Bacteria; kingdom Pseudomonadati; phylum Pseudomonadota; class Gammaproteobacteria; order Pseudomonadales; family Pseudomonadaceae; genus Pseudomonas; species Pseudomonas sp. NFX15. The sequence goes on from NZ_JAFMPV010000041.1 coordinate 19,214, forward strand.
ACAACAAAGTGGTCTCGGCGCCCAAACCGTGGAAGATCCCGGCGAACTCGACCGCGATGTAGCCCCCGCCCACCACTAGCACCCGCTTGGGCAGCGCTTTGAGGAAGAACGCCTGGTTGGAGCTGATGGCATGTTCGTGTCCCGCAATCTCCGGAATCTGCGGCCAGCCGCCGGTGGCGATCAGGATGTTTTTAGCGCTATGGCGCTCGCCATTGATCTCGACCGTGTGCGGATCGACGATCTTCGCGTGCCCCTCATGCAAGGTCACGCCGCTGTTGACCAGCAGGGTGCGATAAATGCCATTCAGGCGGTTGATCTCGCGGTCCTTGTTGGCTATCAGCGTCGGCCAGTCGAACTGCGCCTCGTCCAGGGTCCAGCCAAAACCGGAGGCTTGCTCGAAGTCTTCAGCGAAGTGCGCACCGTAGACCAACAGTTTTTTCGGCACGCAGCCGACGTTCACACAGGTGCCACCCAGGTAGCGGCTCTCGGCCACAGCCACTTTCGCGCCAAACCCGGCTGCAAATCGCGCCGCCCGCACACCGCCGGAACCGGCGCCAATCACATAAAGGTCAAAATCGTAGGCCATTTTCAATCTCCTCGGCAGGCCACCAGCATACCCGCAGACATTTGTGGGGCAAGCGCTGCAATCGATATGGGGCCGGAAAATGAAAAAGCCACCCGAAGGTGGCTTTTCAGTACAACCCGGGTGATTGGCTATCAGTAAGCCTTGCCGGTCTTGTAGAAGTTCTCGAAGCAGAAGTTGGTCGCGTCGATGTAGCCTTCGGCGCCACCGCAGTCGAAACGCTTGCCCTTGAACTTGTACGCCATCACGCAGCCGTTCTGGGCTTGCTTCATCAGGGCGTCGGTGATCTGGATTTCGCCGCCCTTGCCTGGCTCGGTCTGTTCGATCAGGTCGAAGATGTCCGGGGTCAGGATGTAGCGACCGATGATCGCCAGGTTCGACGGTGCATCTTCCGGCTTTGGCTTCTCAACCATGCTGTGTACGCGGTAGATGTCGTCGCGGATCATCTCGCCGGCAATGACGCCGTACTTGTTGGTCTCTTGCGGGTCGACTTCCTGGATGGCCACGATCGAGCAGCGGAACTGCTTGTACAGCTTGACCATCTGGGTCAGTACGCCGTCGCCTTCGAGGTTGACGCACAGGTCGTCCGCCAGTACCACGGCGAACGGTTCGTCACCGATCAGTGGGCGACCGGTAAGGATCGCGTGGCCCAGGCCTTTCATTTCGGTCTGGCGGGTGTAGGAGAACGAGCACTCATCCAGCAGCTTGCGGATGCCGACCAGGTATTTTTCCTTGTCGGTGCCTTTGATCTGGTTTTCCAGCTCGTAGCTGATGTCGAAGTGGTCTTCCAGGGCGCGCTTGCCACGACCGGTGACGATCGAGATTTCGGTCAAGCCGGCATCCAGGGCTTCTTCGACGCCGTACTGGATCAGTGGCTTGTTCACCACCGGCAGCATTTCTTTGGGCATGGCTTTAGTCGCTGGCAGGAAGCGAGTACCGTAACCGGCTGCTGGGAACAAGCATTTCTTGATCATATAAGTCCTTGAAAGGGCTGTGTGTACGAGTTTCGGCGCAGTCTAATCAGGCCGCGAGCACCTTACAATGCCCCGCGCTGGCTAACTGATGCCAACATAGAGAATTATTCTTGCCGATAGTTCCCTGCCGGTTGCACAGGTGAGTACGCAACCCCTTATGCATAGCAGAGACTTGCACAAATGCACGGTTTTCTAATGCGTTCAATGAACCACCCTATACCCATCGGCACCCGTTGAGTACGTTTGGCGGTATCATGGCGCGATTGAACCAGACAACGAGGCAAATAGATGTCGGAAGCAAAAAGCGTCAACGGTTTCCTGATCAACAAGGTCAAGGACGGTCAATGGTGGGTGGCCAGTGTTGCCGGTGAAAACATCGCTGGCCCGTTCCCGTCCGAAGCCCTGGCCATCGAAGTGGCTTCTGTGCTGGAACTGGAGCACCCGGAACCCAAGCGACGCGGCAAGGACAAGAACTGACCGACGCCCGTTTCGAACAGCCCTGTCATTGCACAGGGCTTTTTTATGCTTGCCTGAAAAGAAGTGGCCCATGGCTATAACCTTTTCAATCCGGCGCTGTCACAGCCTTTGCCCTCCCCCTGACGATGATCAAGCCATGAAAAAGATTTTGCCTTTGCTAGCGGTATTGGCCCTGAGCGGCTGTGCAACGTCGGAAGAAACCTACCTGAACAACGGCGAGCAAGGCCTGACCATCGATTGCTCCGGCGAAGCGAACTCCTGGGCCGATTGCTACGAAAAAGCCGACGCCTCTTGCGCAGGCACCGGCTACCGGATTGTTGGCACCGATCGCACGCCGCCCCTCAAGGAAAGCGACAAGACCCTGGGCGCCGATGTTGGCAACTACAAGGGCCGCAGCGTGGTGGTGGTCTGTAAGTAAGGCGCCCGACGCTACAGGTGAATTTCGGCGAATTTGATCCCGAGCCCGCGTAGCGTTTCGATCAATTCGTCAAGTTTGCCGAAAGACTCGACTTCGTCGTTGTCATCCACCAGGAAGTAGCTGCGCCCGGCGCTTTTCTTGAAAAAAACGATCCACTCTCCCCGGTCCGCCGGGTTCTGAATCACGTGCGTCGCACAGATTTGTCCCTCTGCATGGCGCTCTCGGACCTGCTCTCGCTTCATGTTCGACTCCAGAAATGACGACGCCGCCCAGGCAAGGCCAGGGCGGCGTCGGTGCTGATGGTCGACAGTCTATCAGCCGGAAATGCACTCATTGGCAGCATTCTGTACGTCCTTCGGCCGCACCGGGACGTTGGACATGCTCTCGTGCAGCTTGATGCTGCTACCGCCAGAACGCTCTTCAATGTCGAACACCGCAGACGGCCCCGAGGAAAACTTCAGCGGCACGATCACACGCAAGCCATCCTTGTGCGGTTCAATCTGCAAGGGGCCGCGACTTTCCGCCAGTTTGTCGCTGAGGCATTGCGCATATTCGTGGGGTTTCTTGCCAGAAATCACGTTCATTGTCGGCAAGGTCTCGTTGATTTGCGTGACGTTCGCGCAACCATTCATCGCCAATGCCATCGCCAGTACCCAAAAACCCCACTTCATACGAAACCTCCAATAAAGACCCTCGGACAGCGCTGGGTCGATTTTTCTCCGAGACAATGGCTTTATCGCTCATCAAGAGTGAAATAAGCGTTGAAAATTGCCAAAGCGGGCCTTCACAGCCGGATAATAAGGCGTTCGGGCTGATAAACTGCGCCAATCGCCCATGCCATCGTTTTGATTTTGTAGAAAAAGCCCTTCTGGAGGCGCCTCATGAAATTTATTCACCAGCGCGAGCACCTCAATGAAGACGACATCGTCGTCATTCAATGCTCGCAAATGTGCAACATCCGTTTGATGAATGACGCCAACTTTCGCAGCTTTAAAAATGGCGGTCGTCACACCTATCACGGCGGCGCATTCGACACCTTTCCGGCCCGCATTACCGCGCCGAGCACCGGGTTCTGGAACATCACGATCGACACGGTCAACCGCCGCGCCATCAGCGTGACCCGCAAACCGACCCTGACACATTCGATCAAGATCATTCGCCGCTCCAGCACCAAACTCAGCTGAGCAACGCACCCGACGCAACAGACAGGCAGATACAACCGTGGCCCAAACGACCAAGTACGTCATCAAATACAAACTCAACGGCGAGCGCCGCTTCGAATTTGCCCAGCTTGAAAACGGCACCGCTGAAGAAGCCAAGGCCGCATTGGATGCCATTCATGGGCAGGACGACGTGATTAGCGAAATCAGCGTCAGCAAAGCGCTGTAACGCCAGCCGATATGACAATGGACGTCGCCAGGCGCTCAAAATTCCACAGCAAGCACCGGAGTGCTTGCCTGATGGTTGCCCTCTAGACTGCCACCTCGAAGACAAGAGGCCCGGCAATGAGCGAGCACTATCTGGACAGGCTGGACTGGCTGCAACTGGAACAACAGCTGGATCAGGACGGTTACACCGTGATCCCGTCGTTACTGAGCCACAACGCCTGCGGCCGGGTCAGCGCCTGGTATCCCCAGGCGGAGCTGTTTCGCTCGCAGGTGATCATGGCGCGCCACGGGTTCGGTCGGGGCGAGTACAAGTACTTCGGCTATCCCTTGCCGGATCTTGTGGGCCTGTTGCGCAGTACGCTCTATCCGCGGCTGGTGCCGATCGCCAATCGCTGGCAAAAACAGATGGGCACGCCGGTTCAATTTCCTGAAACCCACCAGGCGTTCCTCAACCGTTGCCATGCCGCCGGTCAGAACCGTCCTACTCCGTTGTTGCTGCAATATGGTCCGCAGGACTACAACTGCTTGCATCAGGATCTATACGGTGAGCATGTTTTCCCACTGCAAGTGGCGATTTTGCTGTCAGACCCGGGAGAAGATTTCACGGGGGGTGAATTTGTCCTCACCGAACAGCGCCCGCGGATGCAGTCACGCCCGATGGTCATCGGCCTGAAGAAAGGTGACGGGCTGATCTTTGCCGTCAACCAGCGGCCGGTCAAAGGTGTTCGCGGCTACTACCGCGTGACCCTGCGCCACGGCGTCAGTCGCCTGCACAGCGGCAAACGGCATACCCTTGGAATCATTTTTCACGATGCGTCTTGAACCCATGAATCCACTGACCTTCGATCTGTTTGCCGATGCTGAGCCCGAGCAGCAACCCCGGTGCGAACAGATCGGCGAACAGTCCTACGTACTGCGAGGCTTCGCCCTGCCCTGGCTGGAACGTTTGCTACCTGCCCTGGAGGTTGTGTTGGCAGCCGCGCCGTTTCGGCAGATGGTCACGCCCGGCGGCTTCACCATGTCGGTCGCCCTGAGCAGTTGCGGTGAACTCGGCTGGACCACCGACCGTCGCGGTTATCGATACACCCGCCACGACCCCCAGACCGGCCAGCCCTGGCCGGCGATGCCCGAAGTATTTTTCCTGCTGGCTCAAGCGGCGGCGCAGGCGGCGGGATTCAGTGACTTTGTGCCTGACTCCTGCCTGATCAATCGCTATATCCCTGGGGCAAAAATGTCTTTGCATCAGGATAAAGACGAACATTCCTACGCCGCGCCCATCGTTTCGGTATCGCTGGGTTTGCCCGCGATGTTCCTGTTCGGCGGTTTCGAACGCAGCGACAAGAGCCAGCACATTCCCCTGCTGCATGGCGACATTGTGGTCTGGGGTGGCGTCGATCGCCTGCGTTATCACGGCGTGTTGCCGATCAAGGACGGCCATCACCCGAAACTGGGCGAGCAGCGCATCAATTTCACCTTCCGTACGGCCGGACAATTAACCTGAATTTGACCGCAAGCACCGGAGTGTATGGGAACTGCTCCGTGGTTAATGTGCAGGCACCCCCTCAAAGGACATGACGCCATGACCCCCCAATCGAGCAAGATCACCATCGAAAACGATCCCCGCTGGGCCGCAGTCGTCGCCCGCGATCCCAGGGCTGACGGGCAGTTTGTCTATGCGGTTAAAACCACTGGCATCTACTGCAATCCCAGCAGCCTGGCGCGCTTGCCCAAGCCACAGAATGTCGAATTCTTCGACAGCGCCGAACAGGCCCAGGCGGCGGGTTATCGGCCGAGCAAACGGGCCACCAAAGACCAGAGCGAACTCGCCGCGCAACATGCCGCGACCGTGGCCGCCGCGTGCCGCCAGATCGAAAGTGCAGAGTCGTTGCCTGCCTTGGCGAAATTGGCCGAGGCCGCCGGTATGAGCAGCTTCCACTTCCACCGCGTGTTCAAAGCCGTCACCGGCCTGACACCCAAGGGCTACGCCGATGCGCATCGTTCACGCAAGGTCCGCGAGCGGTTGGCGGATGGTGGTTCAGTGACCGATGCCCTGTATGACGCCGGGTTCAACTCCAACAGCCGGTTTTACGAAGCGGCAGACCAACTGCTGGGCATGAAACCTACGGACTACCGCGCCGCCGGGCAAAACAACGACATACGTTTTGCCGTCGGCCAGTGTTCGTTGGGGGCGATTCTGGTGGCGCAGAGTGAGCGCGGGGTTTGTGCGATCTTGCTGGGCGATGATCCGCACCAACTGGTCCAGGACCTGCAAGACAAGTTTCGCCGCGCCAACCTGATCGGTGCCGACCATGAGTTCGAGCAACTGATTGCCCGAGTGGTCGGTTTTATCGAAGCACCGGCGATTGGCCTGGATTTGCCGCTGGACGTACGTGGCACAGCGTTTCAGGAGCGTGTCTGGCAAGCCCTGCGGGAAATTCCGGTGGGCAGCACCGCCAGTTACGCCGACATCGCCCAGCGCATCGGTGCGCCAAAAGCTGTTCGTGCCGTGGCCCAAGCCTGCGGCGCGAACAGCCTGGCGGTGGCGATCCCGTGCCATCGGGTGGTGCGCAGCGATGGCAATCTGTCGGGCTATCGCTGGGGTGTCGAGCGTAAACGCCAGTTGCTGGAACGCGAAGCGCCGTGATCAGCGATTCACATCCACCACCACGCGCCCGCGCAATTGCCCGGCCAGCAAGCGCGGCGCGGCTTCGATGGCATCGATCAAGCCGATTTCATGACTGATCAGTGGCAACAGGTTGATGTCCAGGTCCTGCGCCAGGCGGTTCCAGGCCTCCACGCGCTTGGCCTTGGGCTGAGTCACGCTGTTGATGCCGGCCAGGGTAATGCCGCGCAAAATGAACGGTGCTACCGAGGCCGGGAAGTCCATGCCTTGGGCCAAGCCGCAGGCGGCGACGGTACCATTGGCCTTGGTGCTGGCACAGGCGTTGGCCAGGGTGTGGCTGCCGACCGAATCGATGACCGCCGCCCAGCGTTCTTTCGCCAACGGCTTGCCTGGCTCGGACAGCGTGGCTCGATCGATGATGTCGCTGGCACCCAGTTGCTTGAGGTAGTCGTGCTCCGAGGTACGCCCGGTGGAGGCGACCACCCGGTAACCGAGTCGGCTCAACAAGGCGATGGCGAAACTGCCGACGCCGCCGTTGGCGCCGGTCACCAGAATCTCACCCTGCTCGGGCTTCACGCCGTTGTGTTCCAGCGCCTGGATGCACAGCATCGCCGTGTAACCCGCGGTGCCAATGGCCATCGCCTGGGCTGCGGTAAAAGCCTTGGGCAGCGGAATCAACCACTCACCGTTCAGGCGTGCCTTTTGCGCCAGACCGCCCCAATGCCCTTCCCCAACGCCCCAGCCATTGAGCAGCACTTGGTCGCCAACCTTGTAGTCCGGATGCTCGCTGACTTCGACGACACCGGCCAGGTCGATGCCGGGTACCATCGGAAATTTACGCACCACCGGGCTGCTGCCGGTGATCGCCAGGCCATCCTTGAAGTTCAGCGTGCTGTACGCCACGCGCACCGTGACATCGCCGTCAGGCAGCTGATCGTCCTCAATCTCTTGCAGGGTGGCCCGGTAACCGCTGTCGTCTTTGTCGATCAAAATGCCCTTGAACATTACGGCCTCTCAATGGAATCAGTCTGGTGGTGGTACGATTGAAATAACACATGGCAACCGTTTGCCGTACTCGACTTTAAGCCAATCGGGCAAAGCGCCGTGCGTTTTGATTGACGGTGGCTATGCTTTTTTCGCAGCCCTGAAGCACCGCAATACACTGCCTTGTCGAGGGAGCCGACGGGGACGGTGGCGGAAAAGACGACTGGCCTTGCGCCAGTCGTTTGCGTTACAAAGCCAGTTCTACCGTCCCTGCCCGGACAATGTCGGAGAGCACAGCACATGAACCCATGGCCAGATACCCGCATTCTCGACCTGCTCGGCATAGAGTTGCCGATCATTCAGGCGCCGATGGCCGGTGCTACCCATTCGTCCATGGTCATTGCTGCGTGCAATGCCGGCGGGTTGGGCTCGATGCCGGCGGCGATGCTCAGCACCGATCAACTGCGCGACGAACTGAACACCATCCGCCAGCACACCCGGCACCCGATCAACGTCAATTTCTTCTGCCATCAACCGCCAGCCGCGGATGAGCAACGCGCTCAGGCCTGGAAACACCTGCTGCAACCCTACTACCAGGAACTCAGCGTCGATTTTGATGCGCCAACCCCGGTATCCAACCGCGCGCCGTTCGATAACGCGGCTTGCGAAGTGGTCGAAGCGTTTCGCCCCGAAGTCGTGAGTTTTCACTTTGGCCTGCCGGAAAAAGCCCTGCTCGATCGAGTCAAGGCCACCGGTGCAAAAGTGCTGTCCTCGGCCACCACCGTCGCCGAAGCCGTGTGGCTGGAGCAGCATGGCTGCGATGCAATTATCGCCATGGGTTCCGAGGCTGGGGGCCATCGCGGGATGTTTCTCAGCGATGACCTGAACAGTCAGGTGGGCACGTTCGCCCTGGTGCCGCAAATTGTCGATGCGGTCAGCGTGCCGGTGATTGCCGCCGGCGGCATCGCAGACGCACGCGGCGTCGCTGCGGCGTTCATGCTGGGGGCTTCGGCGGTGCAAGTGGGGACGGCGTATCTGTTCACGCCGCAGGCCAAGGTCAGCGCGTCTCATCACGCAGCGTTGCGCACTGCCAAAGAAAGCGAGACGGCGATCACCAACGTATTCACCGGCCGCCCGGCCCGGGGCATTCTCAATCGGGTGATGCGCGAACTCGGGCCGATGAGCGCTCAGGCACCAGCGTTTCCCTTGGCCGGTGGTGCACTGATGCCATTGCGAGCCAAGGATGAAGCGGATTTCAGCAACCTCTGGGCCGGCCAGGCGTTCACCCTCGGGGTCGAATTGAGCACCGCAGCCCTCACTCGGCAATTAGCCGAGGATGGCTTGGCGAGGCTGCTGCGTCGCACCTGAGCGCCACCAGCGTTAAAGTTGTATACAATTTTGTGACAGCACATTCCGTTTAAGGGCAAATCGCTATATATTTCGGTACATAACGAATCACCCCCTGCTGCATTTGCCTTTAACGGAGCCGTTTCATGACCATTCGTGCCTCACGTTTTGCCCCCACTTGCCTGGTGAGCCTTCTCGCTGTCTTCACCTTCGGCTCGGCCCAGGCGGACGAAGTCCAGGTGGCGGTCGCTGCCAACTTCACCGCGCCGATCCAGGCCATCGCCGCTGATTTCGAAAAAGACACCGGGCACAAACTGGTCACCTCCTTGGGTGCCACCGGCCAGTTCTACACCCAGATCAAAAACGGCGCGCCGTTCGACGTGTTCCTGTCCGCCGACGACAGCACCCCGAAAAAACTCGAGGCTGAAGGCGACACCGTGAAGGGTTCGCGCTTCACCTACGCGGTCGGCACCCTGGCACTGTGGTCGGCCAAGGAAGGCTACGTCGATGCGAAGGGCGACGTGCTGAAAAAGAATGAGTACCAGCACCTGTCGATCGCCAACCCCAAAGCCGCACCTTATGGCATGGCAGCCACCCAGGTGCTGGCCAAGGAAGGTCTGACCGACAAGGTCAAGGACAAGATCGTTGAAGGCCAGAACATCACCCAGGCCTATCAGTTCGTTTCCACTGGCAACGCCGAACTGGGTTTCGTCGCCCTGTCGCAGATCTACAAGGACGGCAAGATCACCAGCGGTTCGGCCTGGATCGTTCCAGCCAGCCTGCACGACCCGATCAAGCAAGACGCCGTGATTCTAAACAAGGGCAAAGACAACCCGGCCGCCAAAGCATTGGTTGACTACCTCAAGGGGCCGAAAGCGGCAGCCGTTATCAAGTCCTACGGCTACGAAATCTAAATGTCGCTATCAAGTGCCGATTTTTCCGCCATTTGGCTGACCCTGAAACTGGCGTCCCTGACGACCGTCATCCTGCTGATTGTCGGCACTCCGATTGCGTTATGGCTGTCGCGCACCCGCTCCTGGTTGCGCGGCCCGGTCGGGGCGATTGTCGCCCTGCCCCTGGTCCTGCCACCGACAGTGATTGGCTTTTATCTGTTGCTGGCGCTCGGCCCTCACGGGTTCATTGGCCAGTTCACCCAATCGCTCGGTCTTGGCACCCTCACGTTCAGTTTTGCCGGGTTGGTCATCGGCTCGGTTTTGTATTCGATGCCGTTTGTTGTCCAGCCGCTGCAAAACGCATTTTCCGCCATCGGCACGCGCCCGCTTGAAGTGGCCGCGACGCTGCGGGCCAATCCCTGGGACACGTTTTTCAGTGTAACCCTGCCCCTGGCCCGCCCCGGTTTCACCACCGCCGCCATTCTCGGCTTCGCCCACACCGTCGGCGAATTCGGGGTGGTGCTGATGATCGGTGGCAACATCCCCGAGAAAACCCGCGTGGTCTCGGTGCAGATCTACGATCACGTCGAAGCCATGGAATACGCCCAGGCCCATTGGCTGGCCGGGGCGATGCTGGTGTTCTCGTTTGTCGTGTTGCTGGCGCTGTACTCCAGCCGAAAAACCAAAGCAGACTGGAGCTGACCGATGATTCTTACGCGCCTGAAACTGGACTACCCAGGCTTTGCGCTGGACGTCGACCTGCAACTGCCAGGCCGCGGCGTCACGGCGCTGTACGGTCATTCCGGCTCGGGCAAGACCACTTGCCTGCGTTGCATCGCGGGCCTGGAGCGGGCCGATCAGGGCTTTATCCAGGTCAACGACGAAGTCTGGCAAGACAGCGAAAACGGCGTGTTCGTCGCGCCGCACAAGCGCGCACTGGGCTACGTGTTCCAGGAGGCCAGCCTGTTTCCCCATTTGTCAGTGCTGGCCAACCTTGAGTTTGGACTCAAGCGTATCCCCAAGTCGCAGCGTCGGGTCGACATGGCCCACGCCACCGAGTTGTTGGGCATCAGCCATCTGCTCGACCGGCACCCACAACACCTTTCGGGTGGCGAACGGCAGCGCGTCGGCATGGCCCGCGCCTTGCTCACCAGCCCGAAACTGTTGTTGATGGACGAGCCACTGGCCGCGCTGGACGCCCAGCGCAAAAGTGAAATCCTGCCGTACTTGCAACGCTTGCACGACGAACTCGACATCCCGGTGCTGTACGTCAGCCATTCCCAGGATGAAGTCGCGCGATTGGCCGACCATATCGTATTGCTCAGCAGCGGCAAGGCCCTGGCCAGCGGCCCGATCGGCCAGACCCTGGCACGCCTCGACTTGCCCCTGGCGATGGGCGATGACGCCGGCGTGGTGATTGAAGGGCAAGTCAGCGCCTATGACGCTGACTATCAATTGTTGAGCCTGCGGTTACCCGACACCCACCTCGACATTCGTGTTCCACACACACTCATGGAGATAGGTCAGGCACTGCGTTGCAAAGTCCAGGCGCGGGACGTGAGCTTGAGCCTGCACAATGCCGAACACAGCAGCATTCTCAATCGCCTGCCGGTCACCGTTGTCAGTGAAATGAATGCTGACAACGCCGCCCACGTGCTGATTCGCCTGGACGCCGCGGGCACGCCTTTGCTGGCGCGGATCACGCGTTACTCCCGCGACCAATTGAACATCCATCCTGGCCAGCCACTCTGGGCACAAATCAAAGCGGTCGCGGTGCTGGCATAAATCCGGCGGCACGACTGCACCGGCACGGGGTCAATGGCTGTAATGACCCTTGTCCGGGATGATCGCCATGTCCGAAGTTTTGCCGCGTGATCTGCATTATGTCGATGACACCCAGCCGGGAATCAGCCGTCGGAAGCTACGCGGAAAATTCGCCTATTTCGAGCCCAACGGCCAGCGCATTACCGACCCGGACGAAATCAAACGCCTCAACGCACTGGCGGTGCCGCCGGCCTATACCGAGGTGTGGATCTGTGCTGATCCACGCGGGCATTTGCAGGCTACCGGCCGCGATGCCCGAGGGCGCAAACAATACCGGTACCACGTGCGCTGGCGAGAAGTACGCGACGCCGACAAATACCTGCGCCTGCGTGACTTCGGGCTGGCCTTGCCGAAGCTGCGCAAACAGCTGGAAGCGATCCTGGCGGCACCGGGCTTCAGTCGCGACAAAGTCATGGCCACGATCATCACCCTGCTCGATTCGACACTGATCCGTATCGGCAACAGCCAGTATGCCCGGGACAACCGCTCCTATGGCCTGACGACCTTGCGCAGCCGTCATGTCGAAATCAACGGCAGCGCCATCCTGTTCCAGTTCCGCGGCAAAAGCGGCGTTGAACACCAGATCACCGTAAAGGACCGGCGCCTGGCGCGGATCATCAAGCGCTGCCAGGAAATCCCCGGGCAAAACCTGTTCCAGTATCTCGATGAAAACGGTGAGCGGCACACCGTCAGTTCTTCCGACATCAACAGCTATTTGCAAACGCTCACTGGCGCCGACTTCACCGCCAAGGACTACCGCACCTGGGCAGGCAGCGTCCTGGCCCTGGCCATGTTGCGCAAGCTGCACTGGGAGCCGGAATCGGAGGCCAAGCGACACGTGGTGGAAATGGTCAAGAACGTGGCCCGGCAACTGGGCAACACGCCGGCGGTGTGCCGCAAGTGCTATATCCACCCGGCCGTGCTGGACGGCTTCCTGCTGGGCGAGCTGGCCAAACTGCGCAGCCCTCGCGCACGCAAGGGGCTGTCGACTGAAGAAGTCGGCCTGGCGTTATTCCTCGAAGGTACGCTGGCGGTTTCTGAACCGACGAATTGACCTGTCTATTTTTTGCACGATCACCAAGGGCTTCTATAGTTGATCTGAACACGAATCGACTACGGACACGCCATGGAAGACATTTTCGTCGTGAAGCGTTGCAACAAGATCATCATCCATGGTCGCCGCGCCGGAGAAAGTGGTCACTCGCCTGCCGATGCCTGCGTCTGGTACCGCATCGCCGATACCCGGACCCAAGGGTTCATCGGCGACGGCTACGATGTTGAAGAAGACGCGCTGCGTGTTTGCCGGCAATTGAACGCAAAATCACACGTGACAGCTCGCCAGATTTGACGACTGCCAGCCTTTTTTAACGGGTCTATACTCAAATGGCTGAAGGATCAGCGACCCCAACGGCAGAAAGCTCGCTCCACGCGGGCTCTTTGCTGACACACCAGATGTCTTGAACGGAGGTGTTTCCCATGTCCGAAAAAGAGTCCATCACCACCCTGCTCACCTTGCTGGACTCCCGTCAGGCGCGCCTGGCAGCGGCGTGCAAGGAGATCGCCGATTGGGTCGATCATCAAGGCGGACACCCCACTGCCCTCAGAATTCGTGATCGCTTGAACGACATCGAGAAGGACACGCCGCTGATCCGGCATACGCTGTCGTCTCTCAAGCCTGCCGATCGGCCACTGCCTCGGTTCAGATGATCTGTCGCGGAGTGACTGTGCAAGCAAAGGCCCGATTCGAGCAGCGTGATCGGTGACGGCGACGTCTCCGATCCTTTGGGCTGCCTGCCAAATTTCCCTCCTGAAAAAATCCCGACCTGGCGCCTTAATACTTCCCACCTCTAATGGAATCGAACGTCGCCGCTCGCGTGGGGTCAACCGATCACACGTCACCAAGGAGACGTTTCAATGGTCACTCACTTCAAAATCGGCGGACAACTGGCCTGTGGTCACAAAGGCACCACCCTCGTATCAACCCGCGAACTCAAACGCGTGAAATGCAGGAGTTGCCGCAACACCGAGGCCTTCAAGGAAGCTCGCAAGACCGAACGCAACGCTGCCCGCCGCGCAGCCCGCAAGGCCAAAGCCGTGCACACTGCCATTAACTGGCGTTCGGCTTGGACCGAGCGACTGACCGCTATGGCCGGCTTGCAACGCCTGCCACGGGGTTTTACTCACCAGGCTTTCGTTTAGGCATTAGTTGCAGTCAGCAAACACTCGACGGAATTTCGATATCCATGAGCCCTGGCCTGCGCCAGGGCTCAATCGGAGTGAAAAGACATGAACAGCCAAATCTTGATGCTCATCGCCCTGTTGAGCCCGGCTCTGGCGCTGGCTCAAGGATGCGATGTGGTCACCCGCGCCGAGAGCGCATCCGTGCCGGCGATCGAAACCCATTCCTGCTATGAGTTCGAGGGTATGCCGCAGGATTCGATCAATTGGTCGTGCAGCAACGAGAGCAAGGAGATGCTCAGCACCACCAAGAACAGCGTCGGACAGTGCCCCGATCACTATCAGGCGACTTGCCTGGGCACATTGACGCAAGAAGCCCTGGCCAACCCACGGTCCATTAGCAAAGACAAAAACAGCCGCTCGACCAACATCCCCAACAACGCCCAGATCATTACGTACTACTACGACACTGAACACCTGGCCCAGGCCAGAATCGATTGTGAAACCGGCGGCGGACACTGGAAGTCGAGATAGCCTCGGTCGGTTGTTTGACGCGTCATTTGCTGGGGCGCCCCGCCCGGGATTTCAGTGACTACGTGCATCGCACGGTGGCCACAGGGATTTGGCAAAACGGACGTCCGACGTAACGCATTGGCGAGAACAAGGTTCGTCGGCTAGGGTCTCTTGCGTATCGAATCGCCGCACCTTCATTGGCAGGAGCCTGATCAAGGAGGAACCCATGACACCCAATCGTACTGCCGAGCAAACCTATCGCCAGTGGTCCAGCCCGATCCTGCTTGAACTCAAGGAACGAGAACATCAACTCAACCCGTCAGATCGTCAGGCACTGGAAAACGTGCTGCTGGAAAGACGACTGATCAACCTCGGCAATCCGGACGGCAACGACCGGCGCAAGGCTGGGCCAGCGTCCTGAGAAGAATCAGGCAGCCGGCAATCAAGATAGAAACAATGCAGCCGGAACAAAAAAGGGTTTGCCCGCAAACCCTTGATCCGGACGCCATCCGAGCGAACGCGCCACTCGCGTGCAAAGCCCGCCCTCCTTCCGCAAAAATCCTTTTTTGATAATTATTGATTTCCCGACGCCCTCCGTTCTCGGCTTTAAATGGTCCTCTAATTGGCTAAACCAAAACATGGAGGGATTCCAGGATGCTGATAAAAATCGAAAAGGCGAGCAAGCCAGAGGCCTGGAATGTGTGGATGAACGAGTGGTGCGTCGAATTTCGCAGCTATGCGCAAGCACTGGCGTTCGTGAGCAGGCTCGAAGGCCGGATCAATGCGCCACACCACCTTCCGGCCAGCATCGACAAACGGATATTGGAACCGTCCTGACCACCCGCCTCTACTGATAGTTGGCTAGCACCTTGCTTTTGCCTCTTTTGTAATAACGGGCTTTCTCGCCACGCTTACTCAGTTCATGTTGGAACTGGATTTGGGCATGATTACAGCGTTCCTGTAACGACTCTCCTTCGCCTGAACGTGCGCCCCAAAACGTGGAAAATCCCCAAAGTTGGGGTGCGCTGATTCCCAATTGCTCAATCGTAAATCTGTGATGGTTGCCTACAGGCCTTCGCATATTCTTTTTTGATAATTATTGATTTCAATAATTCGCCAGTCGCCGCTTTAAATACACCTCGAAGCGGGTCGGCCAGGGTGAGGCTAACAGGTGACACCTTTAACGGACGCTTCAAATGCGGCCCAATCTGCATTTGAGGAGGCTGACCTACTTCACCATGTGTACTTTTTGCCCCGCCTCTTCCCCCAGGAGAGGCGGGGATTTTTTTGCCGTTAAAACCAACTATTGCGTTCGACTTCCAGTTCCTGGCGACAAGTCTTGAGTTGAGCGTTGTATACCTCCGACTGCTGCTGCACTTTGCGTGCGACCTGCATCAGCCAGGGTTTACTGCGATAGGAGTTGCGGCTGTAGCCACCACGTCCCTCGTGGTAAGCCAGATATTGATTGTAGGTGTCCCATTGCGAGATCCCGAGTTGGCGGCGTGTGCCCGTGGCGTACCAGCCGATAAACATGATCGCGTCGTCGAAGCTGTCGCGCGAACCGCCATTGCCCGTGTCACTCCTGTACTCGCCCCAGACGGGGTCCTGAGCCTGTGCATAGCCGTAAGCCGAGCTGACGCGCCCCCAAGGAATCACCCAGAGCAAATAATCGCGTGGCGGCAATGCATCCGCCACGAAGCTGCTTTCCTGTTTCATGATCGCCATGGCCACATGCAGGGGCGTGCCAAACTCTTTCTGCATGTCCACCGAGTCTTCGTACCAGCGGGGATATTCACGGTAGATGTTGCAAAGGTTGTTTTGATCTTTCGGTGGCGACGTCGTGCAGCCCGTCAACACTATAAACAACAACGCCAGAAGCAACACAGGTGCCTGTTTCATTCATCGTCCTCAAAAAACAAGGGCAATAGATGCCCTTCGTTTGCTGCAAAAAACCTGACCACGTCAGGCGCAGGCAAAAACGTCAGAAGACCTCTATCTCGACCGCGTCACTCTTTCAAGCAATGGCTTTGTAAGTCCCTGTTGCAGCATGACCCCGCAAGGTTCGTTAGTTCAGTCACGGCCAGGGATTTCATGTTCGAAGCAAGCCTGTTTGTGCAAGCACAGTTGGGCATCGGGTATGTTGACCGACGTCAACTCGTCAACTAACGAGGGATGGCAACATTGTCTGCAGTAGAAATAAAACCGGCTTTTAGCCAAAAAGCGCGACACGACAAGACTGTCTATCGTTCGTATACCGGTAAACAACCTGATCAGATATCCCAATGAAAGACACCCTTCGCTACGCGCACTACCTGCAGAAGCTCGGAGCCGGTCGCCGCGAAATACCCATGCGCGAACTTGTCTCGGCACCGGTTCGCGATGCCGATGGTCATTGGCGGGCCGCGCCCCACCCGGCAGCAAAACTGCGCCCGGGCGAGATAATCGCCATCCTCAAGCCTTATCTTCAGGTGCGGCTAATGGAGCAGCTTCGCGCCGTGGTACCACTCGCGCTGTACCTGGTGCTGTTCCAGATCATCATCCTGCGTCAGTTGGTCGAGGACTCGCTGCTGGTCGCCGGTGGCCTGTTCGCCGTGATCGTCGGCCTGATGCTGTTCATGGAAGGGTTGAAACTTGGCCTGATGCCGTTCGGCGAAATCATTGGCAGCAACCTTCCGCGCAAGTTATCCCTGCCCGCTGTGCTGCTGGTGACCCTGCTGTTGGGCGTCGGAGTGACGTTCGCCGAACCCGCCATTGGCGCCCTGCGCGCTGCCGGACAGAACGTCAGCGCACAGCAGGCGCCCTACCTCTGGGCGATACTCAACCAGTGGACCGGCGAATTGGTGCTGGTGGTCGGAGCCAGCGTCGGTCTGGCCGCCGTTATCGGAACGTTGCGCTTCCTCTACGGCTGGAGCCTGAAGCCGTTGATCTATTTATCGCTGACACCGGTTCTACTGCTGACGGTGTATATGTCGAGTGATCCGCAGCTTGCAAAAGTGATCGGCCTGGCCTGGGATGCGGGCGCGGTCACGACCGGGCCGGTCACCGTACCCTTGGTGCTCGCCTTGGGGATCGGTATCGCGGCTGCTGCCGGCAAGGGCGGCTGCGGACTTTCCGGATTCGGTATTGTCACGCTGGCTTCGCTGTTTCCTGTCATTGGCGTGATGCTGCTAGGCCTGTACGTGGCGGCTATTTCGTCACCGGCAGCGATCATCGCAGCCGCACAGGCCGCTGCCGGCGCCGCACAAATGGCTACGCCTTGGCACGAGGTCAGTCCGGGACTCGACATTGTTTCGGGAATACGAGCGATCGTGCCGCTGGTGATCTTCCTGCTGATGGTGTTGAAACTGTTGCTGCGCCAGAACCTGCCACGACGCCGCGAGATCTTCCTCGGCATCGCCCTGACCGTGGCGGGCATGTGCCTATTCAATCTCGGGCTGACCTACGGTTTGTCGAAGCTGGGCGGGAGTGCTGGCTCGCTGATACCGGCAGCTTTCATGCAGACACCCGGCGCGGACGGTTCCCCGCTCTACAAATATGAGGTGGGCCTGGTGCTGGCCCTGGCGTTCGCCTGGACGCTCGGGTACGGGGCGACCGTCGCGGAACCCGCGCTGAATGCGCTCGGTGTCACCGCAGAGACCCTCACCAACGGCTTTATCCGCAAGCGCAACCTGATTCGTGCCGTCTCGATAGGCGTTGCCTGCGGCATTGCTATTGGTGTGGCCAAGTTGGTGTTCGGCCTGCCACTGGTCTGGCTGGTGATACCGCCCTACCTGTTGGCTGCGGTGCTGACGTTTTTTTCCACCGAAGAGTTCGTCAACGTAGCCTGGGACAGCGCAGGCGTCACCACCGGGCCGATCACCGTGCCACTGGTTCTTGCCATGGGATTGGGGCTGGGAAATGCCACCCACGCCGTCGAAGGGTTCGGCATTCTTTGCATGGCCTCCGTGGGCCCGATCATCAGCGTCATGCTGCTCGGGCAATGGACGCGATTCCAGCTGTGGCGACAGACAAGGGCCGCCACGGAACAACCGGACAATCAATTGTTGGGCACAGGAGAAGCAGGATGAAAGCTGACGGGATTACCTACCTTACCGACGTTGCACTGATCACCTGCATCGTGCCTGTCGGACGTGCCGACACGGTGATCCAGGCGGCCCAGGGCATGGGCGCGCCGGGCGCAATTGTCTATCACGCCCACGGCATTGGCCCCCGTGAGCGGCTCGGTCTGCTCAGCATCGCCATCGATGCCGAAAAAGAAGTGGTCAGCCTGCTGGTCGCGACCGACTACCAACACGCGGTCCTTGAAGCCATCTATCACGCGGCCAACCTCAATGTTCCCGGTGCCGGGATGGTCTACGCGACCCCGGTGGAAAAAGTCGCCACCTACATCCCCCGCGACATGCTCGAACAAGGGAGCGTCTCATGAGCTTCTCAATCCCGGGCATACCGGGCGCAGCCGCCAAACTCATAACCTGCGTGCTGCCCGACGATGGCACAGAGCGCACATTGCTGACGCTGCTGCGCGAAACCCATGGCATCACCCGCGCAGACACCGTCAGTTGCCGCGGCGTGGCGGTCCTGCAAGCCGCCAAAGCCCCGCACACCGAAATCCCGGAGTCCGCGCTGACCCGAGTGGTTAACGTCGTAGTCGATGAAGCCCAGGCTGAAACGGTGTTTGACTTCATCTGCGCACATGTCGGGTTGACCGAGTCCGGCAGAGGTATGGTGTATCAGGTCGCACTGAATTTCGCGACGCCACTGGCGATACCTGCGGGTACCGTGCTGGCGCGGACTTTACGCTTAGGGTAGTGGCAGGGGTATACCCGCATTCGCAAAGTGAAGATCTCATCCACCAAATGAATGGCAGGCCTCTGCGAAAATTACGGGCAGAACAAACAAGGGTTTGCATTAGCTTTCGCCCGCAAACCCTTGATTTAAGATGGTGCCCGAAGCCGGAATCTAATTTAAGCAATAAACACCAATATTCATTGATTAAAATCCTTAAACGCGCAAACCGATGTACTAACTGATGTACTTTTTTGGCGCTGCTGGAGTCATCCGCCCACGATTGACGAATGCTACGCTGAAAACTCCACGGAGGATTTCGCGATGCCCCACTCTGACCTGCTCCCTTCCCTGCTGTACAAGCTCAACGAAAACCAGCTCGCCCTGGAAGCAGCCATCATGGAGCTGTCGAACTGGGTCGAGCAGCGCGGATCGGCCGATGTCGCCGACAACGTACGCGCGGCCTTGGAAGCCATCGACTAGAACGAAGAATTCATCAAGATGACGCTCGCGGTGATGATGACTCCGGATTGATCAGCGTCGCATTTCGTCGCCACTATTCGCCAACTGGTCACGCGTCGATTACTGTACATCCAAACAGTATCAGTAAGGCACGATCATGGACCCCTACCAAATCGAAGACACGAGCGAATGGGTTGGCAGCCCGACCCGGCTCGAAACCGTCAAACACTACGCGAGCATGCTCGAGGAAGACATCCAAGAACTGAAGCGTAAGCTGGAGGCGGCAAAGGCGAACATTGCCAGCCTGGTGGAAATGAACGACCAGCTCACTGTCGAATTACAAAAGAAGCGGACATGGATGGCCAGTCTGGAAGCGGAGACCACCGAACAGCTGTCTGAAATCAACAGCCTCAGACTGGTCCTCGATCAAAAAGAACGGATCATTCGCCAGTTGGAAGCGGACAGAAAGAAAGGCTGAGCATGTGCGGGGCGATCTTCCCAATACCATGGCATCCACGACTTTGTAGCGGCACTCAGCCTGCCCAACGCCTGGTCAATTTCCAGTGGTTTAGTTCGGTGCCTTTCCAACAAGTCTATGTTTTGCAATTGACAGCAGGTTAGATATAAATCGCTTATTTTCAATCCATCCACTTAACAACCAAGACGCGACCAAGCAAAAAACAATCGTCAAGACACTAATAAGCGCAGCATTTAACAAGGAGTTATATACGGCTTTCTGCGCAACCCCCAAAACGAATAGTAGAATGGGAAAATGAATAACGTACAGGGTGTATGAATAGCCCGAATGTCGGTAAAAACACTGTGGGAAAGATGTGCAACCACCCATAATCAATGCAAGAAAGCAAGCAAACCACAAGCCGGACACTACCCTAAATGGATTTAGCGTGGCGTAGTCCACAGCATTTCCGGTCGGATTGTCATACAGAGCTAATACCACTATAACAACAAGAGCAAGACTCGCAATTACGAACAACGCCCCGAAAGCTAAATTATGCATCTGCTCTCTGCGCTGATGAATCATTGCCAGACCAAACCCAGAAAACCAAACAGGTGCTAATGTAAAAAACAATGTGTTTTTGTACGTTACAAAAATAGCTAGCCCAAGAATAAGGCTCGAAACCACTTTCCTGCTTGGCCATAGAAATACTGACGCGATTATCACGTAGTACCAAACTTCAATTGAGAGACTCCAAAGCGGGCTATTCGCTGAGGGGGTTTCTGTTTTAAAACCGTTGAGAAACGCCAGAGCACCCCACATATCCGAAGGGCGTGATGCAAACTCTGTTCGCACAAAATCAATACCGGGCATAGCGAGTAGCGAGTTGGTCCCTGACGGAAACATATAAGGCGCCACCAAAGAAAGCAGCACCACTAGAACCAGTGAAACCATCAGTGGCGGGTATATTCTAATAGCTCGATCTCTTGAATATTGCTTAAGGCTAAAAATGGAATTTTTCGATATGTTATTGCAAACCGATTTCCCTATCAAAAAGCCACTTAGCACAAAAAACACCATAACAGCCATTTGTGATAAGAGAACAACAACGGTGAACCAAGAGTTCATTACCGGCAGAAGGAGAGTTTGAAAGGTGTGCCCAAACAAAACCATAATCGCAGCGAGAGCGCGCATAGAGTCAAGCTGCTTTGACTGATCCGAGGTCATTCGGGACATAAAATTATTATTAGCCTTTTATCAACATCAGTGCACTTAAGACTCTAACGATTGCTTGGAGAGCCCTCCCTGTAGGTGGTGAAGTATGCGGCAATCTCCCCCCAGTACAACAGTCAAATATCTAGCATTTCGCCGTAATGCCATTCAACGGGATACCCTTCTAGCGTAGGCCTGGCAGGCTGCCAACGCTATCAACCCACTCCGCCAGCGCTTTATTTCGAGAGTCGACCACAGGCTAGCGCCATTACCTCATTGCGTCAGGGTTGATACCTAATCCGTCGTATGCCTTTTCGCAGGTCACTCCACGGGCTCTGGCTTGGTCAGCAATTGCAGCCAAGTCGCCCGCTCGCTGGTCAGCGCGCTTGAGCACGTCGGCAAGCACCATTGCGGCGCGGGAAGCTGCCTGGCTTGCGGCGGCAGTGCAGGAATGGCCGCTGGCTTGACTGGTTGCGAGTCGGTTGGCAAGGCTGTCGGCTGCCCCGCGCAGGCTGTCAGCAGAAGTGCGAGCGGCAGCAGCATCAGCCGTCGCTTGATCGATGATGCGTTGGCCATCTTGGACCGCCTTGTTGATTGATTGTTGGTAGGCCTGCTCTTTGGTGCGCTCGGCGGCCTCGTTGACGGCTTTCGCCTGGGCGTCCCGGGTGTCGCGGTCATCCCACTTGACCTGCCACTTTTCGTCGGTGACGGTCACGCCGTGATGATAGATACCGAAAAGCGCGGCGGCCACCAATAGCACCGCACCTATATAAGGAAGGATTCGCAGCCAGATCGTCATGCTGCTGCCACTCCTATGGCGATCGCCTGAGTTCCGGTCTTCCCGGCAAAGAGTGCGGCATCGGCGGCGCGGCGCCGCGTCAGGCCACGCATCGGACGGCCGGCGGCGCGGTTCCAGCGGCCGAACTGAGCCATGGACCCTTCCATGTCGCCGGCGTTGATCAGCTTTAGAAGGGTCGAACCTTCGAAGTTACCGGCGCCCAGGTTGTAAACGAAGTCGACAAGCGCGTCGAACTGGCCCTGTGTCAGCGTTTTGGTGACTGCACATGAAACCACCATCTCGCGTGAAGCAAGGTCGGTAAGCAGCTGTGCGTCAGCCTTGGCCTGCGTCCAAACAATCCCGTTGGCAACCTCAGGTCCGGTATGCCCCCATCCGATCGTCCACGGCGCGCCACCAGTAGCAGGGTCTGGATATGCGCTCAGCGAGCAGTTTTCGAAATACTTCAGCACCGCGATACCGTTTTGTGATGTGCGCATTATTCAAACTCCAGAGACAAAAACGCCGGCTTGCTTGCCGGAGCTGGGAAGGATCTGCAGCAATTGCTGCGCGGTGATCGACATACTTTTCTCCAGACGAAAAAAAGCCGGCAACGGGGCCGGCTCAAAAGATTTTTTCAGAAGGTGCTGGGCAGAAGAGCGTTACTTAATGACTTCCGTCGGCAGTGATGTAGGGGTGGTGGCGGCTTGCCCCTCCTCCAACCTATCGATGAGTTTGCGACCAAGCGTGATCCCAGGCTTCTCGATGAGGTGATAAGTGACCCACGAAATGCCTGCGGAAATCACCAGGACAACCAAAAAGAACAGAAGACTTTCCTTGTTCCCTCCACCAAACAACGCAGTCACACCAAGCATTCCGATTAGCTTGAGTACTGCTATGTGGATCAAATACATGCTGAAACTCAGCTTGCCAAATAAGACGGTAACTCTATTTACGAGAACCTTAACCGGGTTATAGGCAAGGAAAATAGCAAACAAGGCAAATAGACATCCCGCTATCACATGATGTGAAATCAACGACTGCGATTGATACCAAAACTCAGCGAGCAGCACCACGAATGCTGCTCCACCTATTGCAACGTATTTCTTGCCCAAGGACTTATGCTGAGATAGAAACAGATACGCCATGATTCCGATAATAAATACTGGCACTTGGCTTAAGAAATTGTAAAAAGAAAACACATCAGCAATCAAATATTTTTGATTTTCGCCATAATCAAAAACGTGTGAAAAAATCCAGCCATTATATTGTTGCAAGTAAAGGCAGATAATTAAAATCAGCGCAAGCCAGGAGAACCTTCTTACACACATCAGGGCAGGAAAAATAAGGTAAAACGTCATTTCGACGGCCACGGACCATCCACCCGGTACCACAGAGTTTATTGTCTCCGGATGAAAGCCATGCAGAAATAAGGCGGTAACAGGAACGAACCACCACTCTATTCCATTAGGTGCCCAATATGTCGGTAACGTCCCATTCAGATAAAGAAAACCGGCGATAGCCACATAGAACATCGGGGCAATGCGAAAGAACCTCCGAATGTAAAAATTACGTATCGGGTTGCATTCGTCGCTTTTTCTGGCTGCCCATGACATACAGAGAGTAATAGCACTAGCTATATAAAATAGCTGAACCCCTCTTGCACCTTCGTTCATCAACCACGTAAGCAGTGAGCTATTTGGTTTCACACTCTGAGATGAATGAACCAGTACAACCAGAATAATCGCCAGCCCTCTGAGAGCGTCTATATAGGCATACTTATAAGTATCTTTCGCTACCATTCGAACCAGCTCACTTAACCGTTGCCAATGCCAGCATTATCCGCAACGCACGAAATATTCGCTAGCCATCATCACCTGAAACTGACCATCACCTGAAAATCTGTGTTGACGGCCATAGCTTGAGGGCCCAGCCAAATTACTGGCCAGGCCTTTGGCACGCATGCGTAAGAGTTGATCTGGGCAGCGGTCAGTCACCATCGATCGTGTCCCCGGTATAGGGTGCACGAACCTGGTGATCGATCATCCATTGCAGCACCTCGGGATCATCTGCGTCTTTTTCGACCCAGTCGATTGCGTTGATGGCGCTTTGTGGGCTTCCAGAAATGCCGACGATTTCGTCATCCACTCTGTAGACATAGACTGTGCTCATCAGATTTTGTCAGTCGAACTGAGGAAGTGCTAAACAATGTACTAAAAATTTGCGGTAGTTGGTGAAAGAGCGCGAAACTCGACGCAATAAAAAAGGTTCTTCACGGAATCCCGGGAAACACAGAAACAAGAACGCCGATTTGATTGATGATGTTCGTGCGAGCAAACACATCTAACAAACCGGCGTTCTTATGCGCGATATTAATACTTTCCTTCCGTTTT
>NZ_JAFMPV010000042.1:0-35516 GCF_049132105.1 Pseudomonas sp. NFX15
TTACAACCACAGACGCTGTCACACCGCCTCGAACAACCTGCCGCCAGCCATCTTTGAAAAGCTAGCGGCGTAATACTCCTACAGAATGGTCTAAAAAAACTGGACCACTTCAAGCCAGCTCCTACAGTTTTTTGCGGTACCTGCACCTTTCTGTTTCCGCGCTGAAGTGCCGATGGCGTATAGGAGACACCTCATGGAACGGTTTACCGGCGGTTGTTTGTGCGGCAACCTCGGGTCGTTTTGAGGGATAGCGGCATCGCTGTATCGAGCAATTCGATCTGTTTAACCTACATTTAACGGTTTTTCCGATAACGCCGTGTCGCGATAATGGCGCCTTCAAAACTGACAGGAAGGCGTTCGTGATGGCACAGCAAGGAAGTTACACCGGCACAGCCAAGTGGTTGCATTGGGGCATGGCCCTGATCTGGGTTGGCGCCTGGGTCATCGGCATCCTGGCGACGCATTGGCGCGACGAACTCAATCCCCATCATGAACTCACCTACGTGCACAAGGCGCTGGCCAGCACGCTGTTGTTGCTCATCGTCGCGCGCATTGCCTGGCGGCTGAGTCATTCGGCGCCGCCACTGCCCGATTCGATGAGTCCAACCATGAAGCGCGGAGCGCTGCTCGGGCACGTGTTGTTGTATGCCCTGGCCCTGATCGGTTTACCGTTGTCCGGCTGGTACTGGAGTTCAGTCGCCGACAAACCGGTCATGGTCGCGGCGCTGTTCATGCTGCCGTCCCTCGTCGAGCCCGATCAGAGCCTCTACGACCTGGCGAAGTCGATTCATACCTACCTGTCGTGGTTGTGTGGCGCCCTGGTGGGCGGCCACGTGCTGATCGCGCTCAAGCATCACTTCATTGAAAAGGACGAAGTGCTCAAAGGGATGCTGCCAGGTAGAACCCACTGAATTTCCAATTCGCTCTTCATCGGCCGCTGGCGATCCACTCGGCAGCGCGTTCAGCAATCATGATCGTGGCCGCATTGGTGTTGCCGCCCACGAGCGTGGGCATGATCGAGGCATCCACCACCCGTAGTCCGTGCACGCCATGCACCCGCAGCTGACGGTCGACCACGGCGGCTTCATCGTTGCCCATTTTGCAGGTGCCCACAGGGTGGTAGATGGTGTCGGTGCGCTGGCGCAGTACCTCGATCAATTGCTCGTCGCTGTGCAGGCCGTGGCTGTACATGTCCTTGGGCTTGAACGCGGCCATCGGCGCCTGCTCGATGATGTCCCGGGCGATGCGGTAACCCTTGAGCAGCGTTTGCACATCGTCGTCATGGCCCAGCAGGTTGGGGTCGATGCGCGGCGGCGCAGTCGGGTCGGCCGAGGCCAGGCCCACATGGCCGATGCTTTTCGGGCGCAGGACGCACACATGACAGCTCAACCCATGGCCCCAATGCAGGGTGCGGTTGTGGTTGTCCACCAGGCTGATCACCGAGTGCAACTGGATGTCCGGGCGGCTCAGGGCCGGATCGGTCTTGAGGAATGCCCCGGCTTCGGCGAAGTTGCTGGCGAAGGTGCCGGACTTGTTCAGTGTGTAGTCAACCAGCGCCTTGCCCATGTTCAGCCCACCCTTGACTGAAAAGCCAGGCAGGGTACTGTCGTGGCTGGCGTAGCACTGCACCACGTCGGGATGATCGCGCAGGTTCAGGCCCACGCCGGGGAGTTCGTGTTGCACGGCGATGCCATGGGGCTTGAGTTCATCAGGCGCGCCAATCCCGGACAGCATCAACAGGTGCGGGCTGCCAAACGCACCGGCGCTCACCAGCACTTCCTTTCGCGCCCGCAGGGTCAGGGGCTGGTCCTTGTAGCGCACTTGCACACCGATGGCTCGTTTGCCGTTGAGCAACACGCGCTCGGCGTTGGCACCGGTCAATACGGTGAGGTTCTTGCGCTGGTGGCGGATGGGCTTGAGAAATGCCGTAGCGGTGCTCCAGCGCCGGCCGTTGCGGATGGTGACTTCATAGGCGCCGACACCTTCCTGGTCGATGCCATTGAAGTCGGCGTTGTAGCGATGCCCGGCGTCTACCGCGGCGGCAATGAAGGCCTCGCTGACCGGGTGCGATTGGGCCTTGCCAACATACAACTCACCTCCGCTGCCGTGCAGTGGGCTGGCCCCATGGTGATGGTTTTCACTTTGGCGGAAGTACGGCAGCACATCGTCATAGGACCAGCCCGTATTGCCCAGCGCTTGCCAATCATCGAAGTCCGTGCGGTGGCCGCGAATGTAGATCATGCCGTTGATCGAGCTGCTGCCACCCAGGGTCTTGCCCCGTGGCTGGTAACCGACTCGGCCATTTAAACCTGGCTGGGGCACCGTGTTGAAGGCCCAGTTGACGTGCCGTGTCGGCAGGATCGCCGCCACGCCAATCGGCGTGTGGATCAGCGGCGACCAGTCTTTAGGCCCGGCTTCGAGCAGGCACACACGCGTATTCGGGTTGGCACTCAGACGATTGGCCAGGACACAACCGGCAGAGCCGGCACCCACGATGATGTAGTCGAATTCCATTGGTCTTGTTCTCGGTTGCGCTACAAAGTGAGGCGCGGCGCGCCAGGTTGACGGGCCACTGGGGTATGGAATTCTTGATCGCCGGGGCGTAGATTTATTGACCTTTCCCGACTCGTTTTTTACTTATCACGACTATGACGGCATTGATCCGCACCACCTCATTGACCGGGTTTCGCGAGTTGACCGAACAGCTGGGCGGCCAGCCGGACGTGCTGTTGCGGCGTTACCGCATCGACCCACAGTGCCTGCTGGAAGAAGACGCACGGGTGCCGTTGCGCTCATTGGTAGGGCTGCTGGAATGCGCGGCGCACGAGCTGAAGTGCCCGGACTTCGGCCTGCGGATGGCCGACTACCAGGACCTGGATGTGCTGGGGCCCATTGCACTGATCGCCCGCAGTTCGGCGACAGTCGGGCAGGCACTGGAAGAAATCGTGCGCTTCATCGGCTTTCACAGCCCGGGCATCGAGTTGGACCTGGACTTTAGCGAGGCCAGCGCGCCGCGCCTGCTGATCGACATCCGCTTGCCGGGTTTATCCCATCAGCGGCAGATGATCGAGCTGGCCATGGGGGTGGGCCATAACATCATGAAGCTGTTGTGCGGCCCGCAGTTCGTTGCTCAAGCGGTGTTGCTCAGTGGGCATTCGCCGGTGTCGTCGGCGCGTTACCGACGCTTTTTCAACACCGCCGTCTACAGTGACCAGGTGTGTAGCGCCGTGGTGTTGACCGCCGCGCAGCTTCAACACGCCATCGAACAACAAGACCCGATGCTGCACCGCACGCTGGTGCAGTACTTCAATCATTTCAGTCGACAGGCACCGAACGGCCTGGTGGAACAGGTGGAATGGCTGATCGTGCGTACGCTGGCCACCCAGCGTTGCCGATTGCCGATCATTGCCGAGCAGTTAGGCTTGCACGAGCGTGTCTTGCAACGGCGCCTGGCCGAAGCCGGGCAGGGGTTCGAGGACATTCTCGAGAACGTGCGCCGCCAGCGCGCAGATAACTACCTGGCCGAGCGAGGCATGCCATTGTCACAGGTGGCGGGCCTGTTGGGGTACAGCGAGCAAAGTGTGTTCAACCGGGCTTGTCGACGCTGGTTCGCGATGACACCACGGGCCCGGAGGCGTGAGTTGCTGGAAGGCCAGGCCAGTGCTAGCGAGCCCTAGCGCAGATCCGCACGCAACTGCACCGGACTGACACCCAGGCGTTGGCGGAACGTGGTCGCCATGTGCGCCTGGGAATTGAAACCACAGGCGTAGGCGATCTGCGCCAGGGTGGCGGTCGAATCACGCATCAGTGCGCGGGCCTTGGCGAGGCGGCGGTCGATCAGGTAACTGTGCGGGCTTTTGCCGGTGGCGTGCTTGAACGCCCGCATGAAATAGCCTTCGGACAGTCCCAGCAATTGCGCCATCGTCGCCACACCCATCGGGCCGTCGAGACCGGCGTCGATGAACTCGTCGAGCAAGCGCATCCGGGTGCCGGTGATTGAGCCCAGGAGTGGTGTCGACAGGGTTTTGCTACCCGTTGCCCGTTCGGACAACGCCAGTGCCCAAGCTTCCCAATCGTCTTCTACCGACGCCTGCAACAGCGCGGCGCGCATCTTTAAGGCGAGGGCGGTGGCCCTGACGTCGAGGCGATTGTTGAAGGCGTGATCGCCGGGCAACGCCACCCCGTCGGTGCGTATCACTCGCAGGTATTCACCGCCCGTGGGTGATTCGGACAACACGTCACACCCGGCCGGCACGAACGCGAGGCCGTTGGGTACGGCCTCGAAAGGCAGGATCCGGTCGCTGCCGATGGCGTGCACACCGCGCTGGCTGTCGAAGGCAAAACCGATACCGGCCTGGGCCGCCACGTAGCGAGCTGAGTAAGCGCAACCGGGCAGCAATTCGATCGCCCATGGTCCGGCCTCGACGCGGCGGACCGGTTCGGACAGTAACGGTGACAGGCAGGTTCGAGGGCTCATGCACTGCATAGTAGTGAAGTGAGGGCACAAAAGTCAGGTCGGTTTTTTGAAAGCCGCTGCACGGCGTCCGTGTCCAGACTGCGCAACCTCTCAGGGAGACCCCTCATGTTCAGACTGACACGCGACGATATCGAACAGGCTGCCCACCAGGTGTACCAGGTCATGCCGCCCACCGCCCAATATGCCTGGCCGTTGCTGGCGCAGCGCCTGGGCTGCACGGTGTGGGTCAAGCACGAAAACCACACGCCCACCGGCGCGTTCAAAGTGCGCGGCGGGATTACCTTCATGCACTGGCTCAAACGCGAGCAGCCGAATGTGAAGGGCATCGTCAGCGCGACCCGTGGCAACCATGGCCAGAGCCTGGCGCTGGCAGCAGGCGCAGTGGGTGTGCCGGCGTTGATCGTCGTGCCGCAAGGTAACTCGGTGGAAAAGAACAACGCCATGCGCGGCTTTGGCGCGGAAGTGGTCGAGTACGGCCGTGATTTCGATGAGGCCCGTGAAGAAGCCGCACGCCTGGCGCAGGCGCAAGACCTGTTCCTGGTGCCACCGTTTCATAGCGAGCTGGTCAAAGGCGTCGCCACTTATGCGTTGGAACTGTTCAACGCCGCGCCCGACCTGGACACCGTGTACGTACCGATTGGTTGTGGTTCGGGGATTTGTGGGGTGATTGCCGCACGCGATGCACTGGGCTTGAACACCGAGGTGGTGGGCGTGGTGTCCACCGAGGCGGCCGCCGCCCAGTTGTCGTTTGACCGCGGGACCCTGTGCGAAACCGCCTCGGCCAACACCTTTGCCGATGGCCTGGCGGTACGCAAGCCCGTGCCTGAGGCGTTTGCCGTCTACGCCGCGGGCGCGGCGCGGATCGTTGCGGTCAGTGACGCGCAGATTGCCGAGGCCATGCGCGTGTATTACACCGACACCCACAACCTGGTCGAAGGCGCCGGGGCGGCGGCGTTGGCGGCCGTCATGCAGGAGCGCCAAACCCTGGCGGGACGCAAGATCGGGGTGATTCTATCGGGTGGCAACGTCGACCGGTCGGTGTATGCCAGTGTGATTGCGTAGACACTGCTGTCTTACAAATGAAACAAAAATGACGTGTAGAAACATTTCTGAAATATTTCATTCTTATGATCGGGGCAGGTCTTTCTCTAAGGTTCCTGTCTCATGCGTCGAGCGGTATTCAATCTAAAGGGTGGTGTTGGCAAGTCCAGCATCGCCTGCAATCTGGCGGCGGTCAGTGCTGCCGAAGGCTACAAGACGCTGCTGGTGGATCTCGATCCCCAGGCCAACTCGACCCACTACCTGACGGGGCTGACCGGGGATGACATCCCCATGGGGATCGCCGACTTCTTCAAGCAAACCCTGTCCAGCGGCCCGGCCAGCAAGAAGAGCCGCGTGGCCATCACCGATACACGCTACGACAATCTGCACCTGGTCACGGCCAGCAGCGAACTGGCGGACCTGCAATTCAAACTCGAATCGAAATTCAAGATCAACAAGCTGCGCCGTTTGCTGGTGGAGCTGTCCGACGACTACGAACGCATCTACATCGACACGCCGCCGTCGCTGAATTTCTACACCATCAGCGCCCTGATCGCCGCCGAGCGGGTGTTGATCCCCTTCGATTGCGACAGCTTTTCCCGCCAGGCGCTGTACAACGTCATCGCACAAGTGGCCGAGTTGCAGGCTGACCACAATGAGTCGTTGATCGTCGAAGGCGTGGTGGTCAACCAGTTCGAGCGGCGTGCCAGCCTGCACCAGAAGCTGGTCGACGAATTGTTGGCCGAGGGCGTGCCCGTGTTGCCCGATTACTTGAGCTGCACGATCAAGATGCGCGAATCCCATGAGGTGTCAGTGCCGATGATCCACCTGGCGCCCCGGCACAAGCTCTCGCTGGAGTTCGTCAGCCTGTTTTCAGCGTTGGAACGTGCCGGTTGATTGCAGCGAAGCCGTTGAGCTGAGCGACGGCGTTCAGATCGAACGCTGGTTGACGCGCTCTGTCAGCTGTTGCGCGGATTCCTTGCGCTCCGAATAGCGGTCTGCCAGCTCGGGGTGATCGCGTAGCAACAGGGTGAATTTCACCAGCTCTTCCATGACATCGACCACTCGGTCGTAGTACGGCGAGGGCTTCATCCGGTCCGTGTGGTCGAACTCCATGAAGGCCTTGGGCACCGAGGACTGGTTGGGGATGGTGAACATCCGCATCCAGCGGCCCAGCACACGCAGCTGATTGACCACGTTGAATGACTGCGAACCCCCGCAGACCTGCATGACAGCCAGGGTTTTGCCCTGCGTGGGGCGAATGGCGCCGAGGGCGAGAGGGACCCAGTCGATCTGCGCCTTGAACACCGCCGACATGGCGCCATGCCGTTCTGGAGAGCACCAGACCTGGCCTTCCGACCACAGCACCAGATCACGCAGTTCCTGCACCTTGGGATGCTCAACAGGCGCATCGTCGGGCATTGGCAGCCCGGACGGATTGAAGATACGAACCTCTGCGCCGAAATGCGTCAGCAGGCGCGCCGCTTCTTCCACCAGCAGGCGGCTGAACGAGCGCTCACGGGTCGATCCGTACAACAGCAGGATGCGTGGCTGGTGATCGTGCGCCGGTGTCGCGTGCGTCGTCTCGTTGAACAGCGACAGGTCCAGGTTGGGAAGGAGTTCTGACATAAGTCCTCTGGCTCAAAGAGCGCCGATGCGATCCAGCTCGCGCTTGAGTTCATCGCGGCTGAGGTGGTTGAAAGGAAGGTCGAGGAAGGCTCTGCAACGCAGCTCGATGCGCGCCAGCGTCGCGCGAAAGGCCGCGTCCACGGTCGACTCGTCACCGCT
The DNA here is from genome assembly GCF_049132105.1 of Pseudomonas sp. NFX15. Classification (NCBI taxonomy): domain Bacteria; kingdom Pseudomonadati; phylum Pseudomonadota; class Gammaproteobacteria; order Pseudomonadales; family Pseudomonadaceae; genus Pseudomonas; species Pseudomonas sp. NFX15. Next base: position 7,307 of record NZ_JAFMPV010000042.1, read on the forward strand.
CACGTCGGACGGATCTTCCAGGCCCCAATGGGATTTCAACGCCGGGCCGAAATACACCGGGCAGCTTTCGCCGGCGGCCTTGTCGCAGACGGTGATGACGATATCCGGAAGGTTATCCTTGAACGCGTCATTGCCCTTGCTGCCCAAGCCAGCAATGGAAATACCGGCCTGTTGCAGCGTGGTCAGGCTGCGCGGCAATACCTGGCCTTTGGGGAAGCTGCCCGAGCTCACGGCTTCGAATCCCTCGGGCGCCAGATGATTGAACAGGGCTTCAGAAAGAATGCTGCGGCAACTGTTTGCCGTGCACATGAACAAGACTCGCATGGATGATTTCCTTTACGTTCAGGGGGCAATTCAAAGGCTCAGGCGCAAGGCCAGGGCCGAGAGGGTGATCAACAGCACCGGAAGGGTCAGCAGGATGCCGACCTTGAAGTAGTAGCCCCACGTGATGCGCATGCCTTTGCGCTCCAACACATGCAGCCAGAGCAGTGTGGCAAGGCTGCCGATGGGCGTGATTTTGGGGCCGAGGTCGCAGCCGATGACGTTGGCGTAGACCATCGCCTCGCGGATCACCCCTTGCGCGCTGCTGTCCTGAATCGACAGCGCGCCGATCAGTACGCTGGGCAGGTTGTTCATCACCGACGACAACAATGCCGAGACCAGGCCGGTGCCGATGGCGGCACTCCAGAGGCCATGTTCGGCCACGCCGTCGAGCACTTGGGTCAGTAAATGGGTGAGCCCTGCGTTCTTCAGGCCATAGACCACCAGGTACATGCCCAGCGAAAAGACCACGATCTGCCAAGGCGCTTCACGCAATACGCGTCGCGTGGAAATCTTGTGGCCCCTGGCCGCGACCGCAAACAACATGACGGCACAGATCGACGCGACCACGCTGACGGGAATGCCCAGCGGCTCCAGCGCGAAGAGGCCCACCAGCAAGACAACCAGCATCCAGCCGCCAACGATGAACGTTGCGCGATCGTGGATCGCCTCGGCGGGTTCGCGCAGCGCATCCGTGGCATAGCGTTGCGGCAAGTCGCGGCGGAAATACACGAACAGCACCAGTAACGTCGCGGCCACGCTGACCAGGCTCACCGGTACCATGACGCTCGCGTATTCGCCGAAGCCGAGCCTGAAGTAATCGGCGGACACGATGTTCACCAGGTTCGACACCACCAGCGGCAGGCTGGCCGTGTCGGCAATGAACCCAGCGGCCATGACGAAGGCCAGGGTTGCCGCAGGCGAGAAGCGCAGGGCGATCAGCATCGACATGACGATTGGTGTCAGGATCAGCGCCGCGCCGTCATTGGCAAACAGCGCCGACACCGCCGCGCCCAGCAACACGCAGAAGGCGAACAAACGGTAACCGCTGCCCTTGGCCCAACGGGCGACATGCAGGGCGGCCCATTCGAAGAATCCCGCTTCATCGAGCAGCAGGCTGATCACGATGATGGCGATGAAGGTGGCCGTCGCATTCCAGACGATGGCCCACACCACCGGGATGTCATGCACCGAGACGGCGCCCACCGCGAGGGCGATGATGGCGCCAATCGTGGCGCTCCAGCCGACACCGAGGCCTTTGGGTTGCCAGATAACGAGAACAAGGGTGAAAACGAAGACAGCGGCAGCAACCAGCATGGAATGTTTACTCGATTAGGGATTCAGCAGCACGCGGCATCGCGGACCGGGCGTGCATCCATGTCCTGCAGACGCGAGACGTTGTCATGCAGCCAACGTGCGTTGGCTTGAGTCGTTACCTGCAGAATTTCGTGCACCCAGGCGGGCAGGCCCGGATTGAGGCGGTAATAGACCCATTGCCCTTGGCGGCGATCGAGCAGCAAGCCGTTGCTGCGCAGTTGGGCGAGATGACGGCTGATTTTCGGTTGACTGTCGTTGAGCGCGCACATCAGCTCGCAGACACACAGTTCGCCCAAATGGGCGATCAACAAGGTGGCGCGGGCCCGGGTTTCGTCGGCCAGGCTCTTGAATACCTCGGGAGGCGTGATCATGCGCAGTGCTCGTAATATGTGGGAAGGCGAATATACGGACATCCATATGTTCGGCGCAAGCCGTCAATCCGCTCGAATAAAATTGAAATGCCTGGCGTTGCCCGACAGAATCACGCCCCGATCCGGCCACAGGCGCCGGACGCTCGTGGTGAAAAGGGGCTGCCGTTGAACGAACACACCTTGTCCAAGCGCCTGGAGCGCGTTGCCGCGCAAGTACCGGCCGGCGCGCGCCTGGCCGATATCGGCTCGGATCACGGCTACTTGCCGGTGGCGTTGCTGCGTCGGGGCGTCATTGTGGCGGCGGTGGCGGGGGAGGTGGCGTTGACGCCGTTCAACGCGGCCACGCGTACGGTGCGCGAGAACGGTCTCGAGACTCAGATCACGGTGCGCCTGGCCAACGGCCTGGCGGCGATCGAACCGGGCGATGGGATCACCGCGATCAGCGTCTGCGGCATGGGCGGCGAGACGATCCGCGACATCCTCGACCGCGGCAAGGCGTACCTGAGCGGCCAGGAACGGCTGATCCTGCAACCCAACGGCGCAGAACCGCCGCTGCGGCAATGGCTGATGGACAATGGCTATCGCATCCTCTTCGAGGACGTACTGCGGGAAAACCGTTTTGATTACGAAGTAATTGTTGCCGAACGTACCGGGCCGGTGCGGTACAGCGCCGAAGAGCTGTACTTCGGCCCGTTGCAGATGCAGGCGCGCAGCCCGGCGTTCTTGCTCAAGTGGCAGCGCAAATTGCGCCAGAAGCAGAAGACCTTGGCGCAACTTGCCCGCGCGCAGCAAGGCGTGCCTGAGCAGACCTTGCAAGACATCGAGCAGCAAACACGCTGGATCAGCCGGCTGCTGGCCTGATCAGGCATTGCACAGGGCTGGCCCGGCCCATCACTCTTCTTCCCTGAGCGCGTTGATCCGCCCCGACTTTTCTGCCTCGATCAGCGACAAATGGTCCCTGGCATTCTGATTGGCGTAGGCGATGGAGAACTTGCCGACCGCCAGGTCGAACGAGTCCTGTTTGCCCAGGTAGCCACTGATGAGCGCGGCATCGCCGGATTTGGCGTGGGCACGGGCGAGGGTTTGGCCGCACCATTCGGCGTACATCTTCATGCGCACCGCGGAAATGCCTTCGATGGGTGCTGACATTTTCATGTCGCGCAACTGGCGTACGAAGAAGTGCCGGCCGTTTTGACCCTGTGTCCAGCCCAGGAAGATGTCACTGGAAGACTGCATCAGGCGCTGGCCCGTGACTACACGCTGGCCCTGGTTCTGGTAGTGGCTCTTACCTGCATAAGGCGCGAGAACCGAGGGGCAGGCTTCCTTGAATTGCAGGAGCAACGGGTGGTTCTCCGCCGAGAAGAACAGGCCAACGAAACAATAGGTGCCCACGCTGCCGATCCCGACCGCTTTGACGGCAATGTCTTCGAGGCGGTAGCGATCGAAGAGCACGCGGCGTTCATGGGGCAGGGACAGCCGATAGTCGTGCAGGGCACTGCGCACGCGCTGCATGAAGCCTTTTTCATGCACATGGAAGATCAGCGGCGGTTGGTCGATCAATCGCCGCCGACCGCCCACTTCACTGCTGATCTTGGGATAGAGGTAATCGCCCAGGCGCATCCTGGCCTTGGCCACCAATAGCTCACGGGTTTTTTTGGTCTCGGCATTGGGCGCCATGTCGATGATCGCCTGGGCGTCGAGGCGGTCGTACCAGACCTCCAGCGGACCCATCTTGGAGAATTTGCGCAGGCGCTCGCGATAAGCGCCGACGCATCGGGTGGCGATGCCGCGTGACTCTTTATCGCTGAGTCGGTTATCGCGAGCGGCCACGGCGAAACTGATGGCCAGGCGTTTGACATCCCATTCCCAAGGGGCCGGCAACGTTTCGTCGAAATCGTTGATGTCGAAAATCAGATTGCGCTCGGGCGTGGCGAACAAGCCGAAGTTCATCAGGTGGCAATCCCCGCAGGCCTGCACCTCAATGCCGGTGTTGGGGATTGTCGCCAGGTCATGCGCCATCAAACCCGCCGAGCCGCGCAGAAAAGTGAACGGGCTGCGCAACATGCGCCCGTAGCGCAACGGCACCAGGTTAGGCAGTCGATAACGGTTGGACTCTTCGAGCAGGGCGATAGGGTCGCGATGTTTACCCGGTGGTTTCCATTGCGCGTGAACCGTGTGGGGCAGGCGTTCGCGCAATTGCTCGCCAGCAAACAGGCGCTCCTTGCGTGAAAGAAAGATGGATTCGTCAGGGCCGTCGTCCGACTGCGCCGTCACGCGGTCGGACGACTTGGTTTTGCGAGGGGGCATGTCCACTCCTTTGCTCAACGAAGTCTGACTTCCTCGGGCACAGGATCGGGTAATGCGACTGTTCCATCAGCCCCTGGGGCGCACGTGCACGGGTATCGTGGGTAGAGGTGATACTGCCATTCAAGCGTAGCAGTTCTGCTACCGCGTGCTAGGCAAGTATGGCGGAGTAAGCGCACCCCCGGCCTGTTCGTCCTGAACCCGGAAAATACCCTGAACTTTCGTTCGAGCGCTCAGGTCGACCAAGTTCCTGCCTCTGACCCTGGCCGAAGATTGCCCCGCATGGCGTCCCGGGTGGATCACCGGAGGCGGCAATCGGCAGGGAGGTCAGTTTTCATCATCGTCAGACCCTTGGAGTACGGTTACGTGAACAAACGCCGACTGAAAGAGTTGGATTTGCTGCGTTTTCTTGCTGCCATTGCCGTAGTGATTTTTCACTATGCCTTTCGCGGGTATGCAAAAGGTGACATGTCCGTCATGCCTTACCCGTTATTGGCAGACGTTGCCAAATACGGTTATCTGGGCGTCGAACTTTTTTTCATGATCAGCGGGTTTGTCATTCTGATGACCGCTTCGAGCAACAACCTCAAAGTGTTTATTGTTTCTCGCGCCGTTCGACTCTATCCAGCGTTCTGGGCATGCTGCACCCTCACGTTTATCGTGACGTTGGCGATCGGGGCGCCAAGGTTTACAGCGGACCTCTACCAATACATTGCCAACATGACATTGCTCGGCAACTTCCTGAATGTGGCACCCATAGATGGCGTTTACTGGTCGCTGTTTGTGGAAATAAAGTTCTACCTGCTGATCGCCATCCTGTTGGGCTTCAAGAAAATAGAAAAGATAGAAACGTGCCTGGTGCTCTGGCTGCTGGTGGCTGCGGTGGCCGAAATCAGTGCCTTCGAAGCCATGCGTTCGGTTCTGGTGACAGACTACGCGGCCTATTTCATCGCCGGTGCGACGTTCTATATCGTATGGGCCAAGGGCCTTTCGAAAACCCGAATCCTGTTATTGATCGGATCGCTTGCATTGGCCTGTTACACCGCCATTGCCTGGGCGGCATTGATCGAAAGCAAGTATTCGACCGAATTCGATCCGCTCATTGTCTGTACCACCATCACGCTGTTTTTCGTGATGTTTGGCTTGATCGTAAGCAACAACACAGTCGGTATTGGCACAGTGAACTGGACGGCGTTGGGCGCGCTGACCTATCCGCTGTATTTATTGCATCAAATGATCGGTTTCATGGCCTTCAATATCGCTTATCCGGCGGTGAACCCACACGTACTGCTTTGGGGAACAGTCGCGCTGATGATTGCGGCTTCGTATTTCATACATAAAAAAATAGAAATTCCCGTTGCCGGCTTTTTCAAGAAACTCCTTTCGTTGTCTTTCAGTCGTGTCAGAGACTGAGTCTGCGAAACTGATCGGCCCGCGAACGGCGGAGGGTCCTTGCGCATCGCCAAACGCAGGGTTTCGCTGGGCCAGACCCGGCGAGCGGCGTTATCGATCCCGATCGACATTGGGCAGGACTGCGCAGCCGTCTCTTTTTTTAGGTTCTTCTCGCCATCCCGGGAAGCTGTAGGAGCCGGCTTGCCGGCGATGGACTCAAGTGCGCCGCGTTTATCCATCTCATACGCGTCATCGTTAACGACCATCGCTGGCAAGCCAGCGCCTACAAGGGGCTATGCCCAGGCTGAAAATAAAGTGACCTTCAAAGAGGGGTTAACACATAGATGCGCCCAGTAGGCCTCAAGCCTTGATAAAGGCCAACAGATCAGCGTTGATCATCTCGGCATGGGTGGTAGGCATGCCGTGCGGCAACCCGGGGTATGACTTGAGGGTGCCGTGCTTGAGAAGTTTCACCGACTTGGCCCCGGTCGCCGGGAAAGGACAGATTTGATCGTCCTCGCCATGCATCACCAGCACCGGGATATCGATGGCTGCAAGGTCGTCGAAGAACTCGGTTTCGGACAGGACCCGCACACATTCGTATTGTGCCTTGACGCTGCCCATCATGCCCTGGCGCCACCAGTTCCAGCGAATGCCCTCGGAAATGGTCGCTCCTGGCCGATTGAACCCATAGAACGGCATCGTGATGTCCAGGTAGAACTGCGAGCGGTGATTGGCCGTGCCGTTGCGGATGCCATCGATGACGTCCATGGGAACGCCGTCAGGGTTGTTTTCCGACTTCATGAACAGTGGCGGGATGGCGCTGATGAGCACGGCCTTGGCCACGCGGCCCTTGCTGAATTTGGCCACGTAGCGCGTCACTTCGCCGCCACCGGTCGAGTGCCCGATATGGATGGCATTTTTCAGGTCGAGTTTGTCCACCACCGCCGCGACGTCGGACGCGTAGGTATCCATGTCATGGCCCTTGTCCGTCTGCGTCGAGCGTCCATGCCCCCGGCGATCATGGGCAATGACCCGATAGCCCTGACTGAGAAAAAACATCATCTGGGTGTCCCAGTCATCTGCAGAAAGGGGCCAGCCGTGATGGAAGAACAGAGGCTGACCTGTGCCCCAGTCTTTGTAAAAAATGCGCGTGCCGTCGACCGTCGTCACGAATGAACCGCTGCTGTCCGATTCTCTGCTGTCTTGCTGAGTCATCTGTTTGCCTCTCATTCGATACAGGAGTGTCTCGGCACCCGGGGGCTGGGTGTCGATAGAAAGGCTCGGTCTGACCAGTGGGTGTATGCCTTGAAAGCAAGGCAAGCCTCGACCCACCTGATACCAAGCCAGCGAACTCTAGAATCTAGTAGCAAACGAGGGCGCCTTCAGCGATTCATTAGACTATTTCGAAGTAGCTGAGGCGACGTGCCGATTGCACGGAAATGGCGCTTTCAACCGTGGATGAGCGCCGTCGACGTACTGGCCACCACTGCCTTGCCCAGCAGATCGATCCGGCAACCAGGCTCGGCATCGCTGACGGTGAGTTTCAGGTCATGCAGGCGCGCCACAGCCGAGACCATGCTCAGCCCCAGGCCATTGCCGGGTGTGTGGCGGCTCGATTCGGCGCGATACAACCGGCGCAATACCGCTTCGCGCTCTGCCTGGGCGATGCCGGGGCCGTTGTCGGCGACGCAAATGCCAACCGAACCTTGATCGGCGATCACCGTCACGTTCACCCGGCTATGGTCGGGCGAAAACTTGATGGCGTTGTCCAGCAGGTTGCAGATCGCATCGAACAACAATTGCGCGTCCCCGGCGATGATGGCCGGCGCCTGGCTTTTGTTGAGCGTCAGGCTGATGCCGCGCTCCTCGGCCAGCGGTTCGTAGAGTTCGGCGGCATCGGCGCTGATCAGGTTCAGGTCCAGCGGCGCGAAGTGACTGCGACGGGCGCTGTTTTCGATTTCCGAGATGCGCAGCAAGGCCTTGAAGGTCAGGAGCAGGGCCTTGGCCTCGGTCAGTGCGGCATCGATGCTGGCGGCGTATTGCGTTTCATCGAGGCCGCGGCGCTGGGTGCGCTCGAGGCCGGCGATCAGGCGGGTCAGCGGGGTACGCAGGTCGTGGGCAATGTCGTCGCACACGCCCTTGACCTCGCTCATCAGGCGTTCCAGTTCATCGAGCATGCCGTTGACTACCGAGGCCAGGCGGTCGATGTCGTCGTTGGTGCCCTGGATCGGCAATCTGCCGGTCAAGTCGCCTTCGATGATGCCCTTGATCGAACGGCTGACCTTGTCCAGCCGGCGGTGCGCCGAATAACCCAGCGCCACCGCGCCCAGCAGGCCAACCACCAGCAACAGCACACCGCCGGACACCAGCGCCTTGATCAGCAGCTCGTCGAATTCGCGAATATCGTGGATGTCCTGGGCCACCAACAGGGTCTTGCCATCGGCCAGACGATGGGCGATGAAACGAATCGGGCGTTGGCGACCATTGGGTTTGCGCCAATCGAATTCCTGGGGCTTGTCGTAGGTGGAGAAGGGTGGCAATTGCTGGATGGCACCGGCAATGAACTGGCCCTGGGCGTCGAACAGGCTATGGGGCAGGCGCGCTTCGGTGTCCTGCTCGGCGTGGTTGCGGATCTCCCGCAGTCGCAGTTCGGGGTCCTGGGCGCTGCGGTTTTCCACTTGCCGATACAGCGCCGTGTCGGCTTCGGTCTTGAGGTAGAAGGCCGTTTGCCAATAAACGTAGCCGAACAACGCCAGGAACGAGCAGCCGAACAGGCCGAGAAACAGCAGGCCGGTGCGAAAACTGATGGTGCGTGGAATCTCACTCAGGCGCACGGAGGACATAGCCGGCTCCCCGAATGGTATGAATCATCGGCGACTCACCTTCACCGTCGATCTTGCGGCGCAAACGGCCCATGTGGACTTCGATGACGTTGGTGCGCTCGTCATAGGCGTAGTTCCACACCGCTTCGAACAGCATGGTACGCGTGACCACTTGCCCCGCGTGGCGCATCAGGTGTTCGAGCAGGGCGTATTCGCGGGGCACCAGGTCGATGACCCGGTCACCCCGGCGCACCGTGCGGCTCAGCAGGTCGACGTCCAGATTGGCCACCCGCAAGCGGGTTTCCCGGGCTTCGGTGGCCGGTTCTGCGCGGCGGCGGTTAAGCGCGTCCAGGCGAGCGGTCAGTTCGATGAACTCGAAAGGTTTGGTCAGGTAATCGTCGCCGCCGGCACGCAAGCCACGCACCCGTTCATCCAGCGCGCTCAGGGCGCTGAGGATCAGCACCGGGGTACTGATGCTGGCGGCGCGCAACGCCGTGAGCACGCCGAGCCCATCAAGGCCACCGGGTAACATGCGGTCCAGCACGATCAGGTCGAATGCTTCGCTCAGGGCCTTGAGCAAGCCTTCGCGACCGTTGTCGACGCAACTGACGGTGAAACCGTGGTCACACAGGGCCGCTTCGATTTCGCGACAGGTAGGCAAGTCGTCTTCGACGACCAGAACATGGGTCATGGCAGTGGAACCGCTCACTTGTCCGGGCAGAGGTGGCATAGTGTGGCAAAGCCAGCGGCGGCGCCACGTCCCCGCCCGCTAAATAAAAGTTTAGGTTTGATTGACGGAGATGTTGTCGTGCGCATTCTTGTGGTTGAAGACGATGCCCAGACCGCCGCCTACCTGTTGCGGGGCTTGAGCGAAAGCGGGCATGTCGTCGATATCGCCAGCGATGGCAACAGTGGCCTGGGCATGGCCCTGGAACAGATTCATGACGTGCTAATTGTCGACCGGCGCTTGCCTGGCCTTGACGGCATCGGCCTGATCAAAGCCGTGCGTGCGCAAAAACTGCGGGTGCCGATCCTGATGCTGAGCGCCCAGGCCTCGACGACCGACAAGGTGCAAGGCTTGCAAGCCGGTTGCGATGACTACCTGGCCAAGCCCTATGCGTTCGCCGAAGTGCTGGCGCGGCTCGATGCCTTGTTGCGCGGGCGCGACCCGGTCGCAGGTTCCGCGCGGCAGTTGCAGGTGGGTGAATTGCAACTCGACTGCGCCACACGCACCGCCGTGCGCCGGGGCCGGGTGATTACCTTGCAGCACCGCGAGGCATTGCTGCTGGAAAAACTCATGCGCCACAGCGGCCAGGTGGTGACCCGCGACATGCTGCTCGACAGCGCCTGGGACTACGACTTCGACCCCAACGACAACGTCATCGACAAACACATTCATCGCTTGCGACGCAAACTCGATGAGGGCTTCGAGTACTCGCTGATTCGCACCGTGCCGGGTGCCGGTTACAGCTTCGAGACGCCGTCCGCTCAAAGCTAAACAAAAGTTTATCTGCCGACGAACGCTCTGGCAGGCGCCCCTCGCTATCTTCGCTGCATTCGTGGAGTGCTCCACAGAGGCTTTAGGGGATAGCTTGCCCATGTCGGTTTCAACCTTGGCGACGCGCAACAGACGCGTTGCGTGTCTTTCACCCTTGGCGCTGGCCTTGCTGGGCATGCTGATGCTCGGCGGCTGCTCGATGGTGCCGCACTATCAGCCACCCGAGTTGCCACTGGCGCAACAGTTCAACGTTGCCGCCGACAACGCGGCAGCCCCGGGCGGGCAATGGTGGCGTGAGTTTCACAATGCCGAACTGGATCAATTGATCGCCCGTGGGCTGGCTTCCAACTACACCCTCAAGGCGGCCGTCAGCCGCATCGATGAAGCCCGCGCTTCGGCGCAAGTGGCCGGGGCAGCGCAGTACCCGGCGCTGAATCTGGGGGGCAACTACCAGCGCCAGAACAATTACGGCACCACGCAAAAACGTAGCGTGTTTGCCGAAGCCACCTATGAAGTGGATTTCTGGGGCAAACAGCGTGCCGCCGCGGATTCCGCCGATGCCTTGGCCAGTGCCACGGTCTTTGACGCGCAAACCCTGCGCATGAGCCTGGGTGCGAGCATTGCCGACCGCTACTTCGAAGTGCTGTCCCTGGAGGACCGGTTGCGCCTGGCCCAGTCGATTGCCGACGATGCTCGGCAAGTGCTGGACCTGGTGCAAATCCAGGCCGGCCAGGGTTCAGTTTCGAACCTCGAAGTCGAGCAGCAGCGCAACGCCATGCAGACCTTTGAAGCGGCCATGCCGCCTCTGCGCCAGCAACGTGACCTGGCGTTGTACCAGTTGGCGGTGTTGGTCGGCGCACAGCCGGAAGGTTTTCATCTGCAAGGCGACGGTCTCAACACCCTGAAGGTCCCGCAACCATCGACCGGTTTGCCGATCGGCCTGTTACGCCAGCGCCCGGACATCCAGGCCGCCGAAGCGAGGCTCAAGTCCGCCAACTTCGACGTTGGCGTCGCCCGTGCGGCGTTTCTGCCCAACCTGTCACTGGACCTGCTGGGTGGCGTCGACACGCTGGCCGGCGGGCAGATCTGGAGCGCCATCGGCACCCTCAGCCAGCCGCTGTTTGCCGGCGGCCAACTCAAGGGGCAACTGCATTTCGACCAGGCCCATGTGCAAGAGCTGAGCTCCAGCTATCGCGAGTCGATCATCGAAGCCCTGCAAGACGTGGAAACCCAACTCAGCGCCGCCCGTGAACTCGACAAGAGCTATGCGCTGAACCAGGCGGCGGTCGATTCGGCCCGCGAAGCGGCGCGGTTGGCGCAGGTGCGCTACCGACTCGGCTCCACCGATTTCCAGACGTTGTTGATCGTCGAACGCACCCAATACCAGGCTGAAGACACGCTATTGCAGGTTCGCCTCCAGCATCTGCAGGCCGCCGTCGGCCTGTTCCGGGCCATCGGCGGGGATTTCTCGACCGACGCCCTCGCATCCAATTATTCTGCTCAGGTGGCCCGCCCATGAATGCCTTTAACCCAGGTCGTCGCGTTATTTTCGGGGGGCTGATGCTGTTCTCATTGGCCGCTGGATTCGGCGGTTTTCAATGGATCAAACAGGCCCAGGCCGCGCCAGTAAAAGCCGATGTCGCTGCCGTGCCGGTGCAAATGTCCCAGGTCAGCCGTCAGGACTTGCCCATCTGGATCAGTGCCATCGGCAATGTGCAGGCGCTCAACAGCGTCAATGTGCGGGTGAGGGTGGACGGCGAACTGCAAAAGGTCCTGTTCAACGAAGGGCAAACCGTCACCGCCGGCAGCCTGCTGGCGGTGATCGACCCGCGGGTGTATCAGGCCCAAGTCGCCCAGGCCCAGGCTTTGGTGGCCAAGGATCAGGCGCAGTTGGCGAACCTGAAGGTCAACCTCGACCGGGCTAGCAAACTGGCGGCCGCCAAGGCCGGCCCGACCCAGGACGTCGACACCTACCGTGCGCAACTGGCCGCCCAGCAAGCGACGTTGCAGGCTGACCAGGCGGCGTTGGACGCGGCGCGCCTGCAACTGGAATTCACCCAGGTCAAGGCGCCGTTGACCGGGCGCACCGGCCAGCGCCTGCTGGATGTCGGCGCCATTGCCCATGGCGCCGAAGCCACGGGGCTGGTGACCATTACCCAGATGAACCCGATTTGCGTGGCCTTCGCCGTGTCTCAGGATGAATTGGCAGAAATTCTTGAAGAGAATGCCAAGGGCGCGTTGCAGGTGATGGCGATGACCCGCGATGGCCAGCAGGAAATTGCCCGAGGCCGATTGAGCTTCATCGACAGTCAGGTGACCGCGGCCAGTGGTCAGATCCAGCTCAAGGCTGAGTTCGACAACAGCGCCGCCAAATTGTGGCCGGGTGAGCTGGTGAGCGCGCGGTTGCTGGTGCAGACCCGCAAGGACGTGGCCGTGGTGCCGGCGGACGCCGTGCAGCTGGGGCGCAAGGGCAATTTTGTCTACGTGGTGGATGCCGATCAGCGGGTGCAACCGCGCCTGGTCGATGCTGGCACCGTGGTGGATGGCAAGCAGTGGATTCGCCAAGGCCTGGCGGCCGGCGAAACCGTGATTGTGCAGGGCCAATCCCGTGTCGCACCGGGCCTGAAGGTCACGCCGGTCAAGACCGATACCACGGTCGATCTGGCGCAGGTGCGCCAATGAACGGGCTGGCCGGATTGATTCAACGACGTGTTGGGCTGTGCCTCCTGGCCCTTGGGGTGATGCTACTCGGCGCGTTCGCTTACTTTCATCTGCCGGTGGCGCCGTTGCCCACGGTGGATTTTCCGACCATCCAGGTCACCGCCAAACTCTCCGGCGCGAGCGCCGAAACCATGGCCTCTTCGGTGGCGACACCGCTGGAGCGCGCCTTTTCTGCCGTGCCGCAAGTGACCTCGATGACTTCGTCGAGTGCCGCCGGCAAAACCCAGGTGGTGCTGCAATTCGACTTGTCGCGAGACATCGACGGGGCGGCGCAGGATGTGCAGACGGCGATCAATACCGCTACGCCGAACCTGCCCAAGACCATGTCCAGTGCACCGACCTTCAACAAGGTCAACCCGGCCGAAGGCACGGTGATGTCGCTGGCGGTGACGTCGCCGACCCGCACGCTGCCGGAGCTGGATCGCTACGCCGACAACTACATTGCCCAGCGCTTGTCGCAAATGCCCGGCGTCGGCCTGGTGGATTTCCATGGCGAGCAAAAACCGGCGGTACGGGTGCAGATCGATCCCGATGCACTGGCGGCCCGCGGCCTGACCCTGGAGGATGTGCGCAGCGTAATCGGCGTCAGCACCCTCGACCAACCCAAGGGTACCCTCGACGGCCAGAGCCGTTCGATCACCCTGGGTGCCACCGACCAGTTGCTGGACCCGCAGCACTATCGCGATCAGGTCATCGCTTACAAGAACGGCATGCCGATCAAGCTTGGCGACCTCGGCCGGGTGATCGCCGGCGCCGAGGACACCCAGCAAGCCGCACAGCTGGGGGCCGAGCCGACGGTGATCGTCGACATTCACAAACAACCGGGTTTCAACCTGCTGTCGACCATCGCCACGATCAAGGCCAAATTGCCGGAGCTGACTGCCTCGTTGCCGCGTGACGTGCAGGTGCAAGTGGTGGGCGACCGGACCCAGACCATCGAAGCGTCGGTCAACGACATGCAGTTCACGTTGCTGCTGTCGATTGCGCTGGTGGTCGTGGTGATCTTCGTGTTCCTGCGCAAAGCCACCGCCACGCTGATCCCGAGCCTTACCATCCCGTTGTCGTTGGTGGCCACGTTCGGGGTGATGTACCTGCTGGGCTACAGCCTCGATAACCTGTCGATCATGGGCCTGGCGATTGCCGTCGGGTTCGTGGTGGACGACGCCATCGTGGTCATGGAAAACATCGTTCGGCACCTGGAAATGGGCAAGTCGCGCCTGCAATCGGCAGTCGACGGCTTGCGCGAAGTGGCCTTTACCATCATTTCGATGACGGTGTCGCTGATTGCAGTGTTCCTGCCGATCCTGTTGATGTCCGGCATCGTCGGGCGCTTGATGCGCGAGTTCGCGGTGACGGTCAGCGTGGCGATCATCATGTCCTGCATCGTCTCCCTGACCATCACGCCGATGCTCTGCGTCTGGTTGCTCAAGCCCCATGCCGACAGCGAAGAAGGGCGTTTCGCCCAGGCCTGCGAGCGGGTCTTCGATCGGTTGCACAACGGTTATCGCCGGAGCCTGGACTGGGTGCTCGACCATCAGCGCATCACGTTGGCGGTGGCCATTGCCACCCTGGCGGCGACGGCGGTGTTGTATGTCGGCATTCCCAAGGGCTTCTTCCCGCAACAGGACAACGGGTTGATCCAGGGCGTGGCGCAAGCGGCGGCGGATATTTCGCCGACCGCCATGCGTGTGCAAGTCAACCGTGCGGCCGAGATCATCGGCCAGGACCCGGCCGTAGGGCGGGTGTATTTCTGGATCGGGCCGAACCCGACCGTGAGCCAGGGCAAGGTGATGATCAACCTCAAGCCCTTCAGTGACCGCAGCGCCAGCGCAGCCGAGGTGATCCGTCGCCTGCAACCGCAGCTCGATAAACTGTCCGGGATCAAGGTGTTCATGCAGGCCAACCAGGACATCCAGATCGGCGGCCGGGCCAGCAAGACCCAATACCAGTACACCCTGCAAGACCCGGACAGCGTCGAGCTGGACCACTGGAGCGGGGTGCTGTTGGAGAAGCTCGAGACCTTGCCGCAACTGCAACACGTGACCTCGGACCAACAGCAGGCCATCGCCCAGTCGACCCTTGTGATCGACCGGCCAACGGCAGCGCGCCTGGGGGTGACCGTGCAGGCCATCGACGACGTGCTGTACGACGCCTTTGGCCAGCGGCAGATTGCGACCATGTTCACCCAGCTCGATCAGAACCACGTGATCCTGGAACTCGACCCGAGCTGGCAAACCTCCACCGCGACCCTTGAGCATTTGTTTGTGCGCGCCAGTTCCGGGGCCATGGTGCCGCTGAACCTGCTGGCCAGCGTCAAGACCGAGCAAGTGCCGATCATCATCAACCACCAGGGTGTATTCCCGGCCATTACCCTGTCGTTCGACCTCGCGCCGGGGCATGCCTTGAGCGAAGCCGTCACCGCGATCAACCAGGCGTCGCTGGCGGTGGCGATGCCCGACAGCGTGCTCGGCAGTTTCCAGGGCACGGCCCAGGCCTTTCAGGATTCGCTGAAGTCGCAACCCTGGCTGATTCTGGCGGCGATCCTCACCGTTTACATCGTGCTCGGCGTGCTTTACGAAAACGCAATTCACCCGCTGACGATCATCTCGACCCTGCCGTCGGCCGGGTTCGGCGCGCTGCTGGCCTTGATGCTGTGTGGTCAGGATCTGTCGGTGCTGGGGATGATCGGCATCATTTTGCTAATCGGGATCGTCAAGAAAAACGCGATCATGATCGTCGACTTCACCTTGCAGGCCCAGCAACGCGGCCTGTCGCCTCGTGAGGCGGTGCGCGAAGGTTGTCTGTTGCGGCTGCGGCCGATCCTGATGACATCGTTGGCTGCATTGCTCGGCGCGGTACCGCTGGCGTTCGGTCATGGCGCCGGTTCCGAGTTGCGCCAGCCGTTGGGTATCGCGATTGTCGGCGGTCTGGCGGTGTCGCAGGTCTTGACGCTCTATACCACGCCGGTGGTTTACCTGTGGTTCGAGCGTCGGCGGCGCAAGTTGCTGTCTGCAGCGGCAACGGTTGCGGTGTGAAAACGACCATTGGCTGCCATGGGGCGCTGGAGCTGCTGGAGCAATTGACGCGCACACTCGATCAGGGGGCGGTAATAGTCGGCTAATCGGGCGTAGACTGGCCCCTCATTTTGGGCAAGCATCACGCGCAGGGAGGACATCGCGGATGAGCAAACTGACTTCCAGGATTGCACTGATAACAGGGGCGGCCCAAGGGATCGGCGCCGCGATTGCGCAACGCTTTGTGCAAGAAGATTGCGTTGTCTACGTCACCGACATTAACGACGAACTTGGCAGAACAGTTGCAAACGCCCTCGGTGCTCGCGCCAGCTATCTGCGTCTTGATGTACGGCGCGAAGTAGATTGGCAGCGAGTGACGGCGCAGATCCTCAAGGAGCGCGGCAGGCTGGACGTGCTGGTGAATAACGCCGCCATTACCGGTTTTGAGCAAGGCGCCGTGCCCCACGACCCGGAACATGCACGTCTGGAGGACTGGCACGCAGTGCATCACACCAATCTTGACGGGGTGTTCCTGGGTTGCAAGTACGCCATTCGCAGCATGCGCCATTCTGGGTCCGGCTCCATTATCAATATCTCCTCTCGCTCCGCACTGGTCGGCATTCCGGGCGCGGCGGCCTACGCATCGTCCAAGGCCGCGGTTCGCAATCACACCAAGACGGTCGCGCTTTACTGCGCCGAGCAAGGTCTGACAGTGCGGTGCAACTCGATTCATCCAGCTGCCATCCTCACGCCCATATGGGAACCCATGCTCGGTAACGACGCAGGCCGTGAAGAGCGGATGGCAGCCCTGGTTCGCGATACGCCGCTGAGACGGTTCGGGATGCCCGAAGAAGTGGCGGCCATGGCGCTGTTACTCGCCGGGGATGAAGCGACGTACATCACCGGCAGTGAGTTCAACATCGACGGGGGCCTCCTGGCCGGCTCGGCAGCGACCCCAACCGTAGTCGATGACAACGGGACTAGCGCCATTGCGCCGTGCGAGTGTTGAAGTAATTCCTTTACTTCAACACTCGCGCAAAATAACCTGCGCCCGGCAGGCACCGACCTGCCCATTCAGGCAAGCCAGGCAACTTCAACAAGGCCCACCTGGCGGCGCGGCGCGCGAATCTGCACGCCGCCCCGCACTAACCTGCCAGGTCATGGTCAATAATCCCCGCACGACTTTGCCGCACGTTTTCCCACTATTCCATTCGAAGATTTAACCCATGCACCTACGCAAAATTGCAGTTGGGCTGTCGGCCCTTGTTTTGCTTTCAAACGGGGCGCAAGCCCGCAGCCTGTTCGATCTGCTCAAGCCGCCCGCTGCGCTTCATGAAACCGCCTCCCGCTCGGGTTCGATCAGCCAGAGCGCGGCCCTGGACCTTTATTCGAACACGCAACGCCAGCCATCGTTCGACGGCTGCGCAGAGCTGTTCCCTGCGGCGAAACCGATCAACACCGCCACGGTGCCGGCCACCATGAAACCGCTGGCGCTGTGTTCCGATAATTTCGCGGTGCTGTATTCCCAAACCAGCAAGACCCCGCTGGTGGTTATCGAACGCCTGAACGCCGCGCAGTTAAAGGATGCAAAAGGGGAGGAACGCACCAACCAGTTCTACCCGGACCCGCGCATTCCCAAGGGTGGGCGTGCCGAATTGAGCGACTATCGCAGCCAGCATCCAGCGGTGGACCGTGGCCATCAACAAAACCCGGTGAAAAGTATACTCAACGCTTAAGTTCGTACCTCTTCATTGAGTACTAATACTCAATTTCGCATACTCGATCCAATTCTAAGATTTAAAGCATGTACCTACGCAAAATTTTGTTGTGCTGTCGGCCCTTGTTTTGCTCTCCACCGGGCGCAAGCCCGCAGTCTGCTTGATTTCCTCAAAGCGCTCGCCCAGCACCAGGGGCTCGTGCCCCGCTCGGGCTCGATCAGCCAGGGCGCGGCCTTGGCACTCTATTCAAACAAACAGAAACAGACCTCGTTTGACGGCTGTTCCGAGCTATTCCCGGCCACCAAACCGATCAACACGGCGACCGTGCCAGCAACGATGAAACCTCTTGCTCTGTGCTCTGATAACTTCGCGGTGCTGTTCTCACAAGTCAGCAAGAAACCATTGGTGGTGGTCGAACGGCTTCCTGCTCAAATCTGCGTCCGACTTCCACGGTAGACTCCAAGTGCTTGAGCGCCTACGTGGAAAGTGGTTTTGGCAAAAACATTGAGCACGCCTAGCGCCGTGCCAACAAAAGCCAGCTGGCTGAACAGGCTCTGCGTTACATTCAGGTGCTCTACGAAATAGAGCGAGAGGTTCGCGACCTGGAGCCGGATTTACGCCGCCGAATACGGCAAGAAAAAGCCGAACCCGCGATGGATGCGTTGCATACCTGGATGATCGCCCAGCGCGAACGCGTGCACGACGGAGTGGCTATCGCCAAGGCCTTCGATTACAGCCTGAAACGCTGGATGGCATTGTCACGCTATCTCGATGACGGTGCAGTCCCCATAGACAACAACCACGCCGAGCAGCAGATAAGGCCTTGGGCCCTAGGACGCAAGAATTGGCTCTACATAGGATCGTTGCGCAGCGGTCAACGTGCGGCGGCGTTGATGAGCCTGATCCAGTCAGCCAAGCTCAACGGACATGATCCGTACGTCTATTTGAAGGACGTACTCCAGCGGCTGCCGACACAGCGGGCGAGCGAGATCGCTGAACTGTTGCCGCATAACTGGATGCCGTTACGCAACCTGTGATCCCCGATCCCTTACGTATTGGCTTTAGGGGCAACCTTGTAACGTTCGGCTGGGCGCTCTTGGTGAATGTTTGCCATTACCAAGCGTCGAGCTTCGTCCAATGCATTCCAACATTCGGCAGCCTGCAATGGAGGGATAGTGACCAATTCGCGACGGTCGTAGCCAACCATGGCTGCGTCGACCAAATCGCCTACCTCCATGACCTCTGGCAATGCATCAATATCCACTCCGGAACGCTGCCAGATTTCAGTCCGAGTAGCCGCAGGTAACACGGCTTGAACATATACTCCTCTTGGGTTCAGTTCCAGATGCAGCCCTTGTGACAGAAACAGTACGTACGCTTTGCTCGCGCCATAAACAGACATTTTGAATTCTGGAGCAAATCCGACGACTGAGCCTATGTTCACGATCGCACCTTCACCGGCTTGCACCAACCTAGGTGCAATAGCTGCTGCAAGCTTGGTCACCGCAGTAATGTTGATGGATAGCAAGCTGTCGATACTATCCACAGTCTGTTCGGTAAATGTACCTGACTGCCCGATTCCGGCGTTGTTGATAAGAACGCCGATCTGTGTGTCCTCTTTCAACCGTTTCTCGACTGTGGCTAGCTCGTTGACGTTTGTCAGATCGGCCTGCACCACATCGACGGCAATTCCGTACTCTCCCTGCAAGCGAGTAGCTAGCGCCTCTAGCCTTTCTCTATCCCGAGCCACTATCACTAGGTTGTGGCCTCGACGGGCAAATCGTTCGGCATAGGTCGCGCCAATTCCGCTAGAGGCACCGGTGATCAAAACGGTTGGAAGCTTGCTCATGTTGTCTTTTTCCTAATTTATATAAACGTTTAGGAACTTATCCGCCTGGTGTGTCTAAGCGGAGGTAAGAAGGGAGCGGTATACGTTCCGGCAATTACCTTAGGTTCCATTATGATTTTCATAAATCTATTGGTCTGATAGGCCTGAAATTTGTCATCGAAAAGGCAATTAATGTTATTCGGTAACCCAGCGGCAGCAAAGCCGTAGGGCGACGTAAGGCTATGTCGACGCGCGATAACGTAGGCGTTCTGACCTTCACAAAAGCAATACGCTGGGAGAGGACAAAGGTTGAGTTGGGCCGTACTTCAAATGCTCCGCGTGCAGATCAGATTCCCGGGTGTAAACCTGGGTGATCAGTCGAAAAGGGAAGTGGGGAAACTCAGCGACTTGAGTGCTGTGACTGATATCCGAAATGCACCAATTGCAAAAGTGCTCACAATTGTGGGAGAGGACTTTGCACTGCGTCTCGCCAATTCTCGAGCGTGCGCGTCCGGCGAACTTGTCGTTTGTGAAAGCGCTCTGATCTTGAAAGCCCTAGGTAGAGATCCGGCTGAAACCAGTCAGTGTCTCAATCAACCTAAAGCTTGCGTCAGCGTTTTCGTTGTTTCATGCGGCTTCGGTGTCGGAGATACCGATACGTAATTCGTTTCCAAAGGATTGACCGTTCAGGCAAGACATAAGGCTCACGTTATCCAAACCGGTTTGCGGGAACATTGGTAAACGATACGTCGCACGCGAGGCATCGGAAATGCTCACGCGTATGGCAATCGTTATCCAAAGTAATCAAATCTGTAAAGTCGGCAACCAGCTCGCCAAGGATACCTTGGCGAGCTGACTGGCTATTGCGTTATGCGGTGAGAACGTTGATTGCGACATCAATGTTGCCGCGTGTCGCTTTAGAGTACGGGCAGATTTGATCGGCGTTATGAGCCAGTTCAGTCGCAACACCTTGATCCAGACCTGGTACCCGCAGAGTGAGTCGGGCTTGGAGGAAGTAGGCTGGTCCGGTCTGTCCCAGATCAACCTCGATGTCGACAGCCGTGTCGGTCGGCAGTGTCACCTTCATCTGTTGAGCAGCCAGCCCCACCGCAGAGATGTAGCAGGCCGACCAAGCCCCAGCAAACAATTGCTCGGCTTTCGGGTGCGGCTGAACGGCAGTGAACTCGTGTTCCGGATTGGCGCTGCCGGGCGAAGATAACGTGATGTCGACGTTACCGTTATGACCGAGCGATGAGTAGCCCGCGCTGTTATAGGTGGTATTGGTTTTGCCGGTGACTAGCACTTTTTCAATCTTGCTCATGATGATTCCCTCAAGTTTATTAGCTTCAGTAATCGAGCGCGCTAAATCGTATGCGACCTTAGTGACATATCCAGACGTCACGCCGTAATTTCGTTCAGGCTTACGTCGATTTTGCCGCGTGTGGCCTTGGAGTGAGGGCAAATAGAATTGGCGATGTGCGCCAGTACAGACGCAACATCCCGTGCCAGCCCCGGCACGCGCAGGGTCATTCGAGCCTGAAGGAAATAGGCCGGACCAGTCTGACTCAGGTCGGGTTCGATGTCGACGGCCAGATCCGTCGGCAGCGATGTTGCGTTCCGCGGCCATCAGTCCGAGGGCGGCGGTGTAGCGGACGACCACGCCCCGACGAACAATTGCTCTCAGCTTTCGGGTGCGGTGGGATGGCACTTAACTGTGCCCGCTCTGCCGCCGCCACCTGCGCGACGTAATCCCAACGAGATATCCATTTGTGGGCACAACATCTCTGACGTCTCTATGTTCGAGAATGCACACACTCAAATGCATAGGCGTTGCTAATGCTAAGCATTGGATATCGATCTTGGACCCTATCGATAAAGCAGTAGATCATTGCTTCACACCCAAGCAACAACTACCCAGCAACGCAAACGCTGTTAAACCCGATAGGAAAATGACCATGCAACAGTCCCACGCTTACAACGACGCCAGCCTCGAACTGACCAGCAAAATCCTCGACGCCAAGGCTCGCAAAAACCTGTCTTTCGAAGACCTGGCTGACGGCACCGGCCTGGGCCTGGCTTACGTCACCGCCGCCGTGCTCGGCCAGCACCCACTGCCTCAAAGCGCTGCCCAAGTGATCGGCGAGAAACTGGAACTGGATGCCGACGCTGTTGCCCGTCTGCAAATCATCCCGCTGCGCGGCAGCCTGTCAGGTGTGCCAACCGACCCAACCATCTACCGTTTCTACGAAATGATCCAGATCTACGGCACCACCCTCAAGGCCCTGGTTCACGAGCAGTTCGGCGACGGCATCATCAGCGCGATCAACTTCAAGCTGGACATGAAGAAAGTCGAAGACCCGGAAGGCGGCCACCGCGCTGTGATCACCCTCGACGGCAAGTTCCTGCCTCTGCGTCCTTTTTAAGCGTGCAACCGGCCTTGTAACCCGGCCCGCAACGCCTGCGGGCCTGCTTTAAAAATTACTCACTCTATTGATCACCAAATTTAACTGGAGGACTTGTCATGAAAAAAATTCTGTTTCTCGCATTGTCCCTGACCGCTTCGCTGTCGGCTTTTGCACAGGAATCGGCGGTAACGCCGGACGCCGTTCCGTATGCCTATGGCATGCACCTCGACATCGCCAAGGTTGTAAACATCACACCGGCCACTGATGTCTGCGGCCCAACGCCAGTGCAAATGACTTATCGCGATTCACAGGGTGAAACCCACATCCTGGCGTACAGCGTCATAGGCAACGGTTGCACCAACTGATTACTGAATGTTCAACACTCAATTTTTAAAAGGTACCTCCCATGAAAGCGCTCATCGACGGTTTTTTGAAGTTCCAGAAAGAAGCATTTCCACAGAGGACTGATCTGTTCAAACACCTGGCAACGACTCAGCATCCAGATACGTTGTTCATCACCTGCTCCGACAGCCGTGTGGTGCCAGAACTGCTCACCCAACAAGAGCCTGGTGAGCTGTTCGTGATCCGCAACGCCGGCAATATCGTGCCGCCCTACAGCCCACATTCCGGCGGTGTGTCAGCCACGGTCGAATATGCGGTCGCGGTACTGGGAGTGACTAATATCGTGATTTGTGGCCACTCCGATTGTGGCGCCATGACCACTATTGCCAAGTGCAAATGCATCGATCATCTGCCTGCGGTCGCTGGCTGGTTGCAGCATGCCGAGTCAGCGAAAGTCATCAACGAATCGCGCTCACATGCAAATGAAGCCGCCAAAGTCAGTTCGATGGTTCGCGAAAACGTCATCGCCCAATTGGCCAATATTCAGACCCATCCGAGCGTACGTCTAGCTCAGGAAAAAGGTTTAGTGAATCTTCATGGTTGGGTCTACGACATCGGCACCGGTTCGATCGACGCTCTGGATGTCGACAACAAGACGTTCAAGTCTTTGGTCAAGCATCCGACCACCTGTGCCGTGCATGCGCGCCCGGCAAAAGCCGTGGCCTGATCAGAAAATACCTGGGGGGCGTAGCCCCCCTTTAAACGGCCTCTGCGCCTTGGACTCAAACAACGCACGTCGTTGCCAGTTTGCTGCTCGACCCACTGCAACATCCTTCCTGATGCCTGAAGTCCAGATTTCGACATCGGTTTTCAGTCAGTGCTCAGAGGCTCCCCCAATCCCAACACCAAGTCCATAAAGGCGACTGATGCTGCGCTGTGGTAGTTGTTTTTGCGCCGCAGCAATACCGCCCCGCGCGTCGGCGCATCCCTGACTAATGGAATTTTGCACAAGGCTCGATCAACGGTGGCGATGGGTTCGGGCAGGAACGTTGCGATCGCCGTGTGGCGTATGACTTCCAGCAACGTATTCACCGAATTGACCTCAATCACCACTTTTGGGGTGATGTGCTCTTGGGTGAAGTACTCATCGATACGGGTTCGGGTGACGAAGTCCTTGGTCAACAGGGCAAACTCCA
The DNA here is from genome assembly GCF_049132105.1 of Pseudomonas sp. NFX15. Taxonomy (NCBI): domain Bacteria; kingdom Pseudomonadati; phylum Pseudomonadota; class Gammaproteobacteria; order Pseudomonadales; family Pseudomonadaceae; genus Pseudomonas; species Pseudomonas sp. NFX15. The sequence goes on from NZ_JAFMPV010000042.1 coordinate 30,559, forward strand.
GCTGTGCCACTTCTCCCAGAGACAGGGCGGTCAGTCTTTCCCATAAGGGGTGATTACGGCCGACCATGATCCCCAGCGTCTCGGAAAATGCCGGGATCGATTCGATTTCGGCATTCCTCACCCCATCAAATGCAATCGCGATGTCCAACGAATCATCCGCCAGCCCGGTTTCGATGTCACCCATCGACAGTTCGAAAATCTCCAGATGGATGTTCGGATAGCGGACCGTGTAGTCGCGCACCAGCGGCCCGACCAGGTACGCCATGAATGTCGGGGTCATGGCCAGGCGCAAGGTGCCACGGGACAAATCCTTCACGTCGTGCAGCGCGCGCTTGCCGGCCGCTAACTCTACCAGTACGCGACGTGCGCACTCGATATAGGCCTGCCCTGCATCGGTCGGCCTCACCGTTCGTGACGTTCGGTCGAACAGCACCACCCCCAGCGTTTCTTCCAGTTGCCGGATCTGTTGCGACAAGGTCGGTTGCGAGACATGCAGCGCCTCGGCGGCACGGGTGAAGCCGCCGTTGTCAGCGACCGCTAACAAGTACCGTAGATGTCTTAGGAGCATGGCATTTACCTCTATAGGCATTGCTTATGCGAAGCATTGTATATCGATCTTGGACCCTATCGATAAAGCGGAAGATCATTGCTTCGCACCCAAGCAACAACTACCCAGCAATGCAAACGCTGTTAAGCCCGATAGGAAAATGACCATGCAACAGTCCCACGCTTACAACGACGCCAGCCTCGAACTGACCAGCAAAATCCTCGACGCCAAGGCTCGTAAAAACCTGTCTTTCGAAGACCTGGCTGAAGGCACCGGCCTGGGCCTGGCTTACGTCACCGCCGCCGTGCTCGGCCAGCACCCACTGCCTCAAAGCGCTGCCCAAGTGATCGGCGAGAAACTGGAACTGGATGCCGACGCTGTTGCCCGTCTGCAAATCATCCCGCTGCGCGGCAGCCTGTCAGGTGTGCCAACCGACCCAACCATCTACCGCTTCTACGAAATGATCCAGATCTACGGCACCACCCTCAAGGCCCTGGTTCACGAGCAGTTCGGCGACGGCATCATCAGCGCGATCAACTTCAAGCTGGACATGAAGAAAGTCGAAGACCCGGAAGGCGGCCACCGCGCTGTGATCACCCTCGATGGAAAATTCCTGCCACTGCGACCTTTCTAAGCGTGCAACCGGCCCTGTAATTCGGCCCGCTTTTACCCTGCGGGCCAACATCACTTACTACTTTTTAGAGAAACGACCATGAAAACCATCAATACCCTTTTTGCTTTGTTCCTGACCGTTGCTGCCAGCAGCGCATTCGCCGGCTCTGATGCACAAACCGCGCGCACGGGCGTTCCACTGGATGTGGCGAAGACCATCAGCATCTCCGACACCAGTCAAGCCTGCGGGATTGTGCAGGCCGAGATGGTTTACCAGGACTCCAAAGGTGTACGGCAAACCGCAACGTACTTGGTGCAGGGGGGTGGGTGCGGCACGAACTGAGCCAGCCGTCACTCGTCCTAATGCAAAGAGCAGTCTGATCTGGAACAATTTCCAAAAGGCAACCTCGTCATCCAGTGCATTGTTCCAACTAGATCACCGCCTGTCCAAAAGTACTGAAATAAGCAGTTAGCAATGAAGCGGCTTTTTACAGGCAAGCAGAATCAGACAAACGAGTACCGTAATAGTCTAGCTTCGGCACAAATTTTGGCCGAAGTTCGAAGCCATTTAGAAAAAACTGCAATGGGTTAATCAGAGCACGATTACCTGACTGTTTCGGCCACCCAATTTTTATTACGAGTCACCACCATGAAAACTGTCAACCAACTGCTTGCCGTCGTCACCTTCGCACTCAGCGCCAGCGCATTCGCAGTACCGAGCAGCCAGGAAGAACACTTCTTCACCCAGGCTACCGAATACCAACACACCGTTGCGTCCGATGGCTCGGACCACACGCCACAGGGCCAGAACCTTGCCTCCGATGTCTCGGATCACACTCCAGGCATGCAAGTAGCTTCCGATGGTTCGGAACGAGCTCTTGGTCGTCGCCTGACGTAAGTCTTGGTTATCAACCTAGGCTGGACCTGATAAATAAAAACAAAAGTCCAGCGGACAGCGTGCAGTTCTTTCTGGTGAGGATTTTCACACGGCCTGTGGGAGCAGCTAGCCTTCAAATGGTAAAACTCGATCTTTTGTCGGTCTCTGATGTCCCACCTTTTCCCAGGAGAACAGCTCATGAAAATTGGTTTCGTCGGCCTCGGCAGCATGGGCCAGGCCATGGCCGCCAACTTGCTCAAGGGCGGTCACGAAGTCTGGGTCTGGAATCGCTCGCCTGGTGCGGTACAGCTCTTGGTCGAGCAGGGTGCCAAGGCAGCCACTAGTCCCGGGCAAGCGTTCGATGTCGAGGTGGTGTTCAGCATGTTGGCGGACGATCAGGCACTGCGCTCTGTGCTCTTGGACTCGGGCCTATTGTCGAGCCTCAAAGCTCCGTTGATCCACGTCAATATGGCAACCATCGCTGCCGACTTCGCCGCCGAGCTGGCGACCTTGCATCAGGCTCAAGGTGTCGCTTACGTCGCTGCACCGGTACTGGGCCGTCCCAATGTCGCAGCAGCCGGCACCTTGGAGATCCTCGTAGCCGGCCCTGCTGACGCAATCGAGACAGCCCAGCCATTGTTCGACCTGATTGGTCGCAGAACCTGGACCCTGGGTGAGCAAGCAGCCAGTGCAAACGTGGTGAAAATCGCTGTCAACTTCATGCTCATCTCCGCTGTCGAAGCCATGGGCGAAGCAGCGGCCCTGGTCCGCGGGCACGGTATCGAATCGGCAAAGTTGATCGAACTGGTTTCCAACACCGTATTCCCCGGCCCGATCTATTCGGGCTATGGCGGTCTCATTGCCAAACGCAACTACGAACCCGCTGCCTTTAAAGCTGTGCTTGGCCTCAAAGACATCAACTTGGCGATCGAAACAGCAGGCAATGTCTCGGTGCCGCTACCCATGGGGGAATTGATCAAAGACCACTTGCTCGACACTATCGCCCACCGCCAAGGCCACATGGATTTGGCGGTGCTGGCGGAAGTGACCGAGCGGCGTGTGAAATAAACACAACTCAGAGCCTGATCGTTTCCCAGACCGGCAATGTGAAAATTCCGGAGTATGTGTTGGGGCTGGAAAATTGGCTAAAAGAACACGCTTTTACGTGAATAGTAAGCCTGTACGCAGGCGATTTTTTCCACCACATTTCGTCGCTCTCCAGCAGCGTATCGAACTGAGGCTCAATCACAAGCATAACCACCGCAAAGTGATTATGGATAGGCATATCTTTACCGCGACCCACGTCAGCCATTTGTAGATTCTTGGGGTAAGTCGCGGGTGTATACGGCACGGTAGCAGGTTATCGTTGATCGCTACCGTACCGTATGTAGCTAGTCAAATCGCGACGATGCCCGTCAGTTTGTCGGTGATGCGCAGCACGACTGTAGAGCTGGACCCGTCGAGAGCGACTCGATAGATCGCACCACCCAGATCGCTTACATAAGCGACGTTCTGGTCAGAATGCACTGACAGACCTATAGCCTCGTTAAAGCCCCCAAGGAGCACTTCGGAGTGCATTTCAGCCTTGACGCGATCCTGTAGTCGACTTCGGTTCAGTGTATTACCTAAAGGCAATGCTCCTCGATCGGTCCAGTAAAGCGTCGCGGTCGCCGTGTCCAGTTCGAGATCAACCGGTTCGGGCAAGCCGTCGAACAACGTCTCGATATCATCACGAGATGCGCTCAACGCATCGTTGTGCTTTGCATTTAGCGGAGCACGGAGGATCCGTCCCGTGTTCGATTTAGTAGCCCCTTTTTGCGTCCAGTATATTTGCTGCCGCTCGAGGTCAAGCGCGATTCCAACACACCAGTTTCGCGCGTCGGCCTGGTCATAAGCGCCATAGCCCGTCTGTACGAGCGTTTCCAACGACGATCCGTCCAGCTTGCAACGCATTACGCGCATGCCTTCGCGGTCGCACCAGTAGAGATGCGAACCACGCTGATCAATGGCCAGTTGCTTCGGCGTGTGCGTCATGCCGGGAGGTACGATGGTCGTGACATTGCCGCCGTCGAGGTCACAACGCATGATGAAGCCGTCATTGCGGGAGGGCTCTCCCATGTTGGTCCAGTAAAGGTGGCCGCGCGCGGAATCAATGACGATTCCGTCAGGACCCGAACAGCAGTCGTCGACCAACACCTTGATATTGCTTCCGTCGCTCATGGCCGACAGCACACGATTACCGCCATTATCGAGGAAGTACAGGCGCATGTTATCGCCATGGTTTTCCAGAAGTGAGTTGTCCATTATCGACTTGCCCCCGCAAAACCGCGATAAGGCCGCAGCGGAATGTACGCCTCGATTTCGAGCTTACCGGCTTTCCTTAGCGGTAACTCTTCGATCGCGGCGCGTGCCGTGCTTTCGTTCTCCGCCTCGATTAGCAGGCAGGCACCTGCGACGTCTGTGCGGGACCAGACCTGTCGAAGCGTATCGGTCGAGTAAATCTCACGGACATACGCGACCTCCATTTCAAGCTGATCGGCGGTCACGGGCGCAGCGTTTTCTTTGACTCGCATTGCAAACAGAAATTGCATGGCAACTCCTTCAACATTACGTTCTGATCCAAGGTCTGCATTGCGTCTTAGACTCAAGATCATTTCTTGATGGGATTTCCCTTCGGGCTACCCCGAAAGGATCGGTGGTGTTGCGCTGATCATCTCGGCAGCAACACACAAGTAGTAGGCGAGCTGGCAACATGCACACTTCACAGGGTGCTTGTTTTTATGTGAATCAGGCGTTCGATAACTCGCCATCAGTCAGACGCCAAATGCCCGCCGGATTGTCATGCTTCAACGCTTCGGGTAGCAGGTCGTCCGGAAAGCCCTGGTAGCAAACAGGCCGCAGGAATCGCTCGATTGCCGTCAT
>NZ_JAFMPV010000043.1:0-32291 GCF_049132105.1 Pseudomonas sp. NFX15
TTCAGAAGCTTTCAAGGATTTCCTTAACAACTTCAACCACTTGCGCCTCAGATCTCTCGTCAGCGGGAGGCGAATTCTACAGCGTTACACGCCGCTGTCAACACCTCTTTTTCAACGTCCTTTTGGCCTCGATGAACTGAAGCACCTACTGCCGAAAACTTCGTAACTCGTTGTTTACCAAGGAGTTTTCCGTTTCGACTGCGCCGGAAGTGGGGCGAATTATAGACATCTGAGATCTGCCGTCAACACCTATTTGGCTTTTCTTCCGAGATACGCAAAAACGCTGCTTATATATAGACGCGCCCAAAGGGAATGCGCAGTATATTGCCCAACAACCAGAAAAAAGCCCTTACTTCCTTCTTTGGACGATGCCTTGTAATGAATGATCAGCCGCGCAACCTGGCCTCAACTCTATTTTCGGTGGGACTGCTGCTCATCGCCATGGCCTCGATCCAGTCAGGTGCGTCCCTGGCCAAAAGCATGTTCTCGGTGGTTGGCCCCCAGGGGACAACAACCCTGCGGCTGATTTTCGCCAGCGTGATCATGATGTTGATACTGCGCCCATGGCGGGCGAAGCTCACTGCAAAATCCCTGCGTACGGTCATCGTCTACGGGATGGCATTGGGTGGCATGAACTTCCTCTTCTATATGTCATTGCAAACCGTACCCCTGGGTATCGCAGTAGCGCTTGAATTCACCGGTCCATTGGCCGTTGCAATCTATGCTTCGCGTCGCGCCATCGATTTTGTGTGGATCGCCTTGGCCGCCATCGGCTTACTGCTGCTGATTCCGATGGGAGCAGCGACAGCTGGAATTGATCTGGTTGGCGCAGGTTACGCCTTGGGTGCAGGGGTCTGCTGGGCACTGTACATTCTGTTCGGACAAAAGGCCGGGGCCGACAATGGCGTGCAGACCGCCGCGCTGGGCGTGATGATTGCTGCGCTGTTCGTAGCGCCTATCGGCATTGTCCATGCCGGCGCTGCTCTGCTGACGCCATCCTTGATCCCTGTAGCTCTTGGCGTGGCTGTCCTGTCAACAGCCCTTCCCTACACGCTGGAGATGGTCGCCTTGACCCGTATGCCGGCCAGGACATTCGGCACTTTGATGAGCATCGAGCCTGCCATCGGCGCGTTATCGGGGTTGCTGTTCCTTCACGAATACCTCTCGCTGTCACAGTGGATGGCAATCCTGTGCATCATCCTGGCTTCTGTGGGCGCAACCATGACCATGGGCAGCACTGCCACGCCAGCAGTAGCGGCAGATTGATAGCAACTATGACTCAGGTCTGGCATTTCTCGTTCATTTAGGCCATGTTTAGCCCCCTCCCGAGTCATGCCATGGACTTTTCAGATAGGGATATCGGTAAGTTTCAAGCAAAAGCGAATGCAGTCAGACCCGGACACTAGATCCGGGGACGCTAAAGGACAGTAATGAAACGAATGTTGATTCTGATCGCCGCGATTGCAATTGCAGGTTGCGCGGCGACATCACAGACACAGGTCAAGCACGGCAAGAAAGGGCTGCATATCAATTGTTCCGGTCTTTCGTCGTCCTGGGACAAGTGCTATGCCAGCGCCGCCAACTCCTGCGCACCGAAGGGATACAAGGTCATCGCCAAGTCCGGGGACGCCGTTGAAGAGCCCGGCGATTATCCGTTTGGCCTCAATCCTGCGGGTTATACCAGCCGCAGCATGATCGTCATCTGCAAATAGTCCAGGCCGTCGCGTCAGGTTCTCGGACTTGCGATCTGGCGGCCAATCTCCTCATAGCTGGACTTGAGCACTGTTCTCTGGATATCCGGAGTCGCCAACATCCGCGCGACCACCAGCGCACCAATACACTGCGACAGAATCGCCCACGCCAGGCTCTCGCTCTGCAGCACATTCGCCCAACTTTCCTGAAGCCGACAAATCCAGTGTTCCGCCTGCTGGCGGATTGTCACATTTGAACGGGCAATTTCTGCTCCCAACGCCGGCAACGCGCAACCGGTTTCCGGGTTCTCGACATGGGACATGCTCAGGTACAGCTTCAAGCAGCGTTCAAGCTTTTCTCGGTCCTGCCCTTCCCCCAATCGCCCCAGGCTTTGGCACAGCTCGCGCTCGACAATGGTGGCAAACAACTCGTCCTTCGACGAAAAATGGCTGTAGAAAGCGCCGCCACTCAAGCCGATCGCCTTCATCAAGCCGTCAACGCCCACGCTCGAAAAACCGGACTTCTTGGCCGATACCGCACTGCTTTCCAGCAGCCTTTGCTTGGTTTCCAGCTTGTGACTGGCCGAATAACGCATTGCCCTTCTCCCGAGGTTGAACACCCTTGACGCCTGTCGAATCGTAGCATAACGTTCGTTTAGTTAACGATCGTTTACCAAAGGGATCTGCCCATGAATAACAAGAAGGTCGTACTCGTCGTCGGTGCAGGTGATGCTACGGGTGGCGCCATTGCCAAACGTTTCGCACGGGAAGGTTTTGTCGCCTGTGTCACCCGCCGCAGCGCCGATAAACTCCAGCCACTGGTGGACGCCATCAAGGCCGAAGGCGGTGATGCCCACGGGTTTGCCTGCGACGCACGCAAAGAGGAAGACGTGATTGCGCTGGTCGAGCAGATCGAGAGCCAGATCGGCCCTATCGAGGCTTTCGTTTTCAACATAGGCGCCAACGTGCCGTGCAGCATTCTTGAAGAAACCGCACGCAAGTATTTCAAGATCTGGGAAATGGCCTGCTTTTCGGGCTTTCTCAATGCCCGAGAAGTCGCCAAGCGCATGGCCAAGCGTCAACGAGGCACGATTCTGTTTACCGGTGCCACCGCTGGCATGCGTGGTGCTGCCGGGTTCGCTGCATTCGCAGGCGCCAAGCACGGCATTCGTGCCTTGGCGCAAAGCATGGCCCGAGAGCTCGGCCCGATGAATATTCACGTTGCCCATGTGGTGGTCGATGGCGCCATCGATACCGATTTCATCCGCGAAACCTTCCCCGAAAAGTACGCGACCAAGGATGAAGATGGCATCCTCAATCCCGAACATATCGCCGAGAACTACTGGTACCTGCACAGCCAGCCCCGAGATGCCTGGACGTTTGAACTGGACCTTCGCCCCTGGAGCGAACGCTGGTAATCACCCCTAAAACAATAAGACGAGCGCCTTGAACATGAGCAAAACCGTGGAGTTCTACTTCGACCTCGGCAGCCCCGCTACCTATCTGGCCTACACCCAGCTGCCAAAGATATGCGCACAGACCGATGCCCGCCTGGCCTACATTCCGTTCCTGTTGGGCGGTGTATTCAAGGCCACCGGCAACGCCTCTCCAGCGACTGTTCCGGCCAAGGGCCGCTACATGTTTCAGGATCTGGACCGTTATGCCAAACGCTATGGCGTACCGTTGAAGTTCAACCCGCACTTCCCGATCAATACCCTGATGCTCATGCGCGCCGTGACCGGCATGCAGCTGCACCACCCTGAACGCTTCACCGCGTTCATCGACTGCCTGTTCACTGCCCTTTGGGTCGACGGTCGCAGCCTGGATGAACCGGCAACCGTCGCGGCCGTACTCAGCGAAAACGGTTTCGACCCATACGCCGTGCTGGCCCTGACCGCCGATGAAGCCGTCAAAGCCGCCCTCAAGGACAACACCGAAAAAGCCGTGCAACGCGGGGTGTTCGGAGCGCCGAGCATGTTCGTCGACAACCAGTTGTACTTTGGCCAGGATCGACTGGACTTCGTACTCGAGGCCCTGAGTTAAATCTCGACCACCAGCCGCCCCTTTGCCCCGCCCGACAACAGCAGCTCATGGGCGGCTTCCGCAGTTTGCAAAGTGAACGTGTGCGGGTCAAGCAAAGGCACAAGCTTGTCCGCCTCGATCAACCCCGCCGCCTGCTGCAAAATGTCGCCGTGATGTTCACGCCCCTGGCCAGTCAACAGTGGCAGCAAGGTGAACACCCCCGAGTAAGTCGCCCCGCGAAAAGACAGCGGAGCGAGGCTGTGCTGCCCCCAGCCAAGGCAGCTGAGCACATGCCCGTGATACATCCGGGCGGCCTTGAACGATGCGTCCAGTGTTTCTCCGCCCACGGTGTCGTAGACAATATCGAAGCCCTCACCCGCCGTATGGGCCGCTACATAGTCTTCGACTGAAAACTTGCGGTAATCAATGAACGTCGCACCCAGCCTTTCGATGATCGATTGTTGTCCCGCCGAGCCGGTGGCATAAACATCGGCACCAAAAGCACGGGCAACCTGCACCGCCACATGCCCGACGCCGCCAGCACCGCCATGGATCAACACCTTCTGCCCCGCCCGCACTCGCGCCCGGTCCACCAGCCCCTCCCAAGCGGTGATCAGCACCAACGGCAGCCCGGCCGCTTCACGCATGCTCAAATTGTGCGGTTTACGTGCCAGCAACCGGGCATCGACTGCCGCGTATTCGGCCAATGAACCTTGTGCACCGCCGATGCCGGTGGCCATGGCGTAAACCTCATCCCCTGGCTGCCAACCATTGACGCCTTCTCCCAATGCCTCCACGGTACCAGCCAGATCCATTCCCAACACCGCTGGCAACGGTTGATTCGCATGGGCCGCCTGCCCGGACCGGATTTTGCCATCAAGCGGATTCACGCCGCTGGCCTTGATCCTGATTAATACCTGCCCCGCCTGTGCCACGGGCCGCACCATGGAAACCAAGCGTAACGGTGCATTGGCCGAGTCGACCATCAGCGCGCGCATATTCAGTGAGTCAGTCATTTCGCCAAATCCCATCAGAAGTGAATGTAGGGCCAATCTTGCCCTCCCCTACTCATGCCGATAAGACGCCTTATCGCTATAGTGATCATTCCGATACGGCATCAATGAGCAACCTCGTGGACAAATTCAATGCAATGGCGATTTTCGTGCGGGTAGTCGAACGCGGCAGTTTTTCCGCGGTTGCCCGGGAAATGCAGACTAGCCAGCCAACCATCAGTAAAGTGCTGCAGGCGCTGGAGTCGCAATTGGGAGGAAAGCTGATTGCCCGCAGCACCCGCAAGTTATCCCTGACCGACGAAGGGCTGCGCTATTACAACGAATGCCGAACCATACTCGCCGCTGTCGACGCGGCCGAACACAGCTTCCAGTCTGGCCGGGAAAGGGTCGCCGGCCCGCTGAAAATCGGCTCATCCGTCAGCTTCGGCCGGATGCAGATCGCCCCTCGTTTACCGGACTTCCTCAATCACTACCCCGGCATACAAATCGACCTGCAACTGAGTGACCAAAACCAGGACCTGGTCAGCGAAGGCCTGGACGTCACCTTCCGCATCGGCAAGCTCAACGACAGCGGCTTGATCGCACGCCGTGTCGGCACGACCCATCGGGTAACGGTCGCCTCACCTGACTACCTCAGGCAAAACGGTGAACCGATGGCGCCAAAGGACTTGGGTAACCACAACTGCCTGATGTTCAACTTGCTGAACAGCCAGAACCTGTGGGCGTACACAAAAGAGGCCCAGCGCTACGAAGTACGGATCAAGGGCAATGCACAGAGCAATAACTCCGAGGCGATCCGCGAGCTGGTACTGGGGGGATTGGGAATTGCGTTGTCACCCGTATGGCTGTTCAGCGAAGACCTGATCGCTGGCCGGGTGACAGCGATTTTGCAGGATTACGAGACATTGTCACTGCCGATTCATGCCGTATCCCCGGCGAATCGTCGCCAATCCGCCAGGGTCAAAGCCTTTGTCGACTATATGGCCCGGGCGCTGGAAAACGCGCCCGAGCTGCACATCAGATAGCCGCCGTACGGGTATTGAGCCACTCCAGCGCGGCGCCTTCGACCAACGGGCTCAGGCGCTCGCGGACTTCGACGTGATAGGCGTTGAACCACTGCTTTTCTTCCTCGGACAGCAGTGAGGTTTCCAGGCAGCGTGTATCGATCGGGCACAGGGTCAGGGTTTCGAACTTCAGGAACTCGCCGAATTCGCTTTTGCCTGCCTCACGGTTCATCGCCAGGTTTTCGATACGCACGCCCCAACGACCCGGACGATAGGTGCCCGGCTCGATGGAAGTGATCATGCCCGGTTGCATCGCGGTTTGCGGTGCAGGGGCAGCCTGATAGGCGATGACTTGCGGACCTTCGTGAACATTCAGGAAGTAACCAACGCCATGACCTGTGCCGTGACCGTAGTCGACACTTTCTGCCCAGATCGGAGCGCGCGCGATGGCGTCGAGCAGCGGTGACAGAATGCCTTTCGGAAAGTGAGCCCGGGACAGGGCAATCACACCCTTGAGCACGCGGGTGCAATCGCGTTTTTGCTCATCGGTCGGTGTACCGACTGCAACCATCCGCGTGATGTCGGTGGTGCCGCCCAGGTACTGGCCGCCGGAGTCGATCAGCAACAGGCCGTCACCTTCGATCACCGCGTGCTCTTCTTCGGTGGCGTGGTAATGCGGCATGGCGCCATTGGCGTTGAACGCGGCGATGGTATTGAAACTCAGCGACACATAATCCGGACGACGCTCACGAGCAGCGGTGAGTTTTTCGTCGATGGTCAGCTCGGTGATGCGCTCGCGGCCCAGCGCCGAGTCCAGCCAGGCGAAGAATTCGCACAGTGCGGCGCCGTCCTGTTCCATGGCCTGGCGGATGTGTTCGGCATCGGCCAGGCTTTTTTGCGATTTGGCCAGGGTGGTCGGGTTCAGGCCTTCGATCAGCTTCACCCCGCTGTCGAGGTTGTCGAGCAAACCCGCTGTGACCCGCGCCGGGTCGACTTGCAGGCTCGCGCCGCTCGGCACAGCGCGCAGTGCGGCGGCGACTTCGCTGTAATCGCGCAAGGTCACGCCGTCCAGTTCGAGCACGGCGCGCAACTCAGCGCTGACTTTGCTCAAGGCGACAAACAGCGTGGCCTGTTGCTGATTGATCAAGGCGAAGGAAACGAACACCGGGTTAAACGACACGTCGCCGCCACGCAAGTTGAACAGCCAGGCGATGTCATCGAGGGTGGCGATGAAATGCCAGTCGGCCCCCCGCGCCTTGAGGGTTTCACGCAGCTTGGCGAGTTTCTCGCCACGGCTGACGGTGGCCTGCGGTGGCAAGTGCTGATAGATCGGCTCGTTCGGCAGGCTTGGGCGGTCGCTCCAGACGCTGTTCAACAGGTCGATGTCGGTACGCAGACGGGCGCCGCGTTCCTCCAGTTTGTTGCCCAGGGTCCGAGCCGAGGCCACGGCCATGACCGCGCCATCGACGGCCACCACGCCACCCTCGGGGATTTGCTCGGCCAGCCATTCCAGAGGCCCGGTTTGGCCCGGTTGCAGCTTGACCAGATCAATGCCGCTGCCCTTGAGTTCCTTGGTCGCCTGCTCCCAGTAACGGCTGTCGGCCCAGACCCCGGCAAAATCCGGGGTGACGATCAGCGTGCCGACCGACCCATGGAAACCCGACAACCACTGGCGCCCTTGCCAATAGCCCGGCAGGTACTCGGACAGGTGGGGGTCGGCCGACGGCACCAGCAAGGCGTGAATGCCCTCCCGGCTCATCAGTTCGCGGGTTTGCGCCAGGCGCTGGGGCACCGATCCATTGATCGAAAGCTGCGTATTCATCGTGTCTCCTGCTAATCACTTGTTCATTGTTGTTGAGCGCCGATCAACGCCGGCGCTTCTTCGCCTTACTGCCAGAATGCCGGAGCACTGGCGCACGCTGCCTTGATCAGATGAACCGCCTGGTCGATGTCTTGCTCGGTGGTGAAACGTCCGAGGCTCAAGCGGATGGTGCGGCCGGCCGAACGGGCGTCATGCCCCAGGGCCAGCAATACATGCGAGGGCGCATTGCTCGCGGAATTGCAGGCCGAGGTCGCGGAAAACGCGATCGATGCCAGCAATGCTGTCGAGTTGAACTCGCCTTCGTTGAACGTCAGGCTCAGGGTGTGGGGAATGCGTCGGGTCGGGCTGCCATTGAGGCGAACGCCGGGGATGCCCAGCAATGGCTCGAGCAGACGTTCTCTCAAGCGCTCGATGACGGCTTTCTCTTCCTCGAACGCAGCGGCGGCCAATGCGAATGCCGCGCCCATGGCGACGATCTGATGGGTCGCCAGGGTGCCGGAACGTAGGCCACCCTCATGCCCGCCGCCGTGAATCTGCGCCTGCAAGCGCTGCTCTGCACGCGGTCCGACGTACAACGCGCCGATGCCTTTGGGGCCGTAGAGTTTGTGCGCGGAAAACGACATCAGGTCCACGGGCCATTGGCCGAGGTCGATCGCCACTTTGCCCGCGCCCTGGGCGGCATCGACATGGAACAACGCCCCGCTATCGCGCACGATCTGACCGATCGCGGGAATGTCGTTGAGGGTGCCCAGTTCGTTGTTGACCAGCATCAGCGACACCAGGAAGGTGTCGTGGCGCATGGCCTCGCTGACCGCTTGCGCCGAAATCAGGCCCTCGGCGTCCGGCTCCAGGTATGTCACCGCGACACCGGCATCCTGCAGTTGCCGTGCGGTATCGAGAATCGCCTTATGCTCGATCTGGCTCGTGATGATATGGCCACCGCCCGTGCCGCGGGCCTGTGCCACACCCTTGAGTGCGAGGTTATTGGATTCGGTGGCGCCGGAGGTCCAGATGATCTGGGCGGGCGTTGCGCCGACCAGTTCGGCGACTTGGCGTCGCGCTTGCTCAACCACTTGTCGGGCCTGCTGGCCGAAGGCGTGGGAGCTGGAGGCCGGGTTGCCGAAGTTGCCGGTAAAGCCCAGACACTCGACCATCACCTTGATGACCCGCTCATCCATCGGCGTGGTGGCGGCGTAATCGAAATACAACGGACGTTTATTCATAAAAGACTCGCAGAGCGTGTTCCGGGATCAGGAGGCTCGTGACTGCAAACGGCAAAGCGCAGCCTCGTGAGCTGCGCGCGGTTTTCAGAACGTTACCAATACCTGATCGGATGCCGTTAAAGAAGGACTACTTCATTTAAAAGTGCGTAGGAACGCTCCTGAAAAGTCAGCTTAACAGGCATCGGGCAAACGGAAGAAGCGCTGCGTCAGCTAAAGCTTTCGAGCAACAGCGGATACAGCGAAACCACCAGCAGCGTTGCCATGCCCCAATTGAACAGGCGCAGCCAGCGCGGGTCCTTGAGCACGTTGCGCAACAGCGTGCCGCAGCCGACCCAGAGGCCAACGCTCGGCAGGTTGATGATGGCGAATACGGCGGCAATGACGATGACGTTGGTGAAGTAGCCCTGCATGGGCGTATAGGTGCTGATGGCACCGATGGCCATGATCCAGGCCTTGGGGTTGACCCACTGGAACGCGGCGGCACCCAGGTAGCTGATCGGCTTGGCTTCGCCCTGCACGCTGTCGGACACCGGCCCGGAATGGGCGATTTTCCACGCCAGGTAGAGCAGATACGCGGCGCCGGCATAGCGCAGTACGCTGTAGAGCAAAGGATAGGTCTTGAACACCGCGCCCAGGCCGAAACCCACGGCCACCACGAGCACAAAAAAGCCACAGGTCACGCCGAGCATGTGCGGAATGGTGCGGTTGAAGCCGAAGTTCACGCCGGATGCCAGCAACATGGTGTTGTTCGGGCCGGGCGTGATTGAGGTGACGAGGGCAAACAGGGCGAACCCCAGCAACAGGTCGAGTGAGAGTGTCATGGGTGGCAGTCCATCGGGGGTCAGTCAGGCATTGACCCTACCGCACACCCTGGGCGAAACCCACGGACAGTTGCGTGAAACTTGTAGCGGTACAGTTTTGCCTCAGCTCGGACGACCGTGAAGCTGGACAGATCGCCCGGCGTTCATTTCGCCCTGGTTGTCGAAGTTGAACGACTTTCGCGGCTGGCCGAGCAGTTCGGCTTTTTTCGCGTGGTATTCGTCGAACGACAGCCCCCGACGATTCAGTGACTCCAGCGCCAGTTCCTTGCTTTCTTCAGCCGTGTAAGGTCGAAGCTCTGGCGAAACGTGGCTGGCACATCCGGCAAGTACGCAGATAGCGAGCATCAGCAAGGTGGCAATCATCGGTTTCATTTTGAGCGTCCTGGCAACTGGGTTCGGGTCAATGAACACAGGCTACCCGCGCCTCCCGCGCAGCAGAAATCAACGCTTTCAATAGTGGCTATCAGGAGATTTCAAGCATGGCGCAAGGCACTGCTGCTCGTCGGCCGCTCGGTACAGCTCGGACGGCTGAGCTATATTTAATCAGCCGTTCAACAGCATTGGCACCGTCTATTCACAACAAGAACAGGGAGATCCCATCATGAGCGTCAAACCCATTCCCGAGGGATATCACAGCGTCACCCCCTACCTGGGCATCCAGAAAGCGGCCGAAGCCATCGACTTCTACAAGAAAGCCTTCGGCGCCATCGAAGTCATGCGCCTGGCCATGCCCGACGGAGGTGTCGGCCACGCCGAACTGCGCATCGGCGACTGCCCGATCATGCTCGGCACACCGTGCGATCAAGGGCCACTGAGCAATCCCGACCATTCGCCGTCGGTGGGTCTGCATTTGTATGTGACAGATGTCGACAAATCCTACAAGCAGGCCATCGATGCCGGCGCGACGGTGGTGTCCGAGGTCAAGGATCAGTTCTATGGTGACCGTTCGGGCACTTTGAAGGATCCCTACGGGCACCTGTGGTTCCTGGCCACGCGCAAGGAAGACCTGACGCAGGAACAGATCGAGCAACGGGCGAAGGAGATGTTTGCCCAGGGTTGATATCTTCGGTGCTGGAGCGGGCCGCTTCGCGAGCAGGCTCGCTCCTACAAGGGGGCGTTTGTCTGTGAGCACCCCGTTGCACACGTTCATGAACAATCGCACCACATTTTGCGCCTTGCTCTTGGCGTTCGGGGATTTCAGGATGGCGGCAATCACTACAGGGAGTCACCCCATGTTCGCCGGATTGCGCAAAGACCAGCGCCACGTCAACGGTGTGGACATCGCCTACCGCATTGGGGGTAAAGGCCCCGGCCTGTTGTTGCTGCACGGTCCATCTGGCACAAGGTCGCCGAGCAACTGGCCGACCACTTCACCGTGGTGGCCGCCGACCTGCGCGGGTATGGCGACAGCGGCAAGCCGCCGGCCGATGATCACCATGCCAATTATTCAAAACGGGAAATGGCCCGGGACGGCGTCGAGTTGATGAAGTCCTTGGGGTTCCCACAGTTTTCAATCCTCGCCCACGACCGCGGCCCCGGGTCGCCCATCGCCTGGCCCTCGATCACCCCGATAACGTGCAACGCATGCTGCTGCTCGATATCGCCCCGACCCTGTCGATGTATGCGCAGACCAACGAGGCCTTTGCCCGTGCCTATTGGCACTGGTTCTTCCTGATTCGTCCGGCACCGCTGCCGGAAACCCTGATCGAGGCCGATCCGCAAGCCTATCTGCGCAGTGTCATGGGCAGCCGCAGCGCCGGTCTCAAGCCGTTTACCGATGAAGCCTTCGGCGAATACCTGCGCTGCCTGGAACAACCGGGGGCCGCGCGCGGCATCTGCGAAGACTATCGCGCCAGCGCCAGCATCGACCTGGACCACGACCGCGCCGATATTGAAGCTGGCCGTCGGCTGGACCTGCCATTGCTGGTGCTGTGGGGGGCCGAAGGCACGGTCGGGCGCTGTTTCGAGCCGCTCAAGGAATGGCAAAAGGTGGCCACCAATGTACGCGGCAAGGCCTTGCCTGCCGGTCATTACATCGCCGAGGAAGTTCCCGAACGGTTGCTCACCGAGGCGCTCGACTTCCTGCGCTGATCGTTCGACCCCGCGCCGGACTCACCGTGCACGGGTTGCTTCGCCCTCTCTCGCTCTCCTGGATTTAGACGTTCAAGCGGCTTTGTTGGCAGGCACCGCAAAACCCTGTAGGAGCGGGCTTGCCCGCGAAGGCGGCCTGACAGTCAATATGAATGTCGAATGTGCTGGCCTCTTCGCGGGCAAGCCCGCTCCTACAAGGGTTTGTAATGTTTTCAGGCCGGTCGCAACGGCATCGTCAACTCGACCCGCAAGCCGTCCGGCCGGCTGTCGAAATGCAGCGTGCAATCGCAACGCTGAACGATGGCCTGGACAATCGCCAGCCCCAGACCGCAACCGGTGCTCTGGCCGTTGCGCCAGAAACGTTGGGTCAGGTGTTGCAGGTCTTCTTCGGCAATTCCCGGCCCATGGTCGCGCACCACGAACTGCACCCGGTTGTCGCGGGTTTCCAGGCTCAGCTCGACGGCTTTGTCGGCGGGTGTGTGGCGCAACGCGTTGTCGAGCAAATTGCGCAGCGCGGCAATCGACAACACCGCGGGCATCTGCACCGGTGCGCCAGAGACCTTGCCCGGCGCCTGAAACCTGATGCGCTGGCGGTCGCCGCTCGCCGCGTCCTGGATCGCCAGTTTCGCGACTTGCTCGGCGTTGCATTGCACACCGTCGTCAAACGAAAGGCTGCCCTCGACGCGTGCCAGCAACAGCAATTGCTCGAGGGTCCGGTGCATGCGGTCCGCGCCCTCTTCGGCCCGGGCCAGGGACTGGTCCCGGGCGTTGCCGTCGGTCATGCGCGCCACTTGCAGGTGGGTCTTGATCGCGGTCAGCGGGCTGCGCAGTTCGTGGGCGGCATCGCCGGTAAGGCGACGTTCGCGCTCGATGGTCTTGCCGATGCGCTGGAGCAACTGGTTCTGGGTTTCCAGCAAGGGTTGCAACTCGCTGGGCAGCGGCTGGATCTGCAAGGGTTCGAGGGAGTCGGCACTGCGGCGCATCAAGGCGTCGCGCATGCGGTTGAGCGGCGCCAGCCCCTGGCCGATGCCCAGCCACAGCAGACACAGACAACCAAGCAGCGCCACGCCCACCGGCACCGAAGCGGCCAGCAGGATCGACATGTTCAACGCCTCGCGTTCGATCTGCCGGTCGGCGGTGGTGATGCGCAGGTCGCCGCGTGCCAAGGTGAAGCTGCGCCACGGCGCGCCGTCGATCATCTGGTCATGAAAACCAAGCTTCTCGGCCTCCAGGGTCTGCTGCGGATCCGTGTGGCTGCGGGCAAGGATTTCACCGCGCAACGAGCTGACCTGACAGGCCATGCCGCCCGGAATGTTCAGTTGCTCGGCGCTGAAATGGGTGCCCTCGCCCTTGCTCGGCACGGGTGGCAGTTGCTCCATCAGGCCGGCGACCATGCGCGCCGAGGCCACCAGTCGCTGGTCGAGCGAGAACATCATTTGATTGCGCAGGTCGCTGAGCATCCAGGCCGCGGCCAGGGCCCAGATCAGGGCAAATGCGGCGCCGAGCGTCAGGCTCAGGCGCAAACGCAGACTCATCACTTGGTTTCTTCTCCGCCATCAGCGGGGCCCAGGCGATAGCCCAGGCCGCGCACGGTCTCGACAATGCCGTTGCCGAGCTTGCGCCGCAGGTGATGGATATGGACGTTGAGGGCGTTGCTTTCCAGTTCGTCGTTGAAACCGTAGACGCTGTCCTTGAGTTGTTCAGTGGACAGCACCCGGCCACGGTTATGCAGCAAGGCTTGCAGCAGCGACTGCTCTCGGCGCGACAGATCCACCGGTTGACCGGCGAGCATGGTTTCGCGGCTACTCGGGTCGTACGTCAGGGCACCGTGTTCGATCAGGTTGACGCTGCGCCCCGCTACCCGCCGCAACAGCGTATGCAGGCGCGCCGCAAGTTCTCGCAGGTCGAAGGGTTTAAGCAGGTAATCGTCGGCGCCGGCTTGCAGGCCGTCGACGCGGTCGGTGACCGAGTCCCGTGCCGTGAGGATCAGCACTGGCAGCTCCAGTCCCTGATGACGCAATTGCTGCAACAGCTTGAGGCCATCTTCGTCCGGCAGGCCGAGGTCGAGCACCATCACGTCGAACGCCGCGACCTTGAGCATTGCCCGGGCGGCGGACGCCGTGGCGACGTGTTCCACGGTCAGGCCCTGGGCGGTCAGGCCGGCGACGATGCCGCTGGCGATCAGCTCATCGTCTTCGCAAACCAGTACGTGCATGTGGAACTCCGTGGCAGGAAAGCGCCAGTCAAGCAATAGAGGATTAAGGCTTAATTATGGCAAGCCAACGGGTGGACGCAAAGAACTCGTTTATGCATGACTAACCTGCTTTTAAAGACAGGTTGCAACTTTTAAAACATTCAACAAAATTTGCCTCTCTCCAAGAAACACAAACAGCGAAACAATCCCCAACAAAAACGCAATGCCAATACTCCCCGATAGCGATAACCTTTAATCGCCGCCTGCACAATCATTCAAAAATCATGAACAACTTACAAGGAATCAAAACCATGAAAGAGCTTAAAAATTTTGTTGCCGTAGACTGGCGCTCAAAAAAAGACAAGTGCTTCTTCTTCTTCAAAGACACCAATACCTACTCTCGATATGACAACCACGAAGACAGCGTTCCAGACGGATACCCGGTGCAAGTGACTGGTGATAACTGGGGGGAATTCCATCCTCATGTAAAAAATTTGCGCTTCGGATTTGCCACCACCCGAATCGTAGGCGATAACAGGTTCGGCTGGGACACTGATATTCTCTGGCTGTTCTACTATGACCAAAAGACACCCATGGTTTGTGAGTATGACCAGGATTCAGATAGTGTCGTCAGCTTCAAGCGTGTCGCAGATTCGATATGGAGCATGCTCCTACCGCATTTCGACAAAATCATCACCGGCACTTGTTGGCAGACGCCTTTCAAAGTAACCGGAAAATATATATTCAAATTCCTGTTAACCAATGATCAATATTTGCACCTCGACTGGCAAAGCAAAAAACTTCATATAGATGAAATCAACGAAGAAACGTGGCCCGGACTTGCTCCGTACACAAATGACATCATTACCGCCGTGCAAATTGATGCTGACCTCACAGACAGCCACCTATTTATCTTCCTAAGTTCGAATCTATACTTGAAATACAATATTGATAAGAATTACTTACAGGTGGGACCACGATATGTCGGCAGTAACTGGGCAGGTCTAATGCACGACTGATAGGGCTCGCGGCCTGTGGCCTCAGACCTGTCGATCCTCATTCTGCGGGCATCCAACCGAGTGGCTGACACGCCACGGCCCGGCTCGCCAAACAAGCGAACTTTCATCGAGGCCCTTCCCTTGGCAGGGGCCTCGTTTGCTCCTCCGCTCCGTTTAATCATCGGTTAATCGCCATCCGCCACTGTGCACCTCATTAGCACAGGGCCAAGGCTTATCCATGCGTCGTCTTTTTTTACTGTTTACCCTCTTGATCGCAGGCCTGGCCCAGGCGGCCAGCAATCCGTTCGACACAAAACCGGAGTTTCTGCCGGTTGATAAAGCCTTCACGTTTACCTCAGAACGCCTGGAATCCGGTGAAACCCAGCTCTATTGGCAGATCACCGACGGTTATTACCTGTACCAGAAACGCTTGAAGTTCGACGGCTTGCCGGTCGGGCAGCATCCCGCGCTGCCGGAAGGTGAAGCCCACAGCGACGAGTTTTTTGGTGAGCAACAGGTCTACCGTCAGGGACTTGAACTGAAGATTGCGGCCGGCGCCAGCGGCCAGGTCAAGGTCAGTTACCAGGGCTGCGCCGATGCCGGTTTGTGTTATCCGCCACAGACCAAAGTCGTGGACCTGGGCAATGCAAGTGCGCTGACCACAGCCAACGAGGCACCCGACCAGGCGCTGGCCAGTAGCCTGCAACAAAGGGCGCTGGGCTGGAGTCTGCTGGTGTTTTTCGGCCTGGGCCTGTTGCTGGCCTTCACCCCTTGTTCATTACCGATGCTGCCGATCCTGGCCGGGTTGATCGTCGGCAGTGGTGCCAAGCCTAAACGCGGTTTTGCCTTGGCCACCAGTTATGTGGTCAGCATGGCGCTGGTGTACGCGGCGATGGGTGTACTGGCGGCCTCGCTCGGGGCCAACCTGCAAGCCTGGTTGCAGAACCCTTGGCTGCTGGGCAGTTTCGCGGCGGTTTTCGTGTTGCTCGCGCTGCCGATGTTCGGCTTCTTCGAACTGCAATTGCCTGTGGCCGTGCGTGATCGGTTGGAAAACGTCTCGCGCAATCAACGCGGCGGCAGCTTGATTGGCGCGGGTGTGTTGGGGGCCTTGTCCGGTCTGCTGGTCGGCCCGTGCATGACCGCGCCACTGGCCGGCGCACTGCTCTATATCGCGCAGAGCGGCAATGCCTTGCATGGTGGCTTGATCCTGTTTGCCATGGGCATCGGCATCGGTGTGCCACTGCTGTTGCTGGTGACGGTCGGCAATCGCTTCATGCCCAAACCCGGCGCCTGGATGAACCTGGTCAAAGGCATCTTCGGCTTCCTGTTCCTGGCGACCGCGTTGCTGATGCTGCGCCCGGTGCTCGACGAATCGCTGTGGGTCGGCCTGTGTGGCGCGCTGCTGTTGATCGCCGCCTACAGCGCCTGGAAACAGTCGGAAGGTTTCGGTCGCATTGCACACCTGTTCGGCGCCAGCTCAATCCTGCTCGGTTTGTGGGGTGGCTTGCTGGTGATCGGTGCGGCCGGGGGCAGCGATGATCCATTCAAGCCGTTGCAGGTGTTCCGTGCTTCGAGCCAGTCAGTGGCCGCCGTACCGCTGGGTCATGACGCTTTCACCACCGTCAATGACCCGCAGGCTCTGCAACGTGAACTCGATGCGGCGCAGGCTCAAGGCCAGTGGGTGCTGCTGGACTACTACGCCGATTGGTGCGTGTCGTGCAAGGTCATGGAAAAACAGGTGTTCGGCAAAGCCAACGTCATGCAAGCGCTGAGCGACGTGCGCTTGCTGCGCCTGGACGTGACCGCCGACAATGCCGCCAGCCGCGAACTGCTCGGCCGTTACAAAGTGCCAGGGCCACCGAGTCTGCTATGGATTGGCGCTGACGGCGTTGAACGGCGCAGCCAGCGCATCACTGGCGAGGTCGATGCGGACACTTTCCTGCAACGCTGGACCACCACCCGAGACGCCCGTTAATGCTGACCTTTACCCTCGGCACCTTTGCCATTGCGCTCAATCACCTGCTGTTGATCAGTGCGCTCGCGCTGGCGACGTTTGTCGGCTGGCGGGTGGCCAAGCGCGGCGGCGATAACCCCGAGTCGGCACTGTTCAGCCTGTTTCTGTTAGGCATGCTGGTTGCCCGAGTCAGTTTCGTGGCGGTCTATTGGGCGCACTATCGCAACGATCCGTGGCAAGTGATCGACCTGCGCGATGGCGGCTTCCTCGCCTGGCCGGGGGTGATTGCGGTGCTGCTGGCCACGTTGTATCGCGGCTGGCGTCGCCCGGGATTGCGTCGACCGCTGGGCGCGGGCGTGGCCAGCGGCCTGGCGTTCTGGCTGCTGGCGACGTTCTCCCTGTCGATTTATGAACAAGGCACGCGCCTGCCGGACATCACCCTGCGCAATGCCGCCGGCGAAACCGTGCAATTGACCGACTACAAGGGCGGTCCACTGGTGATCAACCTCTGGGCCACCTGGTGTCCGCCGTGCCGCCGGGAAATGCCGGTGCTGGAAAACGCCCAGCAAGTCCGCTCGGACCTGACATTCCTGTTCATCAATCAGGCGGAAAGCATGCAAAGCGTCGCGACCTTCCTGGAAACCCAGGGCCTGAGCCTGTCCAACGTGTTGTTCGACGGCGGCGGACGACTGGGCCAGGCGGTCGGCTCGATGGCCTTGCCGACGACGCTGTTCTACAGCCCCGACGGTCAACTGCTGGGCAGCCACCTGGGTGAATTGTCGGAAGCCAGCCTGGCCCGCGCCCTGGAAAATTTCGACACCGTACCCGCCTCTTCTTCAAGGAAACTGCCATGCCCCGCCTCCGCCACCTGTTGACCCTGAGCCTCGGTGCCGCCCTGTTGCATCTGCCCTCGGTGCAGGCTGAAGAGTTGCCCGCTGCGATCAAGAAAATCGAGGCCAAGGGCGCGAAAATCGTCGGCCAGTTCGACGCCCCCGACGGCTTGCGCGGTTATGCCGCGCAATACCAGGGCCGTGGCATGGCGCTGTACCTGACCCCGGACAGCAAACACGTGTTGCTCGGCAACCTGTACGATGCCGAGGGCAATGACCTGAGCAGCGCGCCCTTGCAGAAACTGGTGTACGCGCCGATGGCCAAGGAAGTCTGGGCCAAGTTCGAGACCAGCAACTGGATCGGCGACGGCAAGAAGGACGCACCGCGCGTGGTGTACCTGTTCAGCGACCCGAACTGCCCGTACTGCAACATGTTCTGGGAACAGGCGCGGCCATGGGTCAAGGCCGGCAAGGTGCAGTTGCGCCACATCATGGTCGGCATCATCCGCGAAGACAGCCCGGGGAAGTCCGCGGCACTGCTGGCCGCCAAGGACCCGGAAAAAGCCCTGCGCGATCACGAAGCCGCTGGCAAGGAGAGTTCGCTCAAGGCCCTCAAGGAAGTGCCGCCCGCCGTCCAGGCGAAACTCGCGGCCAACATGCAATTGATGGAAGAGCTGGAATTGCAGGCAACGCCGGCGATTTTCTACATGGACGACAAGGGTGAACTGCAACAACAGCAAGGCGCACCGTCGCCGGACAAATTGGCGAAGATTCTCGGGCCTAAGTAAACAGTTCGCCGTCGGATTCTCGGTGTTAATGCTGACGCCATCGCGGGCAAGCCCGCTCCCACTGGACGCTATGGTGCCCACAAAATATGTGTTCACCCCCTTCCCTTGTGGGAGCGGGCTTGCCCGCGATGAGGCCAGAACAACTGGCTAACTTCTGTCTGCCAGGAATGCCAGCAGGGTTTGGGTCACAAACCCGGGATTCTCCAGATTGGAAATATGCCCAGCCTCCGGCACCAGCACACACGGGCAGCCAATCAATTGCGCCATATCACGGGCTTCGCTCGGTGGCCGCGGCTTGTCCTGATCGCCGCACATCACCAGTGTGGACGCCGCATCCAGTTCGCCCAGACGCGGCAACAGATCATCACGACCAAATGTAATCCGCCCCATCGGCACGATGCTTTCGCGCAGTCGTTCAGGCGATAACGCCGCGAGTTTCCCGCGAAAATCCTGATACAGCGCCGACTGCGGATCGATGCCCGGACGGAAGAAAATCGGCACCACGATGTCCAGCAATGCCGGCGAAATCGTGCCGCTGTCTTCGATCTGCTTGAACAGGGAGAAGTAGTACTGGCGCGTCGGCTCCGGTTCGACGCCGACGTAGGTGTCCATCAACACCAGGCCATTGAGCCGTTCCTCCGCTGACAATGCCAGGCGCACGCCCCACATGCCGCCAACCGACAGGCCGACCAGCGTCACCCGTTCGATATCCAGATGATCGAGTAGCGCCATGGCCTGGTGCGCAATGTCATCCAGCGATGTGGTACTGGCCGGCAACGGCCCGGATTGGCCGTGCCCCCACAAGTCCAGGGCAATCACCCGATATTGTTGCGATAGCGCGGCAATCTGCGGCGCCCACATGGCTTGGTCCCACAGATAACTGCCGGCCAGCAACACCGCCGGGCCGGTGCCTTGATCGAGGTAGTGCAGGGCTTGTCCGTCTATCGTTACGAAGGGCATCGACTGTCTCCACGGGAAAAATTTAACCGGAAGACTGAGTGGCAGACGGATCGCCGTCAATCGCGAGAATGTATGCGTTTGTATAGCCGCGACCGCGAGCAAGGTGATCTCGCTGGGCTGGGCTTGGATATGAGCCAAACCCGCTGGAGCTGGAAATCCATTCCGTCTTGAATCGCCCCTGCCGGCTGGCCTCCATAAATAATTGCCAGCCGGCACTGCGCCGCTATCTCAGCTTCACACCCCCTCCAGCTCCGCCATCAGGTCATTCAACCGATCCACCTTCTCTTCGGTCATCTGGCTCGCCGCCAGGCCCTCGATATACCCGGCCGTTCCTCCACCGTGCTGCCCATGCACCAGCGCCGATAACCAGCTCGCCACCGTGTGCGGACCGCGGTCATTTTTTTCGCCCACCAGCATGTAAATGCCACGGTCGTAATCCCCGGCCCCGGAGACCGGCACGATGCGATCTTGCTTGGCCCAGTAGCCTTCGAAGTACGCGAACCGGCTGATCGCCGAAACCGCCGATCAGGGTCAGCGTATGCCGGTCGGCAGCAGCAAGGCAGTCAGGTCATTCAGATGGGGCAAAGGTCGGGCTCACGATAATCGTCGACAGTTCAACGAGGTGACGTGAGCCACGGCAGGAAATTTAGGCAAGGACCGTCAATTGGCGATTGTCGGCACCGGTTCACTGTGCGGGACCGGCACCACGGCAATCTTGTACGGCTCGAAAATCTTCAACATCTGGCCGTTGTCCCGCAAGCCTTGCAGCAACTTGCCGAAGGCTTCGCCACTGATCGGTGCGGCCGGCCGCAGAATCGCGTAGTGGTGATAGATCTGGTCGATACGTTCCGACACCAGCAACTGCCCGGCGACCTGTTCGTTGCGCAACAGGTAATCCGTCAGGTAGGAGCGCGTGACCAAGGCAATGTCGGCTCGCCCGCGCAGCACCATCAGCAAATTGCTGTCATGGGAATAGGTCAGCGAGGCATTGAAGTTTTTCGCCAGGTACTGCGGCTCGGCATTGAAGTTGGCGAACTCGTAGTGATACCCGCTGAACAGCGCCAGGCGCTTGCCGTTCAGGTCGGCAAAATAACGTTGCTGCCGATCGGGCTGGCGTTGCGCGACAAAGATCTCGGCGTCCTCAAGGCCCATGTCGACGGCCGTATGGGGCAAATCCTCCCAACCCCAGGCGGGGTTCTCGAAGATCGCCATGTCGATCCGGCCCTGCTTGAAGTCGCCGAAGCGCCGGGGAATGGATGTCGGCACCAGGACAAACTGGTAATCCGTTTGCGCCGCGTTCAGCGCCTCGACCAATTGTGGCAGCAACCCGGTATCAGCCCCGGACTCCGGCCGCACGGTGTAGGGCGGAAAATGCGCGGCACCGATGCGCACCAGCTGTGCGGCCTGGGATGGCAATATCGTCAACGCCGCCAGCGTCGCCAGCAAAAGCCGCGAGGCGGTCCGAATTGGCAAACCCATCAAAACAACCCCACTCCCAGTAAAACAACGTCCATGCCTTGAAGCTAGGCGGTTTCGTCCACTTAGCCAGCTTCAGGCCGGCTCAAATACGCTTATTGCCGCTCTTCCAGCACCAGGATCACGGCCTCATCGGCCAATTGATCGAGGCCCATGCTGCCATCGGCGCGAAACCAGGTGGTGGTCCAGGACAATGCACCGGTCAGGAACCTGCGGGTGATGAACACATCGCCGCGGATGAGCCCGGCAATCTTGGCTTCGCCCAGCACTTGCAGCCAGATGTCTTCGTAGATGTCGCGCAGCGCCAGGACCTTGGCCTGGCCTTCATCGGACAGCGAGCGCCATTCGTAGACCAGCACCGCCATGGCCTCGCCACTGCCGCCCATGATCGACTGCAACTCGCAACGGATCAGCGCCAGTACTCGCTCGCGCACAGTGCCGGCCTCGGCGATGGCCGCCCGCATCAGCGCGGTGTTGTAGCGAATGGTCTCCTCCATCACCGCCCGCAGGATTTCATCCTTGCTTTTGAAGTGATGGAAAATACTTCCGGACTGAATGCCCACGGCGCCGGCCAGGTCGCGCACGGTGGTGCGTTCATAGCCTTTATTGCGAAACAGGTGGGCTGCCACTTGCAGCAGCTTGCCCCGGGCGCTGTCCGGGTCGGTCAATTGGCCGCTGTCCACCAATTGGCGCATGACCTTCAGGGCTTTTTGCTCGTCCACCCGTTCTCTCCTACAGTCGATCAATCGATAACGCCGATGCCCCCCGAAAACAGCGGGGTTGCGCGGGCAATTTAAGCGCATGGGTGCAACCAAGCAAGCGCTTGGCAGAAGATAATCCAGCCCATTTACAAACCAAGCGCTTGCTTGGTAATGTCGACGCACTTTGGTGGGAGGTGGCTATGGAACGGACTGCACCAAGAACAATTCGCATCGGCTGTGCCAGCGCCTTCTGGGGCGATACCTCGACCGCCGCCGCGCAACTGGTGGAACGCGGGCAACTCGATTACCTGGTGTTCGATTACCTGGCCGAGATCACCCTGTCGATCATGGCCGGCGCCCGGATGAAAGATCCCCAGGCCGGATATGCCGGCGACTTCATCGAAGTCCTCGCGCCGTTGCTGCCGCAACTGGCGCAACACAACATCCGCGTTATCAGCAACGCCGGCGGGGTCAATCCCCAAGCCTGCGCCGCCGCCCTGCAAGCGGCCTGCGACAAGGCCGGTGTCGACCTGAAGATCGCCGTGCTGCTGGGCGATGACCTGCAACCGCAATTCAAACAACTGGGCCAAATGGGCATTCACGAAATGTTCAGCGGCGCGCCCCTGCCCCCGATGTGCGTCTCGACCAATGCCTACCTCGGTGCACCGGGCATCGTCGAAGCCCTGCGCCTGGGGGCGGACATCGTGATCACCGGGCGCGTGGTCGACAGCGCGGTGGTCAGCGCCGCGTTGGTGCATGAATTCGGCTGGTCGTGGCAACACTACGACAAGCTCGCACAAGCGGCATTGGCCGGGCACATCATCGAATGCGGCGCCCAGTGCACCGGTGGCAATTTCACCGATTGGCGCGATGTACCCGACTATGAGCACATTGGTTTTCCGATCGTCGAAGTCAGTGCCGACAGTCAGTTCATCGTCAGCAAGCCCGAAGGCACCGGCGGGCTGGTCACGCCGCTGACCGTGGGCGAGCAGATGCTGTATGAAATCGGCGACCCGCGCGCCTACCTGCTGCCCGATGTGGTGTGCGACTTTACCCAGGTCAAGCTGCATCAGCAGGGTAAAAACGCGGTACACGTGCACGGTGCCAAAGGCCTGCCGCCGACCGCGCAATACAAGGTCAGCGCCACCTACCCTGACGGTTTTCGTTGCACCGCCAGTTGCCTGATCGCCGGTATCGATGCCGTCGACAAGGCCCGACGCGTCAGCCAGGCCATCATCGACAAGACCTCGGAGATGTTCAGCCTGCGCGGCTGGGCGCCCTACCGCGAAGTGAGCATCGAACTGCTCGGCAGCGAGGCCACCTACGGACCCCACGGTCAGCGCCAGGACAGTCGCGAAGTGGTGATCAAACTCGCCGTGCGCCATCCGAACAAACAGGCCTTGATTGTGTTCTCCCGGGAAATTGCCCAGGCCGCCACCGGCATGGCACCGGGGCTGACCGGGATTGTCGGCGGCCGGCCGACGGTATATCCGCTGATCCGGCTGTTCTCGTTCCTCATCGACAAAACAGCCTGCACGCTGGAAATTGATTTCAGTGGCCAGCGCCATCCCTGCGCCCTGCCGGCCCTCGATCTGCTCGACCCGCTGGACCTGCCGACCCCGCACACACCACCGAAACCGGTTGGCCTGGCCGACGCCAGCGTGGCGCTGGTCAAACTGGCGGTGGCCCGTTCCGGCGACAAGGGCAATCACAGCAACATCGGCGTCATGGCCCGCGACTCCGAATACCTGCCATGGATCGCCGAAGCCCTGACTCCGGAAGTGCTCGTCGACTGGATGGGCCACGTCCTCGACCCGGTTCACGGGCGGGTCGAACGCTGGTACCTGCCCGCGAGCCATAGCCTGAATTTCCTGCTGGAAAACGCCCTCGGCGGCGGCGGTGTCGCCAGCCTGCGCATCGACCCGCAAGGCAAGGCATTCGCCCAGCAGTTGCTGGAAATCCAGATTCCGGTGCCGCAGCGCATTGCCGAACAGTTCAACTAGAGGATTGCCGCCATGGCCTACGATTCGATTTTCAAAGCCGATCTGTTTGCTGGCCAAAACATCATCGTCACCGGTGGCGGCAGCGGTATTGGCCGCTGCACCGCCCACGAACTGGCGGCCCTCGGCGCCCATGTGCTGCTGGTCGGTCGCAAGGCCGACAAGCTGAAAAGCGTGGCGGCCGAGATCGCCAACGACGGCGGCACGGCCGACTGGGCGGTGTGCGATATCCGCGAGGAAGAATCGGTGCAGCACCTGGTCAGCGAACTGATCCGCCAGCACGGCCCGATTCACGGTCTGGTCAACAACGCGGGCGGGCAGTACCCGTCGCCGCTGAGCTCGATCAATCAGAAGGGTTTCGAAACCGTGATGCGCACCAACCTGGTGGGCGGCTTCCTGATGGCCCGGGAAGTGTTCAACCAGTCCATGAGCAAGCACGGCGGTGCCATCGTCAACATGCTCGCCGACATGTGGGGCGGCATGCCCGGCATGGGCCACTCCGGCGCGGCGCGCTCAGGCATGGACAACCTGACCAAGACCGCCGCGTTCGAATGGGGTTATGCCGGTGTGCGAGTCAACGCCGTGGCGCCAGGCTGGATTGCCTCCAGCGGCATGGACACCTACGAAGGCGCGTTCAAGGCAGTGATCCCGACCTTGCGCGAACACGTGCCGCTCAAGCGCATCGGCAGCGAATCGGAAGTCAGCGCGGCGATTGTGTTCCTGCTCAGCCCGGCCGCGGCATTCGTCAGCGGCAGCACCTTGCGCATCGACGGCGCCGCCAGCCTCGGCGGGCGAGCATGGCCGATTCACAAGGCGACCAACAGCGAGTCGTACAACGGTTTTCACCGTGCCTACCTGCCGGATGTCCTCAAGGACAAGGAATAAGCCATGCCGGTGATTCAGTCGTTACTCGATCCCCACAGTGAGCTGTTCGCACAGAACCGTGCGGCGATGCTGAGCGTCATCGAACAGGTGCGCACGCTCGAACAGAACCTGCTGAACAAGGCGGCCGAGGCCAAGCCAAAATTCGAAAAACGCGGCCAGTTGCTGCCGCGCGAACGCCTCAACCTGTTGCTCGACCCCGGCGCGCCATTCCTCGAACTGGCGAGCCTGGCCGGCTACAAGCTGCACGACGACAAGGACGGCCGCTCTGCCGGCGGTGGCCTGATCGCGGGCATCGGCTACGTGTCCGGCGTGCGTGTGCTGGTGGTCGCCAACAACAGCGCGATCAAGGGCGGGACCATCTCTCCCAGCGGCTTGAAAAAATCCCTGCGCCTGCAACAGATCGCCATGGAAAACAAACTGCCGGTGATTACCCTCGCCGAAAGCGGCGGTGCCAACCTCAACTACGCTGCGGAGATTTTCGTCGAAGGCGCCCGCAGCTTTGCCAACCAGGCGCGGATGTCGGCCATGGGTTTGCCGCAAGTCACCGTGGTGCACGGCTCGGCCACGGCGGGCGGCGCCTATCAACCAGGGCTGTCGGACTACGTGGTGGTGGTGCGTGGCAAGGCCAAGCTGTTTCTCGCCGGGCCCCCTCTGCTCAAGGCTGCCACCGGCGAAGTGGCCACCGATGAAGAACTCGGTGGCGCCGAGATGCACGCGCAAACCGCCGGCACCGCCGAATACCTGGCCGAGAACGATGCCGACGGCATTCGCCAGGTACGCGAGATCGTCAGTCTATTGCCATGGAACGAGCAGTTGCCGCCGCGTCCCGAACGTCGCTGGGAGGAACCGCTCTACCCCATCGACGAATTGCTCGGCCTGATCCCCGACGACCCGAAAAAACCCTACGACGTGCGCGAAATCATTGCCCGTCTCGCCGACGCGTCGAACTTCCTTGAGTTCAAGGGTGAGTTCGACCAGCAGACGGTGTGCGGCCATCTGAAAATCCAGGGCCGCGCCTGTGGCTTCATCGGCAACAATGGCCCCATCACGCCCAAAGGCGCGAGCAAGGCCGCGCAATTCATCCAGCTGTGCGACCAGAGCCAGACACCGCTGCTGTTTTTCCACAACACCACCGGGTTCATGGTTGGCACCGAATCGGAACAGCAAGGCGTGATCAAGCACGGCGCGAAGATGATTCAAGCGGTGGCCAACGCCCGCGTGCCGAAACTGACTATCGTTGTTGGCGGCTCCTACGGCGCAGGCAACTATGCGATGTGCGGGCGCGGCCTCGACCCGCGCTTCATCTTCGCCTGGCCCAACAGCCGCACCGCGGTGATGGGCGGCGCGCAAGCGGGCAAGGTGCTGCGCATCGTCACCGAGGCCAAACAGGCCAAGGACGGGCTGGTGCCCGACCCGAAAATGCTCGACATGCTCGAACAGGTCACCGCGCAGAAACTCGACGGCCAGTCCACGGCGCTCTACGGCAGCGCCAGCCTGTGGGACGACGGCTTGATCGACCCACGCGATACCCGGACCTTGCTCGGCTACTTGCTGGACATCTGTCACGAGGCCGAAGTGCGGCCGCTGCAAGCCAACAGTTTTGGTGTAGCCCGCTTCTAGGGGCGATCAGAGGAGAACAATAAAAATGATCTTCACCCAGGAACACGAAGCACTGCGCCGCACCGTCCGCCAATTCGTCGAGCACGAGATCAACCCGCACGTCGAGGCTTGGGAAAAGGCCGGGCGCTTTCCGATTCACGAGATCTTGCGCAAGGCCGGCGACCTCGGCTTGCTGGGCATCTCCAAACCGGAAAAATTCGGTGGCATGGGGCTCGACTACAGCTATTCGATCGTCGCCGCCGAAGAGTTCGGCACCATTCATTGCGGCGGCATCCCGATGTCGATTGGCGTGCAGACCGACATGTGCACCCCGGCCCTCGCACGGTTTGGCTCCGATGAATTGCGCGACGAATTCCTGCGCCCGGCCATCAGCGGCGAACAGGTCGGCTGCATCGGTGTCTCCGAAGTCGGTGCTGGCTCTGACGTCGCCGGGCTCAAAACCACTGCGCGCAAGGACGGCGACGACTACGTGATCAACGGCAGCAAGATGTGGATCACCAACTCGCCGAGCGCCGACTTCATCTGCCTGCTGGCCAACACCTCGGACGACAAGCCGCACATCAACAAGTCGCTAATCATGGTGCCGATGAACACGCCGGGCATCAGCCTCAGCTCGCACCTGGACAAGCTCGGCATGCGCAGCTCGGAAACCGCCCAGGTGTTTTTCGACAACGTGCGCGTGCCGCAGCGCAACCGCATCGGCCACGAAGGTGCGGGGTTCATGATGCAGATGCTGCAGTTCCAGGAGGAACGCCTGTTCGGCGCGGCCAACATGATCAAGGGCCTGGAGTATTGCGTCGACAGCACCATCGAGTACTGCAAGGAGCGCAAGACGTTTGGCAGCGCGTTGATCGACAACCAGGTCATCCACTTCCGTCTGGCCGAACTGCAAACCGAAATCGAATGCCTGCGCGCGCTGGTCTACCAGGCCACCGAGCAATACGTCAAAGGCCAGGACGTCACGCGCCTGGCCTCGATGGCCAAGCTCAAGGCCGGACGACTGGGCCGCGAAGTCAGCGACAGCTGCCTGCAATACTGGGGCGGCATGGGCTTCATGTGGGACAACCCGGTGGCACGCGCCTACCGCGACGTGCGGCTGGTGTCGATTGGCGGCGGCGCCGACGAAATCATGCTGGGGATTATCTGCAAACTGATGGGCACCCTGCCGGGGAAAAAGAAATGAATAACCTCCCGGATTGCCAGACCTTGCTGCTGGAGCTGCACAACGGCGTGTTGCACATCACCCTCAACCGCCCGCAATGCCGCAATGCGATGAGCTTGCAGATGGTTGCCGAATTGCGTTCGGTGCTCGCGCACGTACGCGATAAACCGGGGGTTCGCGCCCTGGTGATTGGCGGTGTCGGCGGGCATTTCTGTGCCGGCGGCGACCTCAAGGACATGGCCAATGCCCGCGCTCAAGGTGCCGACGCCCATCGCAATTTGAATCGAGTGTTCGGCGCACTGCTGCAAGAGGTCCAGCACGCGCCGCAAGTGGTGATTACCGTGTTGCAAGGCGCGGTGCTGGGCGGCGGCTTGGGCCTGGCCTGCGTCAGCGATGTCGCCCTGGCCGATCACCAGGCGCAATTCGGTCTGCCGGAAACCAGCCTCGGCCTGCTGCCGGCGCAAATCGCGCCGTTCGTGGTGCAGCGCATCGGCCTGACCGAAACCCGGCGCCTGGCCCTGACCGCGGCGCGGTTTGATGGTCACCAGGCCCGGCGCATGGGGCTGGTGCATTTTGTCGAGCAGGACCCGCAGGCTCTGGCCGAGCGTCTCGATGAGGTGCTGGCGCATGTGTTGTGTTGTGCGCCGGGGGCGAATGCGGCGACCAAAAAACTCCTGCTGGCGAGTGCCGGACAACCGTCGGATGCGCTGCTCGATCAAGCGGCCGAATGGTTCAGCGAAGCGGTGACCGGGGCTGAGGGGACCGAGGGAACGATGGCCTTTTTGCAAAAACGCAAACCGGGGTGGGCGTCCTGAAGAGCTTCGCTGGCAAGCCAGCTCCTACAAAGGATTTATGCAACACGTAACCCCTGTAGGCGCTGGCTTGCCAGCGAAGAGGCCCGAACAAACACCGCCAAACCAAGGGAACAACCCATGCCCGGACTTACGAAAATCCTCATCGCCAACCGCGGTGAAATCGCCTGTCGCATCCAGCGCACGGCCCAGGCATTGGGCTATCGCACCGTCGCCGTGTTCAGCGAGGCCGATGCCGATGCACTGCACGTGCAGATGACCGATGAAGCGGTCAACATCGGCCCGGCCCCGGTGCAACAGTCATACCTCAACATCGGGGCGATCATCGACGCGGCCCGACGCACCGGCGCAGATGCCATCCACCCGGGCTACGGCTTCCTCTCGGAAAACGCCGGATTTGCCCGCGCCTGCCGGGACGCCGGTCTCACCTTCATCGGCCCAAGCCCCGAGGCCATCGAACTGATGGGCAGCAAGCGCCTGTCGAAAATCGCCATGCTCGAAGCCGGCGTACCCTGCATCAAGGGCTATCAAGGCGCCGAACAGGACGATGCGACCCTGAGCCGTGAAGCCGGGCGCATCGGCTACCCGTTGATGATCAAGGCCAGCGCGGGCGGCGGCGGACGCGGCATGCGTCTGGTGCACGACGCCAGCGATTTACTGGAACAGATTCGCACCGCGCGTTCCGAGGCCCTGAACGGCTTTGGCAGCGACGAATTGATTCTCGAACAGGCATTGATCGAACCCCGGCATGTCGAGGTGCAACTGTTCGGTGACCAGCATGGCAACCTGATTTACCTCGGCGAGCGCGATTGTTCGGTGCAGCGCCGGCATCAGAAAGTCATCGAGGAAGCCCCCTGCCCGATCATGACGCCAGCGCTGCGCCAAGCCATGGGCGAAGCGGCGCTCAAGGCCGGGCGGGCGGTGCAGTACGTCGGCGCGGGTACCGTGGAGTTTTTGCTCGATTCACGCGGGCAGTTCTACTTCCTGGAGATGAACACCCGGCTGCAAGTGGAACACCCGGTGACCGAATTGATCACCGGGCTGGACCTGGTGGCCTGGCAGTTGAGTATTGCGCAAGGACAACCATTGCCCCTGTGCCAGGAACAGGTGCAACTGCAGGGCCATGCCATGGAAGTGCGCCTATATGCCGAAGATCCGGCCCAGGGATTCCTGCCGCAAACCGGTCGCGTCGTGGCCTGGGAGCCGGCGTTGCAGGACGGCGTGCGCATCGACCATGGCCTGTTCGAAGGCCAAGTCATCAGCCCCTTCTATGATCCCATGTTGGGTAAGCTCATCGCTTACGGCGCCACTCGCGAAGAGGCGCGGCGCAAATTGCTGCGAGCGGTACAGGACAGCGTGCTGCTCGGTGTGCAAGGCAATCAGCGCTTGCTCGCCGGTCTGCTGCAACACCCGCAGTTCGCCAGCGGCGACTTCAGCACCGGGTTCATCGGCCAGCATTTCGCCGACCACGCCAGCCTGCATCCCCAGCCACCCAGTGCGCACCATTTGGCCATCGCCGCCGCCCTGTTCTATCACGCGGCGGCGCAGGCGCACCCGGCCCCGCTGGGCGGTTGGCGCAATAACGCCAGTGTGCCGCTGCACTATCGCATCGGCCCTGAGGATCAAGACTGGCCGGTCTCGTTGCAGGCAATCCCCGGCGAGCCGTTGCGAATTCAGGTCGCCGAGTACAGCTTCGATTTGAAGATTCTCCACTGCGACGGACGCTGGGCCACCCTCGACATCGAAGGCATCCGCCAACGCCACGCCTATCGCCTGGAGGCAGGGCGCCTGTGGTTGTTCACCCGACCTGGCAGCCTGCACTTCGTCGATCGCACCCAAGCGCAGGTATCCGGCCAGGCCAGTGTGAGCACCGGCACCCTCAAGGCACCGATGGACGGGGCGATCGTCGACGTGCTGGTCAACGAAGGCAGCCCGGTGACCAAGGGTCAATTGCTGGTGGTGCTGGAGGCAATGAAAATGGAGCATCCGTTGAAATCGGGCATCGACGGTGTGCTCAAGCGCTTGCAAGTCAAGGTCGGCGATCAGGTAAAAAACCGCCAGATTCTGTTGGAGGTCGAATAAGCCGCTAGGCGGAACCGCCGGGTTTGGCTACGCTCAAACCCAACAGGACGCGGATACCAGGAAACCTGCAATGCCTCACTGGCTGGTCATTGATCTGGAGGCCACCACCGACGAGGGCGGTTGGCCCATCACGGAAATGGAAATCATTGAAATCGGCGCCACCCTGGTGGACCGCAAGGGGCGCGAACTGGATCACTTCCAGCGTTTCGTCCGCCCCCTGCGCCGGCCGCTGCTGACACCGTTCTGCCGCGAACTGACGCACATCACCCAAGCCAACATCGACGGTGCGCAACCGCTGGGCGAAGTCTGGCCGGCGTTCGAGCGCTGGCTGGGCCAGCATCAAACGCGCCTCGAAGGCTGGGCCAGCTGGGGCGATTACGATCGCAAGCAACTGCTGCAGGATTGGCAGCAACTGGGGCTGCTCAGCGCGCTGGCCAATGTGCCGCACATGAACCTCAAGCAGCGCTTCGCCAAGGCCCGACGCCTGGAACGCCCATTGGGGCTCAACGGCGCGTTGCAACTGGCGGGTTTGCAATTCACCGGCCAGCAACACCGGGCGCTGGAAGATGCGCGCAATACCGCACGCCTGCTGCCGCTGGTTCTTCCGCTTTAGACAGGTGACGACACTCGGGGCCTTGTGCATACTGGCCGGCCCTTTTTAGCCCTTTTCGAGGAATCGCCCATGTTTAAAGTCAACGAGTACTTCGATGGCACCGTCAAGTCGATCGCCTTTGGCACCGCAGAAGGTCCTGCGACCATCGGCGTCATGGCTGCGGGCGAGTACGAATTCGGCACCAGCCAGCGTGAAATCATGCACGTGGTCAGCGGCGCATTGACCGTCAAGCTGCCAGACAGCAATGACTGGGAAACCTTCGCCGCCGGCAGCCATTTCAACGTACCGGCCAATAGCAAGTTCCAGCTGAAGGTCGCCGTCGACACCGCTTACCTGTGCGAATACCGCGGCTAAAACCGTCGGGCTTCATCCCGCACAAGTCAGCGCCATAAAAAATGCCCGTGTTGTTCGACACGGGCATTTTTTTATCCGGCAGCCGCTTACTCGAGAATCTCCACCGGCATGCCGACTTCGAGTCGACCGTTGCCGTCGTTGACCAGGTTCTGACCGAACATCGCGCCATCGGCCTGCGCTCGGTACTTCTGCAAGGTCGCCAGGGGTTCGCGGTCTTCGCTGCGCTCCCCGGTTTGCGGGTCGATGGTGGTCAGGATGCAACGTGAACAGGACTTGACCACGCGGAACTCGACTTCGCCGATGCGGATACGCTTCCAGTCATCCTCGGCAAACGCCTCACTGCCTTCGATCACCAGGTTCGGCCGGAAGCGCAACATCTCCAACGGACGCCCCACACGTTGCGACAGATCCTCAAGGGACGCCTGGCCGATCAGCAACAGCGGATAGCCGTCAGCAAACGCCACCTGATCGTCATCCTTGCCGTAACCCGCCTCGGTCATTCGCGCACGCTCAAGCGGCACTTGCACCAGGCGCGTCGGCTTGCCGATGAACTGGCTGACCCAGGCACCGGCCGCATCACCGGCATCGGGGACGCGCAAGGTATCGCGCCAGATGGTCACGCCACGCAGTTCTGCCTCGTTGCCGGGCAAGGCAATGTCGAGCGGCGGATGGCCGGGCGCGCTGAGGGTCAGGCCACCTTCGGCATTCCACAAGGCCGACAACTGGCTCATCTGCGCCACAGCACGCTGGGTCAGGAAGCGCCCGCTGGCCTCATCCACCAGCATCCAGCGGCGATCGCCGTCCAGCCCCAATTTGTCGAGGCTGATCTCTTGCAAGGGTTCACCCTTGGCGGATTTCAACGGATAACGATACAGCGCGCTCAAATGCAGCATGGCCAGTTCCCTGTCAGGCAAAAACGCCACCCTATACGAGCTTGATCACTGAATCAAAGACTGCGGTTCAAACCTGTAGGAGCGAGCCTGCTCGCGAAAAGGGAGTGTCAGTCGACCGATTGGCCAACTGAGACACCGCTTTCGCGAGCAAGCTTGCTCCTTGTATGTTGGCCCTGACTCCAAGGGGAAAGGTTACGCTCAAGGCGTCATACAACAGCAAGTGCGTTTCTGGGGGAGGCCGATCGCTCCTGAAGGCAGGATTTGCTCCTGACCTTGTCTGTA
>NZ_JAFMPV010000044.1:0-30915 GCF_049132105.1 Pseudomonas sp. NFX15
TCCCGAACTCAGCAGTGAAACGATGCATCGCCGATGGTAGTGTGGGGTTTCCCCATGTGAGAGTAGGTCATCGTCAAGATTAAATTCCAAAACCCCAATTGCGAAAGCAGTTGGGGTTTTGTTTTTGTCCGCAGGAAAGTTCGTACAGCAATACCGGACAGGTCCACCCTGTCACAGTCTCCCGACAATGCTAAGGTTCGGCCCTAGTGTTTGTATTTTCCAAGGAAGCCTTTATGCCGGACGCGACGCCCCTCAGTGCTGGTTTTATGGTGGTTCACGGTAACCGCCTGGACGAGTTGCGCAGCCTGGTGGTGAGCTGGATGCGACGCTACCCGCTCGCTCCCCTGGAAAACGAAATCGCCTTGGTGCAGAGCAATGGCATCGCCCAATGGTTGAAGCTGGCACTGGCGGAGGACTCCGAAGACGACGACATGGGAGGCTGCGGCATCGCCGCTGCCATCGACGTGCAGTTGCCCGGCAGCTTCATGTGGCAGCTCTATCGCACGGTGCTTGGTCGGGATGAAATTCCGGTCAAATCCCTGCTCGATAAAGCCCCGCTGACCTGGCGACTGATGCGACTGCTTCCGCAATTGATCAACCAGCCGCACTTCGAGCCACTGCAGCGCTTCCTCACCCATGACACTGACCTGCGCAAACGCTATCAACTGTCGGAGCGCCTGGCGGATTTGTTCGACCAATACCAGGTGTATCGAGCCGACTGGCTTGAAGACTGGGCCGAAGGACGTCATCAAATCAGAAGTGTGAGAGGCGAAGCCAAGCCCCTTGGTCCGGCCAACTGCTGGCAGGCAGAGTTATGGCGCGCACTCTTGATGGATGTGGGTGAAGAAGGCATGGCGCAAAGCCGCGCCGGCGTCCATCAACGCTTTGTCGAACGTATCAATACTCTCGAAACAGCGCCCAAGGGATTGCCCTCCCGCGTGATCGTTTTCGGAATCTCTTCCCTGCCTGCCCAAGCCCTGGAAGCACTGGCGGGACTGGCGCGATTCAGCCAGGTCCTGCTGTGCGTACACAACCCGTGCCGGCACCATTGGGCAGACATCGTCGCCGATAAAGACCTGTTGCGGCATCAATACAAGCGTCAGGCACGCAAAAGCGGCATGCCGGTCGTGTTAGATCCGCAAACCCTCCATCAGCACGCGCATCCGTTGCTGGCAGCCTGGGGCAAGCAGGGGCGGGACTACATCAACCTGCTCGACAGTTACGATGATCCGAACAGCTATCGCTCGGCTTTTCGTGATGGGCGCATTGACCTGTTCAGCGATAGCCTCCCATTGAACATGCTCAATCAGTTGCAGGATGACATTCTCGAATTGCGTCCTCTCAACGAGACGCGTGAGCGCTGGCCCGCAGTCGATCTCGAAAAGGACCAGTCGATCTGTTTTCACATCGCGCATAGCGCCCAGCGAGAAGTCGAGATTCTCCACGATCAACTACTCGAGCGCTTCAGCGCTGATCCGCAATTACGCCCTCGGGACATCATTGTGATGGTCCCTGACATCGACAGCTACGCACCGCATATTCGTGCCGTCTTCGGGCAACTTGAGCGCCACGACCCGCGCTTCATTCCGTTCACCCTGGCGGACCAGGGCCAGCGCGGCCGCGATCCATTGCTGATCGCTGTGGAACATCTGCTCAAGCTGCCTGACAGCCGATTCCCCGTCAGTGAGATCCTCGATTTGCTAGATGTTCCGGCGCTGCGTGCCCGCTTCGGTGTCGAAGAGCGCGACCTGCCGACACTGCACCGCTGGATCGAAGGTGCCGGCGTTCGTTGGGGCATGAATGCCGAGCAACGTGCCGGTCTCGGATTGCCGAGTGAATTGGAACAAAACAGTTGGCGTTTCGGCTTGCGACGGATGCTGCTCGGTTACGCCGTTGGCAGCGCCGATGCTTACGAGGGCATCGAGCCCTACGACGAAATCGGTGGCCTGGACGCTACACTCATTGGACCCTTGGTGGCACTGCTGGATGCACTGCAAGTTGCTCATCAGGAACTCTCACAGCCGGCGCGACCGGAGCAATGGGGCGTGCGTTTACAGGCCCTGGTGCAGTTGTTCTTCCTGGCGAGCAACGAACACGATGATTACTTGCTGGGCCAACTCGAAGAGTTGCGTGAGACGTGGCTCGATACCTGCGAATCAGTGGCACTGCAGGACGAGTTGCCGCTGACCGTCGTCCGAGAGGCCTGGCTTGCCGGTCTCGACCAGGGTCGTTTGTCCCAGCGCTTTTTGGCCGGCGCGGTCAACTTCTGCACCTTGATGCCCATGCGCGCCATCCCGTTCAGGCTGGTCTGCCTGCTGGGCATGAATGATGGTGATTATCCACGCGCGCAGCCGCCGCTGGATTTCGACCTGATGGGCAGTGACTACCGTCCGGGTGATCGCTCACGGCGCGAAGATGACCGCTATCTGTTATTGGAAGCCTTGTTGTCGGCTCGAGACCAGCTCTACATCAGTTGGGTCGGCCGCAGCATCCGCGATAACAGCGAAAGACCCGCATCGGTGTTGATTGGCCAGTTGCGTGATCACCTGGCTAGCGGTTGGCGTTTGCAACAAGGCGACAAGGATTTGCTTGAAGCCATGACCCAGGAACACCCGTTGCAACCCTTCAGTGCCCGCTATTTTCATGAAGGGGACGCGTCGTTCAGCTACGCCAGCGAATGGCAGGTTCTCCATCAGCCGACGGAGGCGTTAGCCACCAGTGAAGTGCTTGCAGAGCACGTGCAGGATGAACCCCTCAGTCTCGGTCAGTTGCAGGATTTCCTGCGCAACCCGGTCAGGCATTTTTTCAGCCAGCGGCTGAAAGTCTTCTTTGAGGCGGCTGAAGTGCCATTAGCCGATGAAGAGCCTTTCGTGCTGGATGCTCTGCAGCGTTACAGCCTCAGTGATCGATTGCTCGAAGCCGCGCTGGCTGAACCGGGTAATTCCGATCAGGCACTGGAGGCTCAAGCGAAACGCCTGCAAAACAGCGGGCTGTTGCCCCTGGC
The DNA here is from genome assembly GCF_049132105.1 of Pseudomonas sp. NFX15. Lineage (NCBI taxonomy): Bacteria > Pseudomonadati > Pseudomonadota > Gammaproteobacteria > Pseudomonadales > Pseudomonadaceae > Pseudomonas > Pseudomonas sp. NFX15. The sequence continues at coordinate 3,005 of NZ_JAFMPV010000044.1, forward strand.
CGGATTTGGCGAATGCCTGCAACGCGAGTTGATCGAGCCGCTGCCGGATTTGTTGCAACGCCACCAACAGCTCCTGGCGTTGTGGCCGACTCCGCTCAGCAGTGCGCTGCCGGTCAATCTTGAACTGCAAGGCCTGTTCATCGAGGGCTGGCTCAGCGGTCTGCATCAGCGCGCCGACGGTGGCTTGTTGTCCATTACCACGATCCCCAACAGCATCGGCTCGATCAAGTCGCGCAAATGGCATCGCCTGACACGCCCGTGGGTCAATCATCTGGTGGCTTGTGCCAGCGGGATGGCGTTGACTACCGCCTTGGTGGCCAGTGACGACAGCCTGTTGCTCGCTCCGCTGGATGAGTCCGCCGCGCAAAAAATACTGAGTGATCTATTGATGGCCTGGCAGTCGGGCATGCGCCAGCCGCTCCCAGTCGCGGTCAAGACCGCCTTCGCCTGGCTGGGGCAAACCGACCCGGTCAAAGCCGATACCGCGGCACGCAAGGCCTATGAAGGTGATGGGCAGACGACCGAGGGAGAGCGCGGCGAAAGCCCGGCCCTCGCCCGCCAGTTCGCCGACTACGATGCGTTGATCGCCGACGAGACGTTCACCGATTGGTGTGATGCACTCTATCGTCCGCTGCTTGAAGCGCCCTGGCGTTCACTGTCCAGCGAGGAGTCGCGCTGATGAGCACGAAGACACCGCTGGCACTGGCGTTCCCGCTGCGTGGCAGTCAACTGATCGAAGCCAGCGCCGGCACCGGCAAGACGTTCACCATTTCCGCGTTGTACCTGCGCCTGGTGCTTGGCCATGGCGGCGAGGCCAATGGCTTTGGACGTGAACTGTTGCCGCCGCAAATCCTCGTCGTGACGTTCACCGACGCCGCCACCAAAGAGTTGCGCGAGCGCATTCGCACGCGGCTCGCCGAGGCTGCACGATATTTTCGCGACGAAACACCGGCCCCCGACGGCTTGATTTCCGAGTTGCGTGATCAGTACGTGCCCGAGCAATGGCCCGGCTGCGCAAATCGCCTGGACATCGCCGCCCAGTGGATGGACGAGGCGGCGGTATCGACCATCCACAGTTGGTGCCAGCGCATGTTGCGCGAGCACGCATTCGACAGCGGCAGCCTGTTTACCCAGTCCCTGGAAACCGACCACAGCGATTTGCTGGGTGAAGTCCTGCGCGATTACTGGCGGCTGTTCTGCTATCCGATGCAGGGTGACGCCTTGAATTGGGTGCGCAGTAATTGGGGCGGCCCGGCGGCGCTGCTGCCGCGGATTCGAGCGCTGTTTGCCAGCGAGCGGGACTCCCTTGAAGGGCAAGCACCGGCCGAGGTGATTGCGCAATGTTTGCAACAGCGACGGACTGCCCTGATCGAACTCAAGCAGCCCTGGTTGCAGTGGGCGGACGAGTTGCTTGCGATCTGTCACCAGGGCGTCGCGAGCAAGAGCGTCGACGGTCGTAAGATGCAGGCACGCTATTTCGAGCCCTGGTTTGAAAAGCTCAAGGCTTGGGCCGAGGACGAGTCCCTTGAGCAACTGGATATCGGCACCGGTTTCACTCGCCTGACCCCGAATGGCATGGCTGAAGCCTGGAAAGGCGAAGTGCCCAGGCATCCGGGGCTCGATGCGATGGCCGACCTCAAGGCCTGTCTCGACGGACTGCCAACGCCCGATGCCGCCGTGCTGCAACACGCGGCTCGCTGGGTCGGGGCGCGATTCGAGGAGGAGAAACGCCGTCGCGCGGAAATGGGTTTCGACGACATGTTGCTGCGCCTTGATGCGGCCTTGCAGTCCGATGGCGGCGAGCGACTGGCAACCCTGATTCGTGAACAGTTTCCGGTCGCCCTGATCGATGAGTTCCAGGACACCGACCCGGTGCAATACCGGATCTTCGAGAGAATTTACCGCATTGAAGAGAACAGTCCCGAGTGCGGCCTGTTCCTGATCGGCGACCCGAAACAGGCGATCTACGCGTTTCGCGGCGCCGACATCCATACCTACCTGCGCGCCCGCCAGGCCACCACTGGCCGGCTGCACACCCTGGGCACCAACTTCCGCTCCAGCCATGGCATGGTCAGCGCGGTGAACCATGTGTTCGCGCGCGCCGAAGCGCGGGAGTCAGGACGCGGCGCTTTCCTGTTCCGCGAGGAGAACGGCGACAACCCGGTGCCGTTCCTGCCCGTCGCCTCCCAAGGTCGCAAAGAAGTCCTGTGCATCAATCAGCAGACAGTGCCTGCCTTGAACGTCTGGCACCTGCCGGCCGAACAACCGTTGTCCGGTGCGGTGTACCGGCAGCAACTGGCGGCGGCCTGTGCCAGTGAAATCAGCGCATTGCTTAATGGCGGACAGCAAGGGCAGGCAGGTTTCGCCCAGGATGGCAAAGCCTTCAGAGGCCTGTTACCGGCAGACATCGCGATCCTGGTACGCGACGGCAAGGAAGCGCAGGCGGTTCGTACGCAACTGGCTGATCGTGGCGTGCGCAGTGTTTATCTATCGGACAAGGATTCGGTGTTCGCCGCCCAAGAGGCGCATGACGTGCTGACCTGGCTCAAGGCCTGTGCCGAACCGGATGTCGAGCGCCCGCTGCGGGCTGCGTTGGCCAGCATCACCTTGAACCTGTCGTTGACGGAACTGGAGCGGCTGAACCAGGACGAGCTGGCCTGGGAATTTCGGGTCATGCAGTTCCGTGGCTATCGCGAAGTCTGGCGCAAGCAGGGTGTACTGCCGATGCTACGACGCCTGCTGCATGACTTCCGTCTGCCCCAGGCGTTGATCGCCCGCAGTGACGGCGAGCGCGTGTTGACCAACCTTTTGCACTTGTCCGAATTGCTGCAACAAGCGGCCGCCGAACTCGATGGCGAGCAAGCCCTGATCCGGCATTTGTCCGAGCACCTGGCGTTGTCCGGGCAGGCGGGCGAAGAGCAGATCCTGCGACTGGAAAGTGATGAGCAATTGGTCAAGGTCGTGACCATTCACAAGTCAAAAGGCCTCGAATATCCCTTGGTATTCCTGCCGTTCATTTGCTCGGCAAAACCAGTGGATGGCAGTCGTCTGCCATTGCACTACCACGATGAATCAGGCAATGCCCAGGTCACGTTGAAACCGACACCCGAGTTGATTGCCCTGGCCGACGATGAGCGTCTGGCCGAGGATCTGCGCTTGCTGTATGTCGCCCTGACCCGGGCGCAGCACGCCTGCTGGCTGGGGGTGGCTGACCTCAAGCGCGGCAACAACAATGGCTCGGTGCTGCATCTGTCGGCATTGGGTTATCTGCTGGGCGGTGGCGCGCCATTGGCCGAGTCCCCGACTTTGCAGCTTTGGTTGCGGGACTTGCAGCAGGGTTGCCCGGCGCTTGCCTATGCCGAGATGCCTGAAGCGACTGCAGAACACTACCAGCCCCCGAAAAACGATGCGGCCCTTTTGGCTGCGCGAGTTCCGAAACGCAAGGCCAGTGAAAACTGGTGGATCGCTTCCTACAGCGCGTTGCGCATTGGCGACACCTTGAGTATCGGTACCGACGAGGCACCGGAGAGCCCGCAGGCGCAAAAGCTGTTCGATGACGAACGCCTCGACCCGCAGGCACCCCGAGAGGTGGTGGCCAGTGGCGGCGATATCCATCGCTTCCCGCGCGGCCCGAATCCCGGCACCTTCCTCCATGGCTTGCTCGAATGGGCGGGAGGCGAGGGGTTTGTTGCCGCGCCACAAGCGGTGATCGACGCCGTTGCCCGTCGCTGCAATCGTCGGGGCTGGAAGGGCTGGATCAGCACCTTGAGCGACTGGCTGCAGCATCTGCTCCAATCGCCATTGCCACTGGGTGCCGGTCAGGCTCCGGTGATATTCGCAGAGTTGACCCAGTATCAGGTCGAGATGGAGTTCTGGTTCGCCAGCCACAAGGTCGATGTGCTCAAGCTCGATGCGCTGGTGTGCCGATACACCCATAACGGGGTGGCCCGCGTGGCCGCAGAGCCGGTGTTGCTCAACGGCATGTTCAAGGGCTTCATCGACCTGACGTTCGAGCATGACGGCCGCTATTACGTCGCCGACTACAAATCCAACTGGCTCGGCGTCGATGATATGGCCTACACCGCGCAAGCCATGGAACAGTCGATTCTCGACAATCGCTATGACCTGCAATACGTATTGTACCTGTTGGCCCTGCATCGCCAGCTCAAGGTGCGGCTCGCCGATTACGACTACGACCGGCATGTTGGCGGGGCGCTGTACGTGTTTCTGCGCGGCACACGTGCACCCAGCCAGGGTGTGTTTTTTGCCCGGCCGCCAAAAGAGTTGATCGAGCGCCTGGACAGGTTGTTCCAGGGCAAGCCAGAGCCCCAGGCGGAGCCCGCCTGGGAACAGGGAGTACTGCTATGAGCCGCACCTTCGCCGATTTGTTGCCGACCTCGCTGGCAGACGAAAACCTGGCCGAGCTGGCACCGCTGACGCGTGCCGACGATTTGCTGGTATTGCTCACACGCTGGGTCGAGCGTGGCTGGTTGCGGGCGCTGGACAAAGCCTTTGTCGCGTTCCTACATGAGCTGGCGCCGCAGGATGATCCACTGGTGTTGCTGGCCGCCGCGCTGACCAGCCATCAATTGGGCCACGGGCATGTCTGCCTCGACCTGTTCGAGACCCTCAAAGAACCGGACTTCGCCCTGTCGTTGCCACCCGAAGGTGACGTGCAAGGCGGCGCGATGCTGTTGCCGTCACAGCTGCTCGGCGCACTGGATGGAGCGCATTGGTGCAAGGTGCTGGCCGCCAGCAACCTGGTCGCACTGGCCGCTGACAGTCGCGACAACGTGCGCGATCGACCATTGGTACTCTCGGGCAAACGCTTGTACTTGCGCCGCTATTGGGCCTACGAACGGCGGATCGACCTCTCGTTGCGTGAGCGCCTGGTGCAACACGAAGCGACACCCGACAACCTGGCCGAGCGCCTCAGGGGGTTGTTTGGCGCCGCCCGGCCGGGTGAAGTGATCGACTGGCAGAAACTCGCCTGTGCCCTGGCGACGCGCAGCGCCTTCAGCATCGTGACGGGGGGACCGGGCACCGGCAAGACCACCACGGTCGTGCGTTTGCTCGCGCTGCTCCAGGCGCCAGCGGTCGAGGCCGGCATGCCCCTGCGCATTCGCCTCGCGGCACCCACTGGCAAGGCTGCTGCACGCTTGACCGAGTCCATCAGCCAGCAAGTGCAGAGCCTGAAAGTGAGCGAGGCCATCCGCGCCCGGATCCCGTCCGACGTCACCACCGTTCACCGCTTGCTCGGCAGCCGTCCGGGCACACGGCATTTTCGCCATCACGCGGGCAATCGCCTGCCGCTGGATGTGTTGGTGGTGGACGAAGCCTCGATGATTGACCTGGAAATGATGGCCAACCTGCTCGACGCCTTGCCGACCCATGCACGCCTCGTGCTGCTGGGTGACAAGGATCAACTGGCTTCGGTGGAGGCTGGTGCGGTGCTGGGGGATTTATGTCGCGACGCCGAGGCGGGCTGGTACAACCCGCAGACTCGCCAATGGCTGGAGGATGTCAGCGGCGAAAATCTGCAAGCCAGCGGATTGCAGGAGGACACGCAGGGCACACATCCACTGGCTCAGCAGGTTGTGATGTTGCGGCATTCCCGGCGATTCGGCGAAGGCAGCGGTATCGGCCAACTGGCTCGCTGGGTCAACCAGCAGCAACCCGAAGAAGCTCGCAAGTTGTTGGCGGCGCGCAGCCATGACGATGTGTATTGCTTGCCGCTCAAGGGCGAACAGGATCGGGCCTTGGAGCGCTTGCTTCTCGATGGCCATGGCGACGGCCCGCAGGGCTATCGACATTACCTGAATGTACTGCGCAATCAGCGTCCGCCACTGTACCGCCCGCTGGACGATTCGGTCTGGACTGATTGGGCGCGAGACGTGTTGCAGGCCTTCGACGCGTTCCAGTTGCTGTGCGCCGTGCGCAAGGGGCCGTGGGGCGTAGAGGGCTTGAACCAGCGAGTGACAGACGCACTGCTCAGGGCGCGGCTGATCGACAGCGACCAGCAGTGGTACGAAGGTCGGCCGGTACTGATGACCCGCAACGACTACGGCCTGGGCTTGATGAACGGCGATATCGGCATTGCCCTCAAGCTGCCGGAACAAGACGGCCAAGGGGCTGGAAAACAGGTCTTGCGCGTGGCATTCCCCCGCAACGATGGCCAGGGCGGCGTGCGTTTTGTCCTGCCCAGTCGCCTGAATGACGTCGAAACCGTGTACGCCATGACCGTGCATAAATCCCAAGGCTCGGAGTTCGCCCATACCGCGCTGATTCTTCCCGATGCCTTGAACCCGGTCCTCACCAAAGAGCTGATCTACACCGGCATTACCCGGGCCAAAGACTGGTTCACCCTGATCGAATCGCGTGCCGGGGTGTTTGAAGAGGCGGTGAAGCGCCGGGTCAAGCGCTTGAGCGGACTGATGCTGGAGTTGAAGGACGGCAGCGAGCCGCCAGTCTAAAAGGTCAGTGAGTGGCTTGGGCAGCAGCGTGGCCACCAACAACACCTCCAGTGGTGGCCGCACCGAAAGTCGCAGGGTCGCGATGGTGGTCAGCTCCGACTAATCGGCAAACAACATCTCCCGGCTTTCCCCCATCAACAGCCCCTGATTCTGCTCGGTCACCTGGCGGATGTAGTCCCACAACAGGGTAATCCGCTTGAGCTTGCGCAGGTCCTCACGGCAGTACATCCAGAACTGTCGGGTAATGTCGATTTCCTGCGGCAACACTGGCAGCAGGCGCGGGTCCTGGGTGGCGAGGAAGCACGGCAGGATCGCCAGTGAGCGTCCTTGCTGCGCCGCCACGAATTGCGCGATCACACTGGTGCTGCGCAGGTTGGCGCTGGCACCGGGCAATACGTTGGCCAGGTACAACAGCTCCGAGCTGAATGCCAGGTCGTCGACGTAACTGATAAACGAATGTTTTGCCAAATCTGCCGGCCGACGGATCGGTGGGTGGTTGTCCAGGTATTCCTGGGTCGCGTACAGCTGCAATCGGTAGTCGCACAATTTGCAGCAGACGTACGGGCCATGCTCCGGGCGCTCCAGGGCGATGACGATGTCGGCTTCGCGCTTGGACAGGCTGATGAAGTGCGGCAACGGCAGGATGTCCACCGAGATCGCCGGGTAGGTGTCGACGAAGTGGCTCAGCTGCGGGGTGATGAAGAAGCTACCAAAACCTTCGGTGCAGCCCATGCGCACATGACCGGACAGCGCCACGCCGGACCCGGACACTTGCTCGCACGCCATGTGCAGGGTGCTCTCGATTGACTCGGCATAGCCCATCAAGCGCTGGCCTTCGGCGGTCAGCACGAAGCCGTTGGTCCGGGACTTCTCGAACAGCAATGTGCCCAATGCCGTTTCCAGAGAACTGATGCGGCGCGACACCGTGGTGTAGTCCACCGCCAGGCGCTTGGCCGCGGTACTGGCCTTGCGGGTGCGGGCCACTTCAAGGAAAAACTTGAGGTCATCCCAGTTCAGCGAACCGAGGGAGGTGATGTTTTTTTGCATGTTGGACCGGTTTTTATGTGCGTTCTTATTAGAAGTTTGCACATCTATACTCCAAAAACAGTCCGACAACCATTCGCGACATACGCCTCATCTCAAGGCGAACCTTTCGTCTTGGCTCCCAGATAAAAACAACGATCCGGAGACCCACATGAACGCATCGCTCACGCCCCATGACACCACCGTGCAAAAGGTCAAACTGTTGATCGACGGCGAGTGGGTCGAATCCAAGTCCACCGAATGGCACGACATCGTCAACCCGGCGACCCAGCAAGTGCTGGCCAAAGTGCCGTTTGCCACCACCGAAGAAGTCGACGCCGCCATCAGCGCCGCGCATCGCGCCTTCCAGACCTGGAAGCTGACGCCCATCGGCGCGCGGATGCGCATCATGCTCAAGTTGCAGGCGTTGATTCGCGAACACTCCAAGCGCATTGCCATGGTGCTGAGCGCCGAGCAAGGCAAGACCATCGCCGACGCCGAAGGCGACATTTTTCGTGGCCTGGAAGTGGTCGAGCACGCCTGCTCCATCGGCACGCTGCAAATGGGCGAATTCGCTGAAAACGTTGCGGGCGGTGTCGATACCTACACCCTGCGCCAGCCGATCGGCGTGTGCGCCGGCATCACCCCGTTCAACTTCCCGGCGATGATTCCGCTGTGGATGTTCCCGATGGCCATCGCCTGCGGCAACACCTTCGTGCTCAAGCCGTCCGAGCAGGACCCGATGTCGACTATGCTGCTGGTGGAGCTGGCGATCGAGGCGGGCATTCCGGCCGGCGTACTCAACGTCGTGCACGGTGGCAAGGACGTGGTGGACGGGCTCTGCACGCACAAGGACATCAAGGCGGTTTCCTTCGTCGGTTCGACCGCCGTCGGCACCCATGTATATGACCTGGCGGGCAAGCACGGCAAGCGCGTGCAATCGATGATGGGCGCCAAGAACCACGCCGTGGTGTTGCCCGATGCCAATCGCGAGCAGGCGCTGAATGCGCTGGTGGGTGCCGGTTTCGGCGCTGCCGGCCAACGCTGCATGGCCACCTCGGTGGTGGTGCTGGTGGGCGCGGCCAAGCAATGGCTGCCGGATCTCAAGGCGCTTGCGCAAAAGCTCAAGGTCAATGCCGGCAGCGAGCCGGGCACTGACGTTGGCCCGGTGATCTCGAAAAAGGCCAAGGCGCGGATTCTCGATCTGATCGAAAGCGGCATCAAGGAAGGCGCGAAACTGGAGCTCGACGGTCGCGAGATCTCGGTGCCCGGTTACGAGAAGGGCAACTTTGTCGGCCCGACCCTGTTCTCCGGCGTGACCACCGACATGCAGATCTACACCCAGGAAATCTTTGGCCCGGTGCTGGTGGTGCTGGAGGTCAATACGCTCGACGAGGCCATCGCGCTGGTCAACGCCAACCCGTTCGGCAACGGCACGGGCCTGTTCACCCAGAGCGGTGCGGCGGCGCGCAAGTTCCAGACCGAGATCGATGTCGGCCAGGTGGGCATCAACATCCCGATCCCGGTGCCAGTGCCGTTCTTCAGCTTCACCGGTTCCCGTGGTTCCAAGCTCGGCGACCTCGGCCCGTACGGCAAGCAAGTGGTGCAGTTCTACACTCAGACCAAGACCGTCACCAGCCGCTGGTTCGATGACGACAGCGTCAACGACGGTGTGAACACCACCATCAACCTGCGATAAGGAGCCGGACATGAAGATCGCTTTTATCGGCCTGGGCAACATGGGCGCGCCGATGGCGCGCAACCTGATCAAGGCCGGCCATGCGTTGCGCCTGGTGGACCTGAACAAGACGGTGCTGGCGGAACTTGAGCAACTGGGCGGCAGCATCAGCGCCTCGGCCCGTGAAGCGGCAGAAGGTGCTGAACTGGTCATCACCATGCTGCCTGCCGCGGTGCATGTGCGCAGTGTGTGGCTGGGTGAGGATGGCGTGCTGGCCGGGATCGGCCAAGGCGTACCGGCCGTGGATTGCAGCACCATCGATCCGCAGACTGCGCGGGACGTGGCCGCCGCTGCTGCCAAACAGGGCGTGGCCATGGCCGACGCGCCGGTCTCTGGTGGCACTGGTGGTGCGGCCGCCGGGACGCTGACCTTCATGGTCGGCGCCACGCCTGAACTGTTCGCCAACCTGCAACCGGTAATGGCGCAAATGGGGCGCAACATCGTCCATTGTGGTGAGGTCGGCACCGGGCAGATCGCTAAAATCTGCAACAACCTGCTGCTGGGGATTTCCATGGTCGGCGTCAGCGAAGCCATGGCGTTGGGTGACGCGCTGGGCATCGACACACAAGTGCTGGCAGGGATCATCAACAGCTCGACCGGGCGTTGCTGGAGTTCGGAGATGTACAACCCGTGGCCGGGTATCGTTGAAACGGCACCGGCGTCGCGCGGCTATACCGGTGGTTTCGGAGCGGAGTTGATGCTCAAGGACCTTGGGCTGGCGACCGAAGCGGCGCGGCAGGCGCATCAGCCGGTGGTACTCGGCGCGGTGGCCCAACAGTTGTATCAGGCGATGAGCTTGCGCGGGGAAGGGGGGAATGACTTCTCGGCGATTATTAACAGCTATCGCAAGCCGCAATAACGCTGTGGACGAGGGCTTTTGTGGCGAGGGGGCTTGCCCCCGTTGGTTCGCGAAGCGGACCCAAAACCGGTACGCGCGCAGCTCCAGACACACCGCGTCTGTCGATTTTACGACGGCTGCGCCGCCGAACGGGGGCAAGCCCCCTCGCCACAAGAATTGCGTGTGCCGAAAGATGTTTACCGGGAGATCACGTCGGGTGATTCCCGGTTTTTTTTGTCTCAGGCAAACACGAAATACTTGCGCACGGTTTCCACCACTTCCCAGGTGCCTTTCATCCCCGGCTCGACGACGAAAATATCACCGGCACGCAAATGGATCGGCGCCATGCCTTGCGGGGTGATGATGCAGTAGCCTTCCTGGAAGTGGCAGTACTCCCACTTCACGTAATCCACGTACCACTTGCCCGGCGTGCAGATCCAGGTGCCCATGATCTTGCTGCCGTCTTCGCTGGTGTAGGCATTGAGGTTGACAGTGTGCGGGTCGCCTTCGAGTTTTTCCCATTTGCAGGCATCAAGCACAGGCAACGGGTGGGTGTCGCGAAGAACGGTAATCGGTGCGGTCATGATGACTCCGGGCAATGGGCTCAAGAACTGAAGTCGCACCCTATAGCGCCCGTCCGGTGACCAGTTGTCTGTGGTCGACACTGAGCTGTCCAGAAACGCGCTCTCGGCTAGCTCAGCGCTTGCAGCAACGCCTGGGCATAAGCGGGCAACGCGGCAAAGTCGCGGGCGCAGATCAACAGCTTGCGCTGTGCCCAGGGCTCTTGCAGGCGCAGGCTGTTGAGCGGCGTTTCGCTGGACCAGCGTTCGACCGCCGCCAACGGCACGATCGCCAGCCCCGCTCCACGGGCGACCATGCGCATCACCCCGTCGAAACCATCGGCGCGGATGCGGATCTGCATGCGCAGGCCGGCGTGTAGCGCCTGTTCTTCCAGATACACCGCCAGCGCGCTGTTGGCATTCAGGCCGACGTAGTCGTGATGCAACGTGTCGGTGAACCTCACCGAGGCTGCCTGTGCCAAGGGATGTTCGCGAGACATGATCAGCACCAGCGGATCATCGCGGAACGCTCGGGTCTGCAAGTCGTCGGTGTCCACCGCGTCGGAAACGATGCCCAGGTCCGCCGCGCCCTGGCGCAAGGCATGGGTGATGCGAGCACTGGGCAACTCTTGCAGATCGATGTCGAGGTTGGGATGACCGCGCAAAAAGTCTGCAAGCAACTCTGGCAGGTACTCAGTGATTGCCGTGGTATTGCACAGCAGTCGCACCTGGCCTTTGACGCCCTGGGCGTATTCGGCCAGTTCCTGTTGCAGGCGTTCGGCCTGTTGCAACAGGACCCGGGCGTGTCGTGCCAGGGCATTGCCGGCCGGCGTCGGGCTGACCCCGCGACGATTGCGCTGAAGGCACTCGACGCCCAGCGATGCTTCCATGGCACGAATCCGTGCACTGGCCGCCGCGAGCGACAGATGGCTGCGGGCAGCGCCGGCGGTTATGTTGCCGCTGTCGACGATGTTCAGGTACAGGCGTAGGTCGGTCAGGTCGAAGTGCATTTCAGCAATCTCAACATATGTGTTGTCTGGGAGGGCGCCTTCGCGAGCAAGCTCGCTCCTACAGGGGATTGGTGAACGACACATAACCGCAGTAGGAGTGGGCTCGCCCGCGAAGAGGCCGGTGGCCTTGCCAAAAATATCAGCCTCTTGTTATTGGAGAGGCAGCCTCAGTATATGGCAGATTTTCAAACCACTGCGGCGGGCTCACCATACCCCCATGAACACACTCTCTGCGTTTTACCAAAACCTCGGCCTGGCCCTTTCCTTGCTGGTGATCGGAACCTTTATGCTGGCCGGCATGATCAAAGGCGTGATCGGCCTCGGCCTGCCCACTGTTGCCATGGGCTTGCTCGGTCTGGCTATGGCACCGTCGCAGGCTGCCGCGCTGTTGATCATTCCGGCAACCCTCACCAACGTCTGGCAACTGGCGTTCGGCGGGCACTTGCTTGGGTTGATCAAACGACTCTGGCCGATGCTGCTGGCGATTTTCATCGGCACCGGGGCCGGTACGCTGTGGATTGGCATGAGCGGCGGTTATTGGGTGGTGCGAGGGTTGGGCGCGGCCTTGTTGCTGTATGCGCTGAGCGGTTTGTTCCTGCCCACCTTGCGCGTTGAGCCTCGGCGCGAAGGCTGGCTCGGCCTGCTGTGCGGCGTGCTGACCGGTGTCATCACGTCAGCCACTGGCGTGTTCGTGATTCCGGCGGTGCCTTACTTGCAGGCGCTGGGCTTGAGCCGGGACGAACTGGTGCAGGCACTGGGCCTGTCGTTCACCGTCTCGACCCTGGCCCTGGCGGGCGGCTTGCTATGGCGCGGCGCGCTGGGTGGCGGTGAGTTGAGTGCATCGCTGCTGGCGCTGGTCCCGGCCATGCTCGGCATGTGGCTGGGGCAAATGTTGCGCCAGCGGATCAGCGCCGTGCTGTTCAAACGTGTGTTTTTCATTGGCATCGGCGTACTGGGCGGGCACTTGTTGATCAGCGGCTAGCGGACGACGGGCTGATCATCTCGATGGCGCGGATCTCGAAATCGCGCTCCAGGTACTCGTCGCGCTGTTCGAGAAACTGCTTCATGTGCGGCAGGTTTGAGTGCACGTCGAGGTGGGCCTGGGATTGCCAGATTTCGTAGAAGATGAACAGGCTCGGGTCCTGTTTGTCGCGCAGCATATGGTATTCGATGCAGCCGGGTTCGGCTCGGCTGGCTTCTACATAGCCGCTGAAAAACGCCTCAAAGGCGTCGGATTTTTCCGGGCGGGTCTTGGCGTGCAGGATGAAGCCCTGGATTTCACTCATCGACAACTCTCCTCAAGTCAGAATGGGCGCCAGTCTAAGGCAACAATCACCTGTTGATTCTTGCTTTTAGATCAAATGAATTTTGCCCAATGGACGCTTACTCCGCGCGAGACCGGTCGCTAATCTGCCGCCATCCGATTCCCGACCCTTTGCGAGATCCCCATGAAAAAAGTCCTGTTGCTCAATGGCGGCAAAAAATTTGCCCATTCCGACGGTCGCTACAACACCACCCTGCATGAAGCCGCGCTGAGCGTGCTGGATCGTGGTGGTATGGATATCAAAACCACCTTCATCGAAGAGGGCTACGACGTCGCCGAAGAAGTGGCCAAGTTCCTTTGGGCCGACGTGATCATTTACCAGATGCCAGGTTGGTGGATGGGCGCGCCGTGGACCGTGAAAAAGTACATCGACGAAGTCTTCACCGAAGGCCATGGCAGCCTCTATGCCAGCGACGGTCGCACTCGTTCGGACGCGTCGCAGAAGTACGGCAGCGGCGGCCTGATTCATGGCAAGCAATATATGTTGTCGCTGACCTGGAACGCCCCGCAGCAGGCCTTCGACGACCCGACCGACTTCTTCGAGGCCAAAGGCGTGGACGCGGTGTACTTCCCGTTCCACAAGGCCAACGAGTTCCTCGGCATGACCGGTTTGCCGACGTTCCTCTGCGTGGACGTGATGAAGCGTCCGAACATCGAAGGCGACGTGGCGCGCTATGCGCAGCATTTGACCGAGGTGTTTGGCCTGAAGGCATGACTGTCAGCTACTATCGAGAGCCTGAGCCAGGGGCTTATGTGGCGAGGGAGCTGTGTGGCGAGGGGGCTTGCCCCCGTTGGTGCGCGAAGCGGACCCAAAACCGGTGCGCGCGCAGCTTCAGACACACCGCGTATGTCGATTTTACGACGGCTTCGCCGCCGAACGGGGGCAAGCCCCCTCGCCACATTGGATTTGCGTTGCACAGTAGAACGGCCCAGGACCATTGATAAGGGATACACGTGAAAGCCAGATCCGATGAATTGCAGATTTTCGTCTGCGTGATTGAATGCGGGTCGATTTCTGCGGCGGCCGATCAGGTCGGGCAAACGCCTTCGGCGGTCAGCCGTACGCTGTCGCGGCTGGAGGCCAAGCTCGACACCACGTTGATCAACCGCACCACGCGGCGCATGGATTTGACCGAAGAGGGCAAGTATTTCTTCGAGCACGCCAAGCGCATTCTCGATCAGATGGACGAGCTCGAAGAGCGCCTGACTTCACGCCAGCAAACGCCGTCCGGGCGTCTGCGGATCAACGCGGCATCGCCGTTCATGCTGCACGCCATCGTGCCCTACATCGATGAATTCCGCCGGCTCTACCCCGACATCCAACTCGAACTCAACAGCAATGACTTGATCATCGACCTGCTGGAACAGAGCACCGATATCGCCATTCGCATTGGCACCCTGACCGACTCGACGCTGCATGCCCGATCCCTGGGGAGCAGCCCGCTGCACATCGTCGCCAGCCCGGCCTACCTGGAACAGTACGGCGCGCCGCATGCCGTGGCCGACCTGGCCGACCATACGCTGCTGGGGTTCACCCAGAACGAAGGTCTCAATCAATGGCCGCTGCGCTACGTGCATGGCGATCGCTGGCCGATCCAGGCGTCGATCAGCGCCTCCAGTGGCGAAACCATTCGCCATCTCGCGCTCCAAGGTCAAGGCATCGCCAGCCTGTCGCACTTCATGACCATCGATGACATTCGTGCCGGACGCTTGAAAGTGCTGCTGGCCGAATTCAACAGTGGCTATCGCCAGCCGATCAACGCGGTGTACTACCGCAACTCGCAGCTGGCCTTGCGCATTCAGTGTTTCCTGGACTTTATCCAGGGCAAGTTGGCGCAGTATGCGAGCGTCGACTTCAAGGGTTGATTCGTGACCTTTGCGCAAAAGTGATTTGGGCCGGCGGGCATTTTTCCACCGCGATTGCTGCCCGATACTCCTTGCATCACTTATCCCGCAGGGAGTTTCTCCATGAATGTGTTCGTCACGGGCGCCGCCGGTTTTATCGGCGGCTCCATCGCCACCGGCCTGATTCAAGCCGGCCACACGGTTACCGGGCTGGTGCGCAGCGCCGAACAGGCCGAGCAATTGCGCGTACTGGGCATCACCCCGGTGATCGGCACCCTCGACGACTCTGCGCTGTTGGCCGATCAGGCGCTGGCTGCGGATGCGGTGATCAACGCCGCCAGCAGCGATCATCGTGGCGCGGTTGAGGCCTTGCTCGATGCGTTGCGCGGTTCTGGCAAAGTGTTCCTGCACACCAGCGGTTCGAGCATCGTCGGCGATGCTTCGGGTGGCAAAGCCAGTGATGTCATTTATTTCGAAGACAAACTGCCGAAGCCGACCGTCGACAAGGCGGCGCGGGTAGCCATCGACAACCTGATCCTGGCGGCGGCCATGGACGGGGTGAACTCGGCGGTGATCTGCAACACGCTGATCTATGGCCATAGCCTGGGCGTGCATCGCGACAGCGTGCAGTTGCCGCGACTGCTGAAACAGGCACGTAAAAGCGGCGTCGTGCGCCATGTCGGCCCGGGGCAGAATATTTGGTCCAACGTGCACATCGAGGACGTAGTTGCCCTGTACCTGCTGGCGCTGACTAAAAATGTCCCCGGCACGTTCTACTTCGTGGAAAGCGGCGAAGCGTCGTTCATCGACATGAGCACGGCGATGGCCAAGGCACTGAATCTGGGCGAGCCGCAGGACTGGGCGCTCAAGGATGCAGAAGCCGAGTGGGGTTATGAGATGGCCAACTATGGGCTGGGCTCCAATAGCCGGGTGCGCGGCAAGCAGGCGCGGGAATTGCTGGACTGGGCGCCGAAGCGAACGTCGGTGGTGGCGTGGATTCGCGACGAGATGGTGTGAGTTCGCTTTAGACCGCGTTATCGTTCATCGCGGGCGAGCCACGCTCCCACAGGATTTGCTTCGTTCGCGAGGTTGGCGCACGACGCGAAACCTGTGGCTTGCCCGCGATGGCGTTTTCAGCCACCCATTAACTGGCCGGGTCGCCACCAATTCCGTAACATCCGCACACTCTTTTCCAGTCTCTCCCTGTGTGCGGTCCTTCCATGAAAGCAAAACGTCTACGCGCCGATGTCCTGGCCGGGCTAACCACGTCCTTTGCCCTGTTGCCCGAGTGCATCGCGTTCGCGCTGGTGGCCCATCTCAACCCGTTGATGGGGCTCTACGGCGCGTTCATCATCTGCACCCTGACCGCGCTGTTCGGCGGGCGGCCGGGCATGGTCTCCGGCGCGGCCGGCTCGATGGCCGTAGTGATCGTCGCGCTGGTGGTGCAACACGGCGTGCAGTATCTGCTGGCCACGGTGGTGCTGGGTGGGTTGATCATGATGGCGTTCGGCTTGCTCAAGCTCGGCAAACTGGTGCGCATGGTGCCGCACCCGGTGATGCTCGGCTTCGTCAACGGCCTGGCGATCATCATTGCCCTGGCGCAGCTGGAGCACTTCAAGAGCGGTGAAGCCTGGCTGAGCGGTACGCCGCTGTACATGATGATCGGGCTGGTCGCGGTGACCATGGCCATTGTCTACGTACTGCCGCGCCTGACCCGCACCGTGCCGCCGGCGCTGGTGGCGATCCTCGGCGTGGGCCTGGCGGTGTACCTGCTCGGCCTGCCGACCCGCACCCTGGGCGACATGGCGCACATTGCCGGTGGCTTGCCGACGCTGGCGCTGCCGGACATCCCGTGGAACCTCGACACCCTGCGCATCATCGCGCCGTACGCGATCCTGATGGCGCTGGTCGGCTTGCTGGAAACCCTGCTGACCCTCAACCTCACCGACGAAATCACCGAGAGCCGCGGCTTCCCGGATCGCGAGTGCGTGGCGCTGGGGGCGGCGAACGTGGTGTCCGGGGCGTTCGGCGGCATGGGCGGTTGCGCGATGATCGGCCAAACCGTGATCAACCTCAGTTCCGGTGGTCGCGGGCGTGTGTCCGGGGTGGTGGCCGGGGTGTCGATCCTGCTGTTCATTCTGTTCCTGTCGCCGCTGATCGAGCGCATTCCGTTGGCCGCGCTGGTGGGGGTAATGTTCGTGGTATCGCAGCAGACCTTCGCCTGGGCCTCGCTGCGCGTACTGAACAAAGTGCCGCTCAACGATGTGCTGGTGATCATTGCGGTGACTATGATTACCGTGTTCACCGACCTGGCCACGGCGGTGCTGTGCGGCATCATCATCGCGGCGCTGAATTTTGCCTGGCAGCAGGCCCGGCAGCTGTACGCCGACAGCCATCTGGAGAACGACGGCAGCAAGTTGTACCGGGTGCACGGCACGCTGTTCTTCGCCTCGACCACGCCGTTTCTCAATCAGTTCGACCCGGCCAACGACCCGGCGCAGGTGACACTCGATTGCCGTCACCTGAGCTTCGTCGACTACTCGGCCATCGCCGCGCTGGGCACTTTGCGTGAGCGCTACGCCAAGGCCGGCAAACACCTGCGGGTGCTGCACCTGTCTGAACGCTGCAAGAAACTGCTCAAGCGCGCCCGGATGCAGCACGATTGACAGAGACGGCGATTCAAACTCGCCCTCGACGAATACCGTGGCGGCGACGATCACTTGCCGCTGGGAGACTGACATGCAGTACGACACACTGATTCGCAATGCCCTGATCATCGACGGCAGTAACCGCCCCGGTTACCCCGCCGAGGTGGCGATTCTCAACGGTCGCATCGAGCGCATCGGCGACCTGCGCGATGCCCACGCAGCTGAAGAAGTCGACGCGCAGGGCCATGTACTGGCGCCGGGTTTCATCGACGTACACACCCACGACGACACCGTGGTGATTCGTCAGCCGCAGATGTTGCCCAAGCTCAGCCAAGGCGTGACCACGGTGATTGTCGGCAACTGCGGCATCAGTGCGTCGCCGGTGAGTTTGCGCGGCGATCCGCCGGACCCGATGAACCTGCTCGGCACCGCCGCGGCGTTCATTTATCCGACTTTTCGCGACTACCGCGCGGCGGTCGAAGCGGCGAACACCACACTGAACGTCGCCGCGCTGGTTGGCCACACGGCGTTGCGCAGCAACCACCTCGACGACCTGTTCCGCACCGCCACGCCCGATGAAATCAGCGCGATGCGCGAGCAACTGCGCGAGAGCCTCGAGGCCGGCGCACTGGGCCTGTCCACTGGCCTCGCCTATGCCAGCGCTTTCTCGGCCTCCACCGAGGAAGTGATGCAACTGACCGAAGAGTTGACCGCGTTCGGCGCGGTCTACACCACTCATTTGCGCAGCGAATTCGAACCGGTGCTGGAGGCCATGGACGAGGCGTTCCAAATCGGCCGCCACGCGCAGAGCCCGGTGATCATTTCCCACCTCAAATGTGCCGGTGCCGGTAACTGGGGGCGCAGTCCGCAGCTACTGGCGTCCCTCGAAGAAGCGGCGAAAGCCCACCCGGTCGGTTGCGATTGCTACCCGTATGCGGCGAGCTCTTCGACCCTCGATCTCAAGCAAGTCACCGATGCCCATCGCATCACCATCACCTGGTCGACGCCGCACCCGGAAATGGGCGGTTGCGACCTGATGGACATTGCCGCCGAATGGAATCTGTCGTTGCTCGATGCCGCCCGCCAGTTGCAACCGGCCGGTGCGGTGTACTACGGAATGGATGAGGCCGATGTGCGCCGGATTCTCGCGCACCCGCTGTCGATGGTCGGTTCCGACGGCTTGCCGGAAGACCCGTTTCCGCACCCACGCTTGTGGGGCGCATTCCCTCGGGTGCTCGGACATTTCAGCCGTGACGTAGGGCTGTTCCCGCTGCACACCGCGGTGCACAAGATGACCGGCCTGTCGGCGGCACGCTTCGGTTTGCAGGAGCGCGGCGAAATCCGCGAAGGGCATTGGGCGGACCTGGTACTGTTCGACCCGGCGACCATTCGCGACGTCGCCGACTTCAACGACCCGCAGCGGGCAGCGCAAGGCATCGAGGGGGTATGGGTCAACGGTGTGCTTAGCTACCGCGATGGCCAGGCCAACGGGCGCAGGGTAGGGCGGTTCCTGGCGCGGGAAGGGGATTTGCGTGCAGGGTTTCAGTGACGTTTCGAACACTGCGTCACAGTAGTGGCACTTTGAGACTAAAGATTGGCGTTTTCACGCCGAATTGCTGACATCAGACCGGCTATCATTGCGGTTCGGTCACGTATTTTGTAGGAGCAAGCTCGCTCCTACAGGTCCTTCATTGTCTGGGAGCAATTCGATGAGCTTCGGCAAAACCACTCCGATCCTGCGTATTTTCGACGAAGCCAAGGCCGTGGAATTCTACGTCGACTTCCTCGGGTTCAAGATCGACTGGCAGCATCGCTTCGAAGCGAATTTCCCGCTGTACCTGCAAATCTCCCGTGGCGAATGTGTGCTGCACCTGTCCGAGCACCACGGCGACAGCACGCCGGGTTCTGCGCTGCGGATCGAGACCGACGAGCTGGAGAAATTTCAGCAGCAACTGTTGGCCAAGGCCTACAAATTTTCCCATCCGCAGATTCAGGCCATGCCCTGGGGCAGTCAGGACATGACCATCGCCGACCCGTTCGGCAATCGGTTGGTGTTCACCAATGCCATCAGTCTCTAGCCCTCAGCCTTCGTTCGGCGCCCGGTGGGTTTGGCGAAACTCGCCAGGCGGCATCCCGCGTCGGCTTTTGAACGTGCGGTGGAATGAGCGCGGTTCGGTGAAACCCAGGTATTGGGCGATGTCCTGGATCGGCAGTGTGCTATTGAGCAGGTAATGCTCGGCCAACTCCTGGCGCAGGTCATCGAGGATTTGCTGGTATGACGTACCGGCCTTTTGCAGTTGGCGTTGCAGCGTGCGCACCGACACGGCGAGCTGCTCGGCGACCTGTTCCTTTCGTGGCAGGCCCTCCTTGAGCAACTGGCGCAGGATGCTTTTGACCCGCTGCTCCAGCGACGCGTCTTCCAGCGTGGCCATCAATCCTTGCGCATGTTCTTCCAGGGTGCGCAGCAATTGCGCATCGGCCTGGCGCAACGGCAACTGCAAGTACGGCAGCGGCACGATCAGCGCTGAATAAGGCTGGTCGAACAGCACCGGACAGTCGAAGAACTGCTCGTATTGTTCCTGCGTCGTCTCGGCCGGGCGCGCATGTTCCAGCCAGACCGCGGCCGGTGACAGTTGCGTGTCGGCGATCCAGCGTGCGTATTGCAGCCAGGAGCCGAGCACGTTTTCCACCAGATGCCGACGAATGCGCGGGCGTTGATGGCGACAGGTCCAGATCAGGTGCACCTCGCCGTCCTGCACCTCGGCGCGGCTGACGCCCATGTCCCCCACCAGTTTCTCGAACGGCATGATGCGGCTCATGGCATCGCCCAGTGTCGCGCAGTTCATGGTGATGTAGCCCAGCACACTCCAGGAGTTGGGCAACACAAACCGCGCGGCGTTAAGACCGAACAATACATCGCCCGAGTGTTCGCAGAAATAATCGAGCAGCCGTTCATGGGCTTCACCCGGCAAGCGCAGGCTGTTGTCGCTCAACTGCTGAGCCTGCAACCCGGCAGCCGCCAACGCAGGCTCGATGGCCATGCCCAGTTGTTCGGCGTGACGCAGGTATTTGAGCAGCGGCGGAACGGACGTGAAGCCGAGGGATTGCATGATCGTTTCCTTTGATCAAGGCCTGCAGGGGGGGGGAATGCCCTGAAAGGTAATTTGAAACCACGGCTAAAGTAAATGGCGGGTGCGGCGCGACTTTGACTCAATTGGCTACTCGAACTGGCCGCATGCGACCGTGACTCTTTCGGCCGGCTGACTCGTATGGGGGCCGGAAATATCACTATCAGAACCGCAAAAGGACACACGCATGCGACGCTGGAACGGCTGGGTAGCTTGCCCGCGATGACGGCGGCATAGTCAACATCGTTATTTGCCTGATGCACCGTCATCGCGAGCAGGCTAGCTCCGACAGGTTTTTGGGTCGCACATAAATTTATGTTCGGCGCGTTACCTGTGGGAGCGTGCCCGCGAATGGATCGTTCATTCACTGCAAAGCAAATGTCAAACGCGGAAGTGGCTCACCAACTGCTGCAACTGACCACCCAGGCGCGCCAGTTCGACGCTGGACTTGGCCGTCTCGTCGCTCGCCGCCGCGGTCTGTTCGGAGACGTCGCGCACGTTGATGATGCTGCGGCTGATCTCTTCGGCCACGGCGCTTTGCTGCTCGGCGGCGGCGGCGATCTGTTGGTTCATTGACTGGATGCTGGACACCGTGCGGGTGATGCTTTCCAGTGATTCGCCGGCCTTGCGGGTCAGGGCCACGCTGCTGTCGGTGAGCACGCGACTGTTGTTCATCACCGCAGACACCTGTTGCGTGCCGTTCTGCAAACCGGCCACCAGGCCTTCGATTTCCTCGGTGGATTTTTGCGTGCGTTGGGCCAGGCCGCGGACCTCATCGGCCACCACCGCAAAGCCACGTCCGGCTTCACCGGCTCGGGCCGCTTCGATGGCGGCGTTGAGCGCCAGCAAGTTGGTCTGTTCGGCCACGGCCTTGATCACATCCATCACGCTGCCGATCTTGTCGCTTTCCTGTTGCAGCACGCCCATGGCTTCAGTGGAACGCACCACTTCGCTGGCCAGGCGCTCGATCTGGGCGATGGCTTCGTTGACCACTTTGTCGCCCTCACGGGCTTCACCGTCCGCTGCGGCGGCCGCTTGCGAGGCTTGTTCGGCATTGCGCGCGACTTCCTGCACGGTGGCGGTCATCTCGTGCATGGCAGTGGCGACCTGATCGGTTTCGACTTTCTGGCTGTTGACCCCGGCGCTGGTCTGTTCGGTCACGGCCGACAGCTCTTCGGCGGCGCTGGCGATCTGGGTCACGCCGTCGCGGATGCCGCTGATCAGGTCGCGCAGGGTCACGCCCATGCGTGCGATGCCTTGCTGCAACACGCCGAGTTCGTCGCGGCGGGTCACCTGCACGTTCAGGGTCAGGTCGCCGCTGGCGATGCGCTCGACCACCGCCAGGGTTTCGCGCAAGGGGCGGGTGATCTGGCGTGTAATGACGACGGCGGCAATGAGGCCCACCAGCAATGCGAGCAATGTGCTGACCAGTTGCAAGGTGCGCGCCTGGGCACTTTCGGCGTCGCGGCGGTCGAGCTGGATCTGATACAGCTGATCGCTCTGGGACACGATGGCCGCGCCCTCGTCGGTCATTTCCTTGCGCGCCTGCACCGCGTCGATGCTCGCTGCCTTGTAGGCCTGCAAGGCACTGCGGTAGTTGCCCAGTGCAGTTTCCAGCTGGCGCAGGGCGACTGGCTGGGTGTCGGCAAAATGCGCGTTCAACGCGGTCAGGCTGGCGATGGCCGCCTCCAGTTGGCTGACCGCTTTTTGCTCAGTGTCGGCGGTGGTCGTCGCGGTGTAGCCGCGTACTTCGTAGCGGGTCAGCAGGAACGCTTCCTTGGCTGCCGTGATGGCCTGGAACTGTTCGAAGCGCTGGTCGCTCAACGGCATTTGCTGCACGCGCGTGTTGATGTCATTGATCAGCGTGTTGGCGGCTTCGGCGTTGGCGCTCATGGCGTCGCGGGCGCTGATACCGGTGCGATAAGCGTTGCGCATTTTCGCCAGGGACGCCTTGTAGGCGTCGATGACCGCGCCTTGTTCCCTTAACAGTTTGAGGTTTTCCGGGCTCTTGAACTTGGCCAGCAGCGCTTGTTGCTGGGCCGAGAACGCTTCGAGGGTGCTCTGCACGCTCTGGGCGGCGGTTTCGTCGCCGTTGGTCAGCATGTATTGCAGGCGAACCACGCGCAGTTTGGTGAGGCCGGCATTGAGCTGGGTGATGTCGCTCATCCAGTTGCTGCGGTCGATCAACCCGCCCAGGCTGGTCCAGCCGGTGAGGGCGAGGACGCAGGTCAGTGCCAGGACCAGGCCGAATCCCAGGCCCAGTTTCAGGTTCACGCTGATATTGCCAAACCAGCTATTCATCAAATTCCTCCAGGAACGTAGTGCTGCTTTATCGTCGGTTGGCTGGAAGATTGTTTTTTTTGGAGGCCGCCAAGCTATGTAAGCAGGATGTATCGGCCGCAATCGCTGGAGCTGAAAGGTTTTTGCTTCCCGGATCCTGTTACAAGGTTTTTCCGTGCTTTTAAGCTTTTTTTCACATGCGTTTCACTTGTCGCCAACGACCCCTTCTTTAACCTGCCGGGATCTAATGAGGTGGTGCGTGCCGGCGAGGCGGCTTGATGTGGAATTAAGACTGAGTCTGTTCGGGAAACAACGCTCGATCGATCTGAACCGTTTCGCCCGTTATCGCAAAGCGGCGGTGGTGGTGGCCGCAGCGCTGCTGGTCATCCCGTTGACCGTGTTCCTGCTGCGACCTGCCGGCGTACCGGACCTGGCACACGGCAACGTGGCCGGCGTTCAGGCGCTGATGAGTGGTTGGGCCAAGGGCGACATGATCGTGCTGGTTCGCCACGTCGAGCGCTGCGATCACACCTCGGCCCCTTGCCTGGCCGGCAACGATGGCATTACCGAACGCTCCCGCGGTGTCGCCCTGAGCGTCGGTGCGCACTTTCAGCGTCTGGGGCTGGACAAGGCCGACATCTACAACAGCCCGATCCTGCGCACGGCGCAGACCGCCAACTTCATGTTCAACAAGGTCGGCACCGGCGAAGACTGGCTGATCAGTTGCAAGGGCACCATGCTGCGCGATGCTCTGGCGCACAAAGTGGCCGGGCGCAACCTGATCCTGGTGACCCACAGCGAGTGCATGGACCAGCTGGAAAAAGACCTCAAGCTATCGCCTTCGACACTGGGTTATGGCGCCTCTCTGTTTATTTCTGCCGAAACCCCGCAGACTCCGCGCATGCTTGGCTTCATTGACGCTGCTGACTGGAGCTCGGTGACCGCTCATTGAGTCTTTCCCTTCTCTTTTGAATCAGGATTCACAATGCTGACCGCTTCCCGCTACCGCTTTTACTGGGTGAATTTCGGTATCCCGCTGGCCTGTGCGGTCGCGGTGTTCCTGATGTTCGACATGACCTCGATCGACGTCGCCTTCAATAATCACTTTTATGATCCGGTGACGCAGACGTTCCCGCTGGACAAGGTCCATCTGTTCGAAAAGATCACCCACAAATGGGCGCGGATCATTCCGAACTGGACCGGCGAAATCGCGATCATCGGTGCCTTGCTGTCGTTTCTCTGGCCGCGCCTTAAGGCCGAAAAGCACGCGAAGATCATCGCCTTCCTGGAGAAAATCAAAGTCGCGCCGGTCCTGCGCTTTGCGACTCGCCACCGTCGCGATTTTCTGTTTGTGGTGTTCGCGTTCTCAATCAGCACCGGGGTGATTCACTACCTCAAGGGCCACACCAGCGTGTATTGCCCCATCGAGACGACGCTGTACGGCGGCAAGATGCAGCACGTCGAGTGGTACGAGAATTTCAAACTGCTCAAGACCGCCGGTGACGGTCGCTGCTGGCCGGGCGGACATGCCTCGGGCGGGTTCACCATGCTGGCGCTGTACTTCGTGGCGCGCCGTTATCGCTGGCGTTATTCGAAAGCGATCATGTACGGCTCGCTGGCCCTCGGTTTCATCTATGGCACGACGCGGGTGTTGCAGGGCTGGCATTACATGTCCCACACGTTCTGGGCCGGGATCTTCGTCTGGCTGGCGTGTTTACTGACGGCGCTGGCGTTCTACGGGCGAGCGAGGCTGGAACAGCCGGTGCTCTCCAAGGCGCAGCAAGCGGCGCCGGCGACCCAGACTCAACCCGTGAATTGAGTCAGCGCTGAACCCAAAAAACCCGTACCCCGAAAGGGCGGCGGGTTTTTTATTGTCCCACCAGGAAGTCAGTACAACGTCGATCCCCTGTGTGCGAGCCTGCTCGCGAAAGCGTCGGTCCAGCCACTATCTCTATTGACTGGAATGACCCCTTCGCGAGCAAGCTTGCTCCTACAAAGGGCGGGTGTTCACTGCCCGACGAAGTAGTACGACTGGCGCCCGACCTTCATGGTCTTGATTACCTTCAACGGCGCAGCCGGCTCGGTATCGCCCGAGAGCAGGGCGATGTGGCTGGGCGAGGCGTCCAGATACGTATGCAGCTGCGCCTCGGTACTGAGCCCCTTGAGCAGGCTGCGGGTGTAGAACACGCTGGCGCCGCCCACTCGCTCGTTGGCCTGGAACAGCGCGACTTGCTGCCCATTGGCCTGCATCGACTGGATTTGCTCGGTCAACGGCAGGAACGACAGGGAGCTGTCAGCCCAGGGCGCCGCCCATTGCGCCGCCACAAAGTATCCACCGATGACCACGGCCAGAATCCCGGCCATCAACCCATTGCGATGGCTGGCGATACGGCCAAGCCATGTCGCAGAACCTTCCCGTGCTTTCAGGCGTTCAAGCAGGACAGCGGCATATTCAGCGGCAATGACCGCTGCGGCCGGTGTCAGCGACATCAGGTACACAGTGCGCTTGCTCGAGGCCAGGCTCAGCATCGCAAACTGCGCCAGCAGCCACAGGCAGAAGAACAGCAAGTAACGGTTGCTCACCAGGCTTCTACGGAAATGCCACAGGCCCAGGTACACCAGAATGTTCCAGGGCAAAAACGCCTCGGGCAATTTGGCCAGGTAGTAGTAGAACGGTTCGTAATGCCCGGCCTCGACGAAGGAGCCACTGAAGCGCCCGACGCTGTTGGTCAGCAGCACCTCGGCGACGGCATGCGCGCCACCGCGCTGATACAACACGGCAAGCCAGATCACCAAGGGCACCAGGCCCAGCAACGTCAGCAAACCGGGACGCAGCCAGCCCGACAGGTTCAGGCGTTTGTCCATCAGGCTAGTGCTCAGCAGGTAGGCGAAGATCACCACCCCGGGCATGGCCAGGCCCAAGACGCCTTTGCTCAAGGTTGCGATGGCCATCCCGGCCGCAAACAGCAAGCCATTGCCGATACCCGGCTGCCGTTGCCCGGCGAGGAACGCCAGCAACGCCGTGCTCACACCGAGCGCGAGCAATGCATCCTCGCCGACACCGCGCACGTTGCTCCAGTAACTGGCCATGGTTGCCAGCAGAATCGCCGCGGTCCACGCCACGCTGACGGGCCGGCCGAGCCGGCGCAGCATCGCGTACAACAGCATCACGCTGAACAGCCCGGCGAATGCTGAGGTGAGGCGCACCGCCCACGGCGTCCCGCCAAAAGCACGAATCGCAGCGGCATCGAACCATAGGCTCAGGGGCGGTTTTTCCAGGAAGGGTTCGCTGAACAGACGCGGTGTCACCCAGTCGTTGTCCAGGTGCATTTCCATGGCAATGCCGGCCACTCGCGCCTCTGTCGAGCCTTGCAGTTGATGGTTGCCAAGCGCGAAAAAAAACAACAGAGAACACAGTGCAAACAGGAGTGGGACAGGGCGCGACATGACTTCTGGCTACCGAAAAAGAAAGGCTGAAAAACAACCCGGAAAAAAAAGTATACGGAACGACTTCTTAACAAAACGTGAACAAGTGCCGTGATCTAGTGAGGGGGTAGATCGAGCTTCATTTTTCCCACCTCTGTGTGGCCTTCCGAGCCCAGTGAGTCGTCCATTGAAACGCACACCTTCCACTTCGGTTTCTGCAAAACACTGGATGCTCCGCAGGCTCGTATGGGGGGCTGGCATTGCTTGCACTCTGATACTGGCGGCCGGTGGGTATTGGCTGTTCACCGCGCCAGCGCCGTATGTTCCGTTGAGTGATCTGGACCCTGCCTCGGTGTCGATGATCGCCGTGGGCGACCAGGGCAGCGGCGACTTGCAGCAGTGGCGGGTGGGGCGCGCCATGGAGCGGGTCGCGTCGCGAGAGGGGCGGCTGGACATGGTGGTATTCCTGGGCGACAACTTCTACGGCAAGCCATTGAGCGGGACCCACGACTATCGTTGGCTGACCCGATTCGAACGCGTCTATTCAGGCCATTGGCTCAGCCACATTCCGTTCTACGCCGTGCTGGGCAATCACGATTATCCGCTGTCGCAACAGTACGAGATCGAGTACGGCCAACAGCACGAAGGGTCCGGGCGCTGGCAGATGCCGACCAACTTCTACATCAAGGATTTCGGTAACGTCGATGGGCGACCCTTGGTGCGCATGGTGTTCCTCGATACCTCGGCGCCGCGTGAAAGTTTGCAGCAGCAAATCGACTTGATCGACCAGGCGTTCCAGGCGCCTGGCCCGGCCCCTGTATGGCGAATGGCGGCGTCTCATCATCCGGTGCGCAACCAGGGCAAACATGGTGAAGAGTCTGAACTGGTCACACGGCTTTTGCCGGTGCTGGAGCGCAATCATGTCGACCTGCTGTTGTCCGGCCATGACCACAATCAGCAACTGCTGTTACGTGCGGGCGAGCCGGCGTGGGTGATTTCCGGGGCGGGTGGCCAGCGCCTGAATGCGCTGAATGGGCCAACATCCGATAGCGCGTTTACGGCCACACGTGCGGGTTTTGCCAAACTCGACCTGAGCGCCAGCCAGCTCAGGTTGGCCTATTACGACGACCGGGGCGAGCTGGAGTCCGGTTATCGCTGGGCCCGGAACTGCCCGTGGATGGCCAAGGGCTGTTTGTTGCCCGAACAACCGCAAGGGGGCATCGCGCAGGTAGAGCCGTGACGGGCACCCATTCGCAGGCAAAAAAAGATTGTCCACGCAATCCCGGGAAACTGTAGGAGCCAGCTTGCTGGCGAAGGACTCACGTGCGACGCATTCATCCGGTTCACACGCGTTGTCGTTAACGAACATCGCTGGCAAGCCAGCTCCTACAGGAGGCTGCGTCCGGGGCGGAAGTGAGGTGACCCCCGACGCCCGTGAAATAGGCAAAAAAAAGGTTCTTCACGGATTACCGGGAAAGACGCTCTTGATCTTCATGAAAAAGAATTCGCTATCCCGGTAACCGTACGCCATCCGTTTGATGACCTTTATTCGATTGTTTATGCCTTCCAACTGTCCTGTGTGCATCGGCCAGCGAACCCGACTGACGATGCCTCGCCA
>NZ_JAFMPV010000045.1:0-28023 GCF_049132105.1 Pseudomonas sp. NFX15
AGACAAGGTCAGGAGCAAATCCTGCCTTCAGGAGCGATCGGCCTCCCCCAGAAACGCACTTGCTGTTGTATGACGCCTTGAGCGTAACCTTTCCCCTTGGAGTCAGGGCCAACATACAAGGAGCTGGCTTGCCAGCGAAGGCGACGTGTCAGGCGACATCGATGTTGGATGTGCCGGCCTCTTCGCTGGCAAGCCAGCTCCTACAGTGATTTTGGTGGTTCGCAGATGTTGCGTACACCCACGAACCTGTAGGAGCTGGCTTGCCAGCGAAGGCTGAGTGTCAGGCGACATCGATGTTGGATGTGCCTACAGTGTTTTGGGTTGTTCGCAGGTGTGCGTTCACCGCAGGCTCGGCATCAGGGCTTGATGCTGCCCAACATCTTCTTCGCGCGACCCTGTACTGCCTCCGGTGCGCTCATGTTGCCGTCGATCACGGTGATCACCGCGTGGCCTTGCCACAGTTGATAGGCATCGGCCTGTTGCTGGGCGGCGGTCGGGGTGGGCGGCGGGGCCAGGTTGACGTGGACCACGCCGTCGGCACCGCGCTGGGAGGTGAAGTTCACCCGGTCCCAATTGCCGATCGGCGCAAAGCTCACACCTTTGACTTCGCCAGGCGGCAGCGGTGGGTAGTTGAGGTTCAGGCCGCTGACACCCGGCAAGCCCAACACATTCAACTCGCACGAATGGTTGCTCTGGGCGCAGGCCTGTCTGGCTGCTGTGCCGGCCAGGCTCGCCTGCTCGATCACCTTCACCGCAAACCGCGCCGTGTCGTCCATCGCGGCGAGGGTCTTGCGATAGCCCGCCTGTTGGTCGCGGATGATCAGGTCCATGTCGATGCCGGTCGACACCGCCACCGCCGCAATCCCCTTGAGCATCGCCCGTACCGCCGCGTTCAGGGTGCCGGACATCTGCGTCAGCGGGCCGACATTTTCGCCGAAGTTGCTGCCCGACACCACCAGGTCCGGCGGCGAGTCCTTGAGGATCACATCGAGGCCGACATTCACCGCATCCACCGGCGTGCCGATGGCCGATGTCTTGCCGGCAGGTGGCGTGTAGCCGTCCGGCGGCCCGACACAAAACCGCCCGGGCGCCAGTTCGGTCACGGCCAGGGCCTGGCCGGGCACGACCACGCTGGCGGCGCTGATGCCGCTGCTGTCGTTCAGCGGGCCGACCAGTGTGACTTTGTGCCCGGCAGCCGTCAGCGCGCGGTACATCGCATCGATGCCGGGTGCACGACAGCCATCGTCGTTGGTCAGCAGAATGTTCAAGGCGTTGGCGTGCATCGACAAGCCAACGCTGGCGATGGCGATGGCGCCGGTGAGGTATCTGTTCATGGACAGCCTTCCGTGAATTCTACGAATCTGAAAATGCAAAAAGCCCCGACCGAATAATCGGTCGGGGCTCGTTACGCTTAGCGGGTACCGAGTTTGCGCAGGTTGCCGGGGGTGAACTCGTCATCGGTGAAGGCGGTGGCGTTGAGCTTGGCCGGCTTCTGATCGACCAGCATCCGGTCCACCAGGTACGAACCGGCGATCAGGTCGTGGTAGATGCCCAGGCGGGCGTGGTAGCGCTGGATCTCGTAGGCGTAGATCGAGGTCTGCATGTTGGTGCGCCACAGTTGGCCACGGGCGTCGTAGTTGTCAGCCATGGTTGCGGACCAGGTGTCCTCGTCGAGGTAGAGCACACGTTTGGCGTACACGTGGCGGGCACCTTCCTTCAACGTCGCCTGCAGCACCCAGACGCGGTGTTTTTCATAGCGCATGTACTGTGGATCGACGTGCCCTGTGGTCGACAGGATCTGGTCGGCCGTCACGCTCGGGTCGTCAATCTTGTAGTTGTGGTACGGAATGTAGAGCTCTTTTTTACCGACGATGGTCCAGTTGTAGCGGTCTGGTGCACCGTTGAACAAACGGTCTTCGTCGTACACGCGAAAACCACCGGCACCGGTCGGCGAGTCATAACCCACGGTCGGCGCACGGCGTACGCGACGTTGCCCCGGGCTGTACTGCCAGGCTTGACGCGGTGCGGCGGTCGGGTTGATGAACTCGTGACCGACCACGATCTCGCCCTTCTTGCGCACCGGTTCCAGGGTGGTGATCAGGAAGTTGGTGAGCACGCCGTCGGAGGTTTCCAGGGTCTTGTCGGGGCTGGACCAGATCGAGTAGATCTTGTAGTTGACCTCTTCGAGCACCTTCTCCTTGTTGGCGTAGATCACCGCCTGGCCATAGTTGGCTTCTTCGGTGTTGGCACGGCCCTGCAAGGTGTGGTTGAACATCAGCTCGCTGCCGTTCTTCGGAATCGGGAACGGCGAAGCACCCCAGGCGTTCTTGGTGTCGTTGTTGTCGTTGTCAAGTTCGGCCGTGACCGCGTTTTTCTTGATCATCTCTTCCAGTTTCGGATCGAGACGGAAATCACGGTGGCTCGGGTAGACCGGGATCTTGAAGGTGTCCGGATAACGTTTGAGTAGCGCTTTCTGACCGTCCGACAGGTTGGCGGCGTACTTGTCCATGTTCTTCGAATCAATGATGAACAACGGTTTTTCAGACGCATACGGGTCCGGGTACGGCGTGCCGGGGCCATCGTACTTCAGGCCCGGTGGCAGGCCGCGCCATTTGCCGGTCCAGGCGGGAATGCTGCCGTCGGCGTTGCCGGCTTTTTCGGCGCCCATCGGGGTCAGGTCCTGGCCCAGGCGGGCGGCTTCTTCGGGGCTGACCTTGGCGTAGGCCAGGCCACTGCCGAGCAGGCCTACGATCAGCGCCGCGCTCAATAATGTTTGGGTGAATCTGGACATGCTGTGCTCCTCCGACAGGGGAATCAGAACCGGTATTTGAAGTTGAGCGCGACGTTGTCGCGGTCGGCCCAGGGGCTGTTGTTGGCATTGCCCAGGTAGGCGTTGTAACGGGCTTCGACGGTGAAGTTGCTCAGGTACGTCCACTGACTGCCGATACTGGCGCGGTCGTCGCCTTCGCCGTAGTTGATCGAGCCGACGGTCGAACTGTCACCGTGAGAGGCGGTGCTGTAGGTGAGCGGTATCGACATGTCCCAACCACTGAACACGTTGTTGTAGTCAAGGTTGACCTGCACCGTGTAGCCCCATGCCTCGCGGTCATAGACCAGGCTGTCGGTGCCGGGCAGGGAGAAACCTGGCGCCAGGTTCACCGGTTGCGACTTGTCGTTGCTGATCACGGTGTTGTAGACAAACTCACCGGTGAAGGTGGTGTTGTCGGCCCAGGAGGTCGGGCCCAGCACATAGATTGCCGACGTTTGGGCCTGCAGGGTCTTGGCATGCACGGCGCTGGAGAAACCGTTGTTGACCATCACCGGTGCACCGTCGCGGTAGCTGACCTCACCGGCCCAGCTGACATCGCCGATCACCGTAGCGAAGCTGGTGCCAAACAGGTCGATGTTGTCGAAGTACACCGCACGGTAGTGGCCCAGGTCAGTCTGGAAGTCCAGCGTCGGGGTCTTGTCGTGATAACGCACGTAGTAGAGCCCGAACTCGGTGTTGTTCAGCGACTCGGCGGTGTAGGTAAGCGCCGCACCGTACTGGCCCTGATTACTCGGCTTGTCGTTACGCAGGCGGGTCAGGAAACCCGTGGCGTCGTTGGTGCCACCTTCGTCGATGAAGTCGGTGGTGGAAAAGTAGCTGCCAACCCCGAACAGCTCGGTTTTTTCCCAATCGTATTGGTAGTAGGCCTGGAGACTGAGGGCGTCGGTCAGGTTGAACTGGCTGAACACCTGGCCGACCGGCAGCAGGATTTCCTTGACCTCGACCCCCGGGGTGGTCGATTTGGTCGCATCCACCGGGCTCTGGGACCCGGAGATGCCAGGGTAGAACAGGCTTTCACCCCAGCTCACCACCTGATTACCCACACGTGCGTTGAGGTTGTGGCCGCTCAGGTCCCAGGTGCCGTAGGCGTAGTAATCGAGCATGCGCAAGTCGTTGCGATGCTGATCGATGGTGTCCTGGGGGAAACGGTCCGGCTGGCTGCAATGACCGCCGGCGAAGCAGTTGGAGGTGCCGGTGTTGTTGTCATTGGACTGATCGTAGACGTTGTCGTAGAAACCGGTGGCCCGCACGAACACGCCGTAATTGTCCTGCCATTTGATGTTGGCTTCGGTGAGGAAGCTGCTGCGGTTGTTGATCAGGCTGCCTTTGGAGAACGCGTTGTCGCCGTCATTGGCGTCAGCGTTGGCCGTCAGTTTGTGATCACGGTTTTCGGTCCGCCACGCCAGGCTGTACGACAGCGTGGTGTCCCAATCGACGCTCAAGTCTTCGCTCGGCTGGAAGGTCATGGCGCTTGCTTGGCTACTCAATCCGCCAGCCAGCAACAGCAAAGCCAGGTGTATGCGTGTGTGCTGTGTTGGTGGGGCGATTATTGTTTTTATCATGTCGTCCTCATGGCCCAGGTCAGACCTGCCCGACCTGCATTTCAGGGGGGGTTAGTGCTGTGGGCGACTATGGAGTCACGACTTGCGCACAACATCGTCCAAGCGGACTAAGCGATTTGTACGGGGCGGCAGCAAACATCGGATCACTGCAGGAGCCGGCTTGCCGGCGAAAGCGTTGTGTCAGATTTCATCCCTGTGATTGGCCCATCGCCTTCGCCGGCAAGCCGGCTCCTACGGGTTCGCGGGGCAGCGGCGGGCTGGGTCTTAGTCTTATCGGACGATGAACACCCGGCGCGTGCGGCGAACAATCCCGAGACCGACTGCACCGGGCGAAGATCCGGCGGTGGCGGTTTTTGCCTGATGGGCGCTGAACAAAGGTGATCGCATGAACGCTGCCGGGATCAAATGGGACGAGTGCTGTGATGTGTTGGTGATTGGCTCGGGAGCCGGGGGCATGACCGCTGCGTTGCGCGCCCACGACCTGGGCCTGAATGCGCTGCTGATCGAAAAGAGCGGCGAGTACGGCGGCACCTCGGCGGTGTCCGGCGGCGGGATCTGGATCCCCAACAACCACCGGATCAGCGCGATTGGCGGCAGCGATTCGGCAGCCGAAGCGATTGCCTACATCCGTGCCGTGACCCATGGCGAGATCGACGACGGGCGCATCGAAGCGTACGTCGAGCATGGCCGGGAAATGGTCGAGTACCTGGAGAAACAAACCCGCGTGCGCTTCGAAGCGCAACCGCGTTACGCCGATTACTACCCGGAGGCCGAAGGCGGAAAACCGGGCTATCGCTCGATGGACCCGCAACCATTTGACGCCGCCGAACTTGGCGAAGAATTCCTGCGCATGCGTGCGCCGTCCCCCGGCACGTTGATGATGGGGCGCATGGCGATGACCATGAAAGAGGCGCAAGTGTTGCTGTGCCGTGGGCCGGGTTGGCTGCGCCTGACCCTGCGGGTGATGTGGCGTTATTGGAAGGACCGCGAAGGGCGGCGCTTGTCTCGTCGCGACCGTTTCTTGACCCTGGGCAACGCCTTGATCGGTGCCTTGCGTTGCTCGTTGCAGGATCGCGGCAAATCGCTGTGGCTCAACTGCGCGCTGGAAGAATTGCTGCTGGTCGGCGACCGCGTTGGCGGTGCACGGGTCAATCGCAACGGGCAAATATTGAACGTCAAGGCGCGCTATGGGGTGATCATCGCTGCCGGCGGTTTCGAGCGTAACCAGGCGATGCGTGAACAGTATCTGCCGCAGCCCTCGAACGCCGGTTGGAGCGCCACGCCACCGAACAACACCGGCGATGGCATTCGCGCAGGCCAGGCCATCGGCGCACGGACCGCGTTGATGGAACACAGCTGGTGGGCGCCGACCACCTTCGTCAAGGGTGAAGAAAAACAGCGTGCGTTATTTGTCGAGCGCACCTTGCCGGGCTGCGTGATGGTCAACGCGGCGGGCGAGCGTTTCGTCAACGAAGCCGCGCCCTACACCGACATCGTCTACGCGATGTACGCCAACAACCGCGAAGGCGCGGCGAGTGTGCCGTGCTGGATTGTGTTCGACGCCGAGTTCCGCCGCAAATACCCCTGTGGTGCGTTGCTGCCAGGGTATGCCCAGCGCGACTGGCAATTGCCCGAGCATCTGCGCGACTACTTCCACAAGGCGTCAAGCCTTGCAGAACTGGCAACGAAAATCGGCGTCAATGGCGCCGGGCTGATACGCACCGTGCAGCGCTTCAACGGCATGGCCGTGCAGGGCGTCGACGAGGACTTCCACAAGGGCGAATCGCTGTTCGACCGCTATTACGGCGACCCGAACGTGCAACCCAATCCGTGCCTGGCGCCTTTGCTCAAAGGGCCGTTTTACGCCGTGCGCATCGACGCCGGTGACATCGGCACCAAGGGTGGTTTGCTGACCGATGTGCACGCCCGTGTGCTGCATGAAGACGGGCAACCCATCGAAGGCCTGTACGCGATCGGCAACAGCGCCGCCTCGATGATGGGCCGCACCTATCCGGGTGCCGGTTCGACCATTGGTCCGGCCATGACTTTCGGTTACCTGGCCGCCAATCACATCAAGCGCCAGAGCGAAACCGCTTCGGCGAAAACCTTGTTCGGGAGCGTTGAATGAATCAGTCACGTCAACAGATCGCAGTCGTTACGGGCGCCAGCCGCGGCGTGGGGCAGGGCATTGCCCTGGCCCTCGGGGCGGCGGGCATGACCGTGTATGTCACCGGTCGTGCGCCGGCGCAGGGCGGGTCGAATTTGTACGGTCAGGCTTTGCGTGGCTCGCTGGAGGACACTGCCGCGGCGATTACCGCCGTCGGTGGTCGCGGCATCGCGGTGGTGTGTGATCACGCCGATGACGCGCAGGTCCAGGCGCTGTTTGCCCGTGTAGAAGCCGAGTGCGGGCACCTGGATTTGCTGGTGAACAACGCCGCCTTCATCCATGACCAGTTGATTGAACCGGGGCCGTTCTGGGCCAAGCCGCTGGAGCTGGTGCGGATTCTCGACGTCGGTTTGCGTTCGGCCTACATCGCCAGTTACTACGCCGCGCCGCTGTTGCTCAAGAGTGCCCAGGGGCTGATTTGCTTTACTTCCTCGTTCGGTGCCGGGTGCTACATGCATGGCCCGGCGTACGGCGCGCAAAAGGCCGGGATCGACAAGCTGGCGGCAGACATGGCGATTGATTTTGAAGGGCAGGACGTGGCGGCGTTGTCGCTATGGCTGGGCCCGCAATTGACCGAGCGCACGAAGATTGCCGGTGAGCAGCATGGCGAGCAGTACCAGGCATTTTTGGCCCATGCCGAAACCCCGCAGTTCAATGGGCGGGTGATTCATGCGCTGCTCAATGATCCGCAGTTGATGGCGTTGTCGGGGCAGACTTTGATCACCGCCGAAATCGCTCCCGGCTACGGCATCAGCGAAGCCGAAGGCCGCCAGCCACCCTCCCACCGCGCCATGCTCGGCGAACCACGCCAGCAGCACCCGGCACGGGTGATCTGACCCGCGATCAGCCAAAACACAAACCCCCTGTAGGAGCTGGCTTGCCAGCGAAGGCGGTACATTAGTCAACATCACCGTTGAAAATGTGCCGGCCCCTTCGCTGGCAAGCCAGCTCCTACAGTTGATTTGTGTGCACCCGGACACTGTAGGAGCGAGCCTGCTCGCGATGGTCGATCAGTCGCATTGATGCCCACTGACACACCATCGCGAGCAGGCTCGCTCCTACAGGGGTTGTGCTCAGTCGGCGGGTTGCAATGCCCACTCGCGCAACACATTCTTGGTCACTTTGCCCGCGGCATTGATCGGCATGCTCTGCAGCACCTGCACCCGGCGCGGGACCTTGTAGTTGGCCATCTGCTCGCGGCACCAGGTGAGGAACCGCGTCTGTTCGATTTCCATCCCTGGCGCAGGCAGCAGGAACGCCATCGCCACCTCACCCATGCGCTCATCGGGAATGCCGATCACCGCCGCTTGGGCCACGCCCGGATAGGTCAGCAAACACTGTTCGATTTCCGCCGGGTACACGTTGAAGCCGCCGGTGATGAACATGTCCTTGAGCCGATCAGTGATGCGCAAATAGCCCTGTTCATCGAGCATGCCGATGTCGCCGGTGTGCAGCCAGCCGTCGGCATCGAGCAGTTGCTGGCTGGCGTCGGGGTTGTTGAGGTAACCCTGCATCAGGTTGTAGCCGCGAATCTGCACTTCACCGGGAATGTTCGCCGGCTGGCTGCGACCGCTGTTGCCAACGCAACGCACTTCCACTCCCGGCATCGCCCGGCCACTGGTGTTGGCGACCGTCTGTGCCGAATCACCGGCGCGGCAGATCGTCGCGAAACCACAGACTTCCGTCAGGCCATAGGCGGTGACGATGGTGCCAAAACCGAGTTCGTCGCGCATGCGCTGGATCATCTCCACCGGAATCGCCGCCGCCCCGGTCACCGCCACGCGCAAGGAACTCAGGTCGAATTCACGGCGTTGCGGATGAGCCAATAACGACTGATACAGCGTCGGCGGCCCAGGCAACACGCTGATGCGTTCACGCTGCACGCATTCGAGCACTGCCTGCACGTCGAACACCTGCTGCGGCAGGATCGTGCAGCCGCGCATCAACGCCGCCAGCCAACCGGCCTTGTAGCCGAAGGAATGGAAGAACGGATTGACGATCAGGTAGCGGTCACTTTCGCGCAAACCGACGATATCGCTCCAATCGCGCACGATTCGCAGGTTCTGCCCGTGGCTGGTCATCACGCCCTTGGGTTTACCGGTGGTGCCCGAGGTGAACAGCACGTCGGACAAGGCCTGCGGGCCAACGTTTTGTTCGCGGGTGCGCAGGGCCAGGTGCGGTACGTCGGCCCCCAGTTCCATGAACCGTTCCCAGGCCAGCGTGCCCAGATTGGCGCCGCGCACACTGACGATGTGTCGCAGTGCCGGCAAGTCTTCGCCCGCCAGCATGCCGGGGTAGTCCGCACCGAGAAATTCGCCGATGGCAAACAGCACACAGGTGCCGCTTTCGCGCAGGACGTAGCCGGCCTCGCTGCCCTTCATCCGGGTGTTGAGCGGCACCAGGGCGGCGCCGACGCTTTGCAGTGCGCCGGCGGCGACGATCCATTCCCACACGTTGGGCGCCCAGATCGCCACGCGGTCCCCGACCTGTACCTCGAGGGCCAGCAGTGCGCGGGCAGCCTGGCGGCGCAGTTGGTCCAGTTGTCGGTAGCTGATCAAATGGCCCGCGTCCTCGATGGCCGGGCGGTCGCCGTAGGCCTGGGCAGCATTGGCGAACAGTTGAGCGATGGTCAGTGCGGTGGCGACAGGCGGCATGGGGCCTCCCCGGTTAGAAGACAGTTGCGAAAAAGGGAGAAGGCCGGGCAGGGCGCCCGGCCGGACAACGAGTTACTGCGCGGGCGGGGCGAAACGGCGGCCGGCGGAGAAACCGCCGTCCACGGCGATCATCTGGCCGCTGACAAAGGACGCTTCGTCCGAGGCCAGGAACAGCGCGACGTTGGCCACTTCCTCCGGTTGCCCGGAACGGCTGAGCATGTGTTGCGAAGCGAAAAACGCGTGGAACGCGTCATTGTCACGGACCATGCTGGTCATCGGCGTTTCGATCAGGCCCGGGCACAGGCCGTTGACGCGCACGTTGGCGTAGCCGTAGTCGATGGCCATCGATCGGGTCAGTTGGTTGATGCCGCCCTTGGACACGTTGTAGGCGACGTTGCCGTCGCAACCTTGCAGGCCGAAGATTGATCCGACGTTGATGATCGAACCGCCGCGCTGCTCAACCATCGACGCCAGCGCGTACTTGCTGGTGAGCATGCTGCCGGTCAGGTTGATGTCCATCACCCGTTGCCAGTTAGCGGTGGTAGTCTGGGTCACGCTGCCCTGGTCGGCGACGCCAGCGGCGTTGACCAGCACATCAATGCGCCCGAAGCGGCTGATGACTTCTTGCATGACCTGCTGCACCTGCGCTTCGTCGCGCACGTCGAGGGTCATGAACAGGCCGGGAAAGTCTGCCGGTGCGGTGCCGATGTCCAGCCCCACCACTTGCGCGCCTTCGGCGGCAAAGCGGCGCACGCACGCCAGGCCGATCCCGGACGCGCCGCCGGTGACCACCGCGACCTTATTCTGCAAACGAGCCATAACTGCACCTCTTTATTGTTGTGGGCTAATGCTGGGGCCGAGTCTAACCGCAGAGCGGGGTTGAGTGATCGTCCGATGAGACTAAGGCGACAAAGCCTCCTGTAGGAGCGAGCCTGCTCGCGAAAAACGCCTGGGCACCGCGTTCATCCAGGCAGGGCGCGTTATCGTTGACGTCCATCGCGAGCAGGCTCGCTCCTACAATGAACATTAGTCAGGGAATTTAAGGCGTACCCGTGCCCCGGTCGGTCGGCTCTGGCAGGCCAGGGTCCAGCCGTCAGCCAGTTCCTTGGGCGTCAGCACATCATTGCGCGCCAACTGAACCTCGCCTTCCTTGACCACGCACATGCACGCACCGCAGAAACCTTCTTCGCAGGACGACGGAACGTCGAGACCCGCGGCCTTGCAACTTTGCAGCAAGGTATCACCAGGCTGGCAGCTGATTTCATGCTGCTCGCCATCAAGTTCGACAATCAGCGCTTCGCACTGCGAACCCATAGTCGCTTCGCGTGCTAGGGCTTCTTCGGCCAGCAGTTCGTCCGGGTCCGGCGGCGAAACAAAGCGTTCGACGTGAATGCATTCGGCAGGCTCGCCCAACGCCAGAAGAGTGCGCTCCACGGTGTCCATGAACGGCCCCGGCCCGCAGATGAAGTAATCGCCGCCGGCCGATCCGCGCAGCAGATGACGGACCTGGTGGTCCGTCAGGAACCCCTGCACCGAATCGAGGACGTGCACCACGTGCAGTTGATCAGGATGCGCCTTGATCAAGCGGCACAGCTCGTCCTTGAAAATCACCGACGCTTCATCGCGGTTGGCGTAGATCAATTTGATCGGCCGCCGGCTGCTGTACAGCACCGACTTGAGAATGGAAAACACCGGGGTGATGCCCGAACCGCCGCCGAACAGGACCAGCGGCTTTTCGGTGTCCGCCTGCGGGTCCAGGCAGAACAGCCCGGCCGGTGGCAGCACCTCCAGCCAGTCGCCGACCTGGACGTCGTTCATCCAGTTCGACACTCGACCGCCGTCGACCCGCTTCACCGTGACCTTGGGCAGCGCGTCCGCAAGCGGCGAGCTGGCCATGGAGTAGCAGCGGGTCAGCAGTTTGCCGGCCAAGGGCACGCGAAAACTCAGGAACTGGCCCGGTTTGTAGCGAAAGCGCTCACGCAGGGTTGGCGGTACGTCCAGCACCAGCGAGCGCGCATCAAAGGTCTCGTCGATCACCGCGCACACTTGCAATGAGACACTTCCCGTCGTCGATTCAGCTGGGGTCAGATTCTGTTGCTGCGTGCCCATGTTCACCTCGACCTCAGAGCCCGCTGATCAGTTGCGCGTTGTCCACACGGATCTCGGCGCCGTTGACGAATCGCGACTCATCGGCGGCGAGGAACAGCACCACGTTGGCAATGTCGCGCGGTGCGGCCATGCGGTTCATCGGGTCCTGGTCCAGCGCTTCCTGCGGGATCGGCTGACCGCCGGCCAACGCCTGGGTCATCGGCGTGTTCACGCCATCCGGGTGAACGCTGTTGCAACGAATGCGGTAGCCCTGTTGCTTGCAGTGCAAGGCAATCGAGCGAGTCATCGCCGCCACCGCGCCTTTGGACGCCGAGTAAGCGCAGAACATCGGCATCGCGCCCAACGCGGCCACCGACGACATGTTGATGATCGAACCGCCGCCGGTTTCCTTCATCGCCTGGATCGCGTACTTGCAGCCGAGGAAGTAGCCGTCACCGTTGATCTTCTGCACCTTCTGCCACAGTTCCAGCGTGGTGTCTTCGATGCTGCCCACCGCCAGGATCGCGGCGTTGTTGACCAGCACATCGAGGCGGCCGAAGTGTTCGACGGTGGTTTTCACCACGTGCTGCCAATCGCTTTCATTGGCGATGTCGTGACGGATGAACAGCGCGTTGGCGCCGATTTGCGCAGCGGCTTGACGGCCGGCTTCTTCGTTGAGGTCGGTCAAAACCACTTTGGCGCCTTCGCGGGCCAGCAGCATGGCGTCTTCGCGACCGATGCCGCTGGCGGCGCCGGTGATGATGCAGACTTTGCCTTCTACACGTTGCATTGTTTTTCTCCTGATCGTGCGGTTTGAAGTGCGACTTGGTCGGCCACGTGGGCGGCAGCCCGGCGACCGGAATAAATGCAATCGGCCAGGGACAGGCCCGAGACATACAGGTTGGAAGCTACGCCGACGGCATTGCGGCCAGCGCTGTAGAGACCGTTTATGGGCACGCCGGCGTGGTCCAGCACCCGACCGCTGCCTTCGCAGACTTTCAGCCCGCCGAGAGTGATGACCGGGCAGGGGAAGAGTTTGCTGTCGAAGGACAGGTCAAGGGCGTACCACGGGCCTTGGTCGAGGTCGGCGAGCATCGCAGCGGATTTGCCGAACTCATCGGCCACCTCACCGCGTGCCGCTCGGGAATAACGCTCGACACTTTGGCGCAGCAGTTCCGGCGGCAGGTTGCAGCGCTTGGCCAGGCCGGCGAGGCTGTTGCTGCGCTTGGCGTTGAACAGCAGGTTGAGCAGCACCGGCAGGCGCTGGAAATTCCAGACTTTGCCGGGGCCGACCTGGCTGAGTGCTTCGCGAACCAGCGCCCGATTGAGAATCAGAATGGCGCGGCCGTCCTGTTCTTCGACCATGGCGTGGCCGAGGGTCGCGCCGTAGATTTCTTCGTTGGCGTAGCGTTGGCCGCTGGCATTGAGGATCAACCCACGGGCCCAGGCCAGTGGCGGGTTGATAAAGCGCCAGGCGCTGACCTTGTCCATCCGCGCCACACTGCCGCCAGCGCTTTGGCCGAGGGCGATGCCGCTGCCGTTGCAACCGGTGGCGCCCAAGGGCAAACCGGCAAGGTATTGCGGCGCGTGTTGGCGCACCAGATCGCGATTGAAGATAAAACCGCCGCTGCTCAGCAACACCCCGTGTTCGGCGCGAATCAATTGGCGAATGGCGTTGGTTTGTTCGATGCGGCGCTGACGGGCGCGCAAGCGGTCGGCCAACGCCGGCGCGTACATATGAATGGCGCTTGCCCAACGTGACAGACGTGCGTGTTTTTTAGCGGCAGAGCTGCCCTGCGCAAGCTGCCAGGCTTCGACACCGAGGACGTTATCGTCGAGGTCGAGCACCAAGCGTCGCACTTCGCACTGGCTGCGCAGGCGTGCACCGTGACGCAAGGCGCTGGCCTTGAGCGGCGCAAACAGGCTGGCGCCGGACATGCCCGGGCCTTTGGTGCGGTGGCCCCGGGGTGCGGGCTTGGCGCTGGCGGCGTAGGTCGGAACGGCTTCGTTGCCGGAGTAATAGAGGTAGAACTGGTCGCTCGGGTACGAGGTTTTGTGCGCAGGCACGCTGGCCTCGAACGCTGCGCCCTGGCGTTCCAGCCAAGCCAGTTGTTCGCGGCTACCGTCGCAGAAATCCCGCAGAGTCGCTTGGCTTACAGCTTCGCCGACTTCCTGGCGCAGGTAATTGAACATGGCGTCGCTGGTGTCTTCGTAACCGGCCTGACGCTGATACGGTGTGCCGCCACCGGCATACACCACGCCGCCGCTGAGCGCCGTGGCTCCGCCGCCTTCGAAGCGATCCAGGGCGAGCACCGACAGACCACGGCTGGCGGCTTCGATGGCGGCGCAGGCACCGGCACCGCCAAAGCCGACCACCAGCAGATCGCAGCGATCATCCCATGGCAACTGGTCGGCGCTGTTCACTCGCAACGCCGTCAACCCGTTCAGGCCGTCCATATTCGGCTCAGCCCGCCGCCGCCAGGGACGGCATGGGTTTGGCGGTGGTGGTGTAGCTGCCGTCAAGGTAGACCAGCGGGGTGATTTCGGCGCTGGTGTGGGTTTGCAGGATGCGCCCGATGAACACGGTGTGGGTGCCGTAGCTGAAGTGGCCATCCTGGCGGCAGAGGATCGCCGACTGCGCATCGCCCAGGTACGGAATGCCGCCGGGGCTGGTCAGCCAGTTGCCACGGTCGAAGCGTGCTTCGCCTTTGATCGCACCACTGCACAGGTTGGCCAGGTCTTGTTGTTCGACGCCGAGGATGTTCACGCAGAAGTCTGCGCCGGTGGCCAGTGCAGCGTGGGGCGAGGCGGTCTTGTTGACGCAGATCAGCAGGGATGGAGGCTCGGTGCTTAACGAGTCGACAGCAGTGGCGGCCATGGCAAAACGCTCGGAGCCGTTGCTGGTGCTGATAATGGTCACGGACTTGGCCAGGCGGCGCATGGCCTGGAGCATGTCGGCTTTGAGGTTGGCGTCGTTCATCGCACTGGGCCTTTTTGTTGGGGATGGAGTGCGATGGATTCTTGCGCCGACGTCTAGCGCAAACATCGTCCGAGGGGACTAGGCCAACGCGGCCTGCTAGCCAGCATCAATGTTGAATGTGCCGGCCTCTTCGCTGGCAAGCCAGCTCCTACAGTTATCTTCTGGGCTCACAGAAATCGAACACACCTGATAACCCTGTAGGAGCTGGCTTGCCAGCGAAGGCGGCCTGTCAGGCGAAGCAAATCTCCACCCCGACATGGTCCGTTTGAGGGATGCCCACTGCGTTCTCCATTGTTTGAATGCCAGCGTAGGGGCGCTACACCCGCCCCGTTGCACGCGCGCCCCGGCGGATGGGGTGAACCAAGGAGAACAATAAAAATGCTCAACCAAGACCTGATTCGCCAGCGTCTGAGCCAACGTGCCCGCGAGCTGGTGCCGATCCTGCGTGAACGCGCCCTGAATGCCGCGCAAGCCGGGCAGTTGCCGGAAGAAACCTTGAAGAATTTCCACGACGCCGGGTTCTTCCGCATCCTGCAACCGTCCCGCTGGGAAGGCTATGAGCTCGAACCCAAGGATTTCTTCGACGTACAGATGACCCTCGCCGAAGGCTGCATGTCCTCGGCCTGGGTGCTCGGTGTGGTGGCGATCCACAACTGGCAGCTGGCGCTGTTCGACGACCGCGCGGCCCAGGATGTCTGGGGCGATGATTCCAGCGTGCTGATCTCGTCTTCCTATATGCCGGTGGGCAAGGTCGAGCGGGTCGACGGTGGTTTCAAGCTGAGCGGGCGCTGGGGTTTTTCTTCCGGCAGCAAGCATTGCGACTGGGTTTTCCTCGGCGCGCTGGTGCCGCCGGCCGAGGCGGGCGGGGCGCCGGATTACCGGACCTTCCTGGTGCCGCGCAGCGACTACCAGATTCTCGACAACTGGAACGTCATGGGCCTGGAAGCCACCGGCTCCCACGACATCCTCGTGGAAAACGCCTTCGTGCCCGAGTACCGCACCCATCGCGCGTTCGACGGTTTCATGCAGAACAGCCCGGGCAACGCCGTCAACACCGCGCCGTTGTTCCGCCTGCCGTTCGGGCAGATTTTTGTGCGCGCCGTGTCGTCCTCGGCCATCGGTGCCTTGCAAGGCGCGGTGGACTTGTTTGTCGAGCACAACCGCACGCGGGTCGGGGTCAATGACGGGCGCAAGATGCTCCAGGACCCGGCCGCGCAATCGGCGCTGGCCAACGCGATGGTCTGCGTCGACGAGTGCAAGACCGTGCTGCATCGCAACTTCGCGCTGATGCTTGAGCGGGCGCAGAAGGGCGAGCCGTTGAGCATGCCCGAGCGGGTGAAGATGCGTTACGACTCGGCACTGGTGGCCGACA
Source organism: Pseudomonas sp. NFX15 (assembly GCF_049132105.1). Classification (NCBI taxonomy): domain Bacteria; kingdom Pseudomonadati; phylum Pseudomonadota; class Gammaproteobacteria; order Pseudomonadales; family Pseudomonadaceae; genus Pseudomonas; species Pseudomonas sp. NFX15. The sequence goes on from NZ_JAFMPV010000045.1 coordinate 15,654, forward strand.
AATGCGCGAAGGCGGCGGGCGAACTGATGTTCAACAGCGGCGCCTCGACAATCTTCCGCAGCCACCCGATCAACCGTGCGTTCCGCGACATCCACACCGGCCGCGCCCACGTCGCCAACAGCCCGGCCAAGTACGCCTGGAATCTGGGCAGCGTGAGCATGGGCCAGGACAGCAACGACTTTTTCCTCTGACGTTTCAGCTAGTCCGTTTGCGTGATTCGAGCGCCCTGCCAATACCTGAGCATGGGCGCAAGGCGTAGGTCTCTGGCGCCGACTGCGCATCCAAATAAGCACAAGGATCAACCATGAAATTTTCCCTGATTTACGAAGCCCAGACGGTGGACTCCAGCCGCGAAGGCGACCGCAAGATTTTCGAAGACACCGTCGAACAGGCCGTGCTAGCCGACAAGCTCGGCTTCGACACCTTCTGGTGCGTGGAACACACGGCGCTGAGCAACTACTCACACATGTCCGCGCCGGAAACCATGCTGGCCTTCGTCGCCGGTAAAACCGAGCGCATTGGCATCGGCCACGGCGTGGTCTGCCTGCCGCCGGCGATGAACCACCCGGTAAAAGTCGCCGAGCGCATCGCCACCCTCGACCTGCTGTCCAAGGGCCGTGTGCATTTTGGCGTGGGCAAGGGCGGCACCCAGCAAGAAGCCGGCACCTTCGGCTACGACCTGGCGACCTTGCAGCCGCAGATTGACGAGATGATGTACCTGATCCCGAAAATGTTCGTGCAGGATGAGATCGAGCACAACGGCGACTTCGTGCAGATTCCCAAACGCCCGATCCATCCAAAGCCTTACCAGGACCCGCACCCGCCGATGTACCTGGCGTGCACCAACACCGAGTCGCTGAAAAATGCCGGCGGTCGTGGCATGGGCGCACTGGTGCTGGGCTTCGGTGGCCCGGAAGAAATCGCCAAGAAGGTCGAGGTGTATCACACGGCTTACGACAACCGTGATGAGAAGAAACAAGTCGGCTTCCGCCCTAACCGCCACATCGCCGCGCTGTGCCCGGCCATCGTGCTGGACGACAACGAAGAAGCACGCCGCATCGGCATCCGTGGCCAGCGTTACTTCATGGAATCGCTGGGCTACTGGTACGGCGGTGGCGAGCGTCCGGATCCGGAGAAGTGGAAGGACGACACCTTCGTCGACGGTAACGGCCAGAGCGTGATCAAGTCGCGCTTCGCCTCCGAAGAAGTCAGCGTCGACTTCTCCGACCCGACCATGGCGATGATGAACCCGAACCACGCCTACGGCACCGTCGAGGATTGCATCAACTACGTGCAGCGCCTGATCGACGCCGGCGCCGATGAGATTCTTTTCATTTGCCAGATGGGCACCGTACCGCAGTGGGCGCAGCTGGAAACCCTGAAGAACATTGGTGAGAAAGTGATTCCGCATTTTCGTATGGCTTAAAGGACAGCCCACTCACGCCTCATTACCTGTGGGAGCTGGCTTGCCAGCGATGAGGGCTTCACATTCAACATCTCTGTTGGCTGACACACCGCCATCGCGGGCAAGCCCGCTCCCACAGGAATTGGGGTAAGCCACAATTGCATTTCAGGCCTGGCACGGACGTCAGGCCAACTTTCCAACGGGTCCCCAAGGCCCGTTTTTTTATGGCTGCCGAAAAGGCATCGAACACCGCCTATCCCTTGTAGGAGTGGGCCTGCTCGCGATGAGGCCAGCCCACTCAACATTTATTTTGCCTGACACACCGCCATCGCGAGCAGGCTCACTCCTACAGGGTTTTGGGCAATAACTCTGGCCCTGTTTAACGGCTGTCAGCGTAACTTGATGAAAGCTACAACGCCTTGCGTCGTTGCCTACAGGTACGCCAGAATCCGCTGGCTTGTGCGCCTTGGGGCCGCTCGGTAACTTGATTCGCGTCACTGATTCCCAGTGATCGGGTTTAGTAGCCCGTGGCTTAATCCGAGTCGTACAACGCATCAATCAGGTTCTGAGCCTGTATTTTGATGGTGGCTGTACGCAGGGCGCCCTTGGGCGCGCCGGCTTCTTGGATTCCCCGGTCTACTAACCTGCGTACAGCTGCCACCCCTTCTTTTAGTAGAGAAGTGGTTTCCAGCCCACATCAGGAATCCACACTATGTTCAAGGTCACACCCAATCCGCCGGATTGCGATCCAGCATCCCCATACGAACCCGACTCAAAAAAGCTCAACGAAGCCGCCGAGCGCGCCCTCGCTTACCACTTTCCCTCGAACGCCGACATCAAAGCCACTCCGCGAACCATTAGCACGCTGTTCACCGTCGCCCCCGAAGCCACGACCGAAACCCTGATGGTGTACCTGGTCGAAACCCTGGCCTCGGTCGATGTCATGGTCCATTACCTGGTGGATCACCTGGAAGGCGGTTCGCGCAATGTTTTGCTGGGTATTTCCAATAGCGTCATGCTTGCCGAGATCACCGCGAACCGAGTGCTCGATCAAATCGAACCCCCTGCATAACGCAACGCCAGGCGCTGTCGAAGGTTGCGATCTTTTGATCTTGATTTGCAGCGGTCCCGAGCCGGTCCAAATCGAAAAAATCGCAGCCCGCGACACCTCCTACAGGGATTTCCGCGCCTTGACGCAACGGTCCCGACGCCCTCTATTCTTTCGGCCTTAACAAGGAAACCGACGCGTTCGAAAGTTGTTGGCGCGCGTCGTTGATCAAGGAGAAGGGTGTATGTCGCTGCGTCTCATTCGTCGGCAAGACCGCGAGTGGTTTGGAGTAGATTTCAACAAAATCGAATCGCCATGGTATGCCAAATCCAAGGTCCAGCAGGCCATTGTGAGTTACGGCGACGGTATTGACGGGTTCGATAATTTGCTGCGTGCCCACGGCTGTTGCCTTGGGCACATGTCAAGCCACAGCCACCGCGCAATCCTTGATTCCGTGGAAAACGGCGATTGGCTGTTGGTCTCGGATGACCCGTTCAGCCCTTTGAGTGAAGACACGTTCGGCACGTATTCGCACATCACCGGAAAGAGTTGGCGAATGGGTTCGCTGGGTTTACGTTCTGCTGACCGCCCCAAACCGCTGATATCCAATCCCGAAGCGAGCACAAGACCACAACCGCAGGAACCCGGCTTCTACGTCGTGCCCAAAAGCATGAGTCGTGCGCAACTGGAGGCGGCACTTTTCACCACACGCAACCCCACGGTGATGAGCAAGTTCGCATCATTGAACCCCGACCTCGGCGACGTGAAAGCCGGCTCGATGATCGTGCTCAGCGACCCCGATAACCATCAATGCACTCACGAAGAAGCGTTGCTGATGGAAGCGGCCACCAAGACCCATGACGCGCTCAAACCACTCAGTGCCGATGAGGCTGATTTCATGGCGCGGCACCGGAACGAAATCCAAACCTTCCTGGCCCAAGGCTCGACCGCAATCGGCATCAGTGAAGCCATTTTCGCCAGGCATCTGCAAGACATCAGGATCACCTTGCGGGATATCGAAGCCCTGCATCAACGGTCCTTCCAAAAGCATGGGTACCTGCGCTCGCCGGAGTTCTTCGCCGAGCGTAAACACCTGCTGGCCCAACTTGATACGCGTCTGAATGACCTCACGCGAAAAAGTATTGGCTTACCCGATCATCCCAACCTGAAAAGCGCACTGGGGATCTCCAGCAAAAGCCTGGTGCATCGTTGGACCAAGGCCGGTGCTGCCGGGCAAATTCCGGGGTATGCCACGCACATCGAGGGCGTGGTCAAGGCAACCAAGGTCGTCAAGTACGGTGGCTGGATTGGTACGGCGCTGGGTGGCGGGGCTTCTTATTTGAAGGTGCAGGAGGTGTGTACGGCGGGTGATACAGAGGCGTGTGAGCGGGTGAGGTTTACGGAGACGGGTGGTTTTGCAGGGGGGATTCTTGGTGGGGCAGCGGCAGGCGGGGCCTTAACGTCTTCGGTGGTCGGCGGACTATGTGTCGGACTGGGTGTTCCTACTGGCGGTTTAGCCACATTGGCTTGCGGTCTTGTGGTGGTTGGAGTCGGATCTTTCGCCGCAAGCACGCTGATAGGGAAGGGAGGCGAAGTGGCGGGTGAGCTGATCTATGAGGCTGCCAGATGACTACCGCAGAATTTATTGTTGGTGGCCTCTGTGGCTTGGTAATCGTTGGCTTGTTTATTTGGAACGGCGTCATGTTGTACATCGCCTACACCAAAATGGATCTAATGCTAGATCACTGCAGAAAAAGCGTCTCGATCATGGGAATTGCCTCGTTAGGGCACGCTGGTCCGTGGGGGAAATTGATGTTGGTTGGCGGGATTTCCGGGTTTCTTACCTTTCCCGGTTTTTATCTGAAGCGAGGTTGTATCGATGCTGATGACGTCAATAATTTTCCTGAATCACTGCGACGACAACTTGTCGCGCTTCACTGGACGGTAATAGGGCTATTCATTCTCATGGCGGTACTTGTTTCGCTGTCGAAGTCCGGTGTGCTCAAGTAGTCCAAAGTAACATCCACTGCATATTCGCCCCCCGGCTCTGCCAACAACAATCCTCTGTGGGAGCGAGCCTGCTCGCGAAGTGGCTGGTACATGCAATATCTCTGTTAACTGACACACCGTTATCGCGAGCAGGCTCACTCCCACAGTTTTTAATGCGTGTACCCCGTCATTTCCGCTAGTCCCATTGGACGATGTTGCCCCTCGCCGAACCCGTTTGAATAGGCCGTACATAAAGTCTCCCCCGGCAGTCGCCGAAGGGCGGCACGGCCTGATAAAAACGAGGAGTGCATCCATGGATATCCGTGGTCTGGGTTACGTCACCCTGCTGTCCAGCGACCTGGCGCAATGGCGCCACTACGCAAGCCAGGTGTTAGGCATGATGGTCAGCGGCGACGATGAGCAGCTGTACCTGAAAATGGATGAGCGTCATTACCGCATCCTCGTGCAGAAAAATACCGAGAACAGCTTCGGTGCCTGCGGTTGGGAAGTCGCCGGCAAAGCAGCGCTGGAACAGGCGGTGAGCGAGCTGCAACAGGCCGACGTGCAAGTGACCCGTGGCACCGCCGCCGAGGCCGAGTTGCGCAAGGTCCAGGAACTGGTGCACTTCAGCGACCCGGATGGCAACCGCCACGAATTGTTCTGGGGCCCGTTGCAAGACTTCGCCCGTTTCGTCTCGCCGGTGGGCGTCAAAGGTTTTGTCACCAACGACCTCGGCATGGGCCACGTCGTCCTGCCAGCCCCGGCCTTCGAGCGCTGCCGCGACTTCTACGAACAGGTGATGGGTTTTGGCCTGTCGGACCTGATGAAAGTCCGCTTCACCCCGGACCCGGCCGAGCCGCAAAAGCGTATTCACTTCCTGCACTGCAATAACGGCCGGCACCACTCGCTGGCGATTTTCGAGTGCCCGATGCCCCACGGTTGCGTGCACATGATGGTCGAGGTCAACGCGCTGGACGAAGTCGGCCGCGCCCTCGACCGCGTGCACGCCAACGGCGTGAAGCTGTCGGCGACCCTCGGCCAGCACACCAACGACCAGATGATCTCTTTCTATATCAAGACCCCGTCCGGGTTTGACCTGGAGTACGGCTGCGATGGCCTGGTGGTCGATTGGGACTGCCACACGCCGTTTGAAAGCACCGTGGTCAGCCACTGGGGCCACGACTTCAGTGTCGGTCGCCAATGAGGAACAAGACGATGGACAAGCAAATGAGCACCGCCGAGATCGTCGGCCAACTGCGTGACGGCATGATCATCGGTATCGGTGGCTGGGGCCCGCGCCGCAAGCCGATGGCGCTGGTGCGCGAGATCCTGCGCTCGGACCTCAAGGACCTGACCGTGGTTGCCTACGGCGGTGCCGATGTCGGCATGCTCTGCGCGGCGGGCAAGATCAAGAAACTGGTGTTCGCCTTCGTCTCGCTGGATTTCATTCCGCTGGAGCCGTACTTCCGCAAGGCACGCCAGGAAGCTGCGCTGGACATCATGGAAATCGACGAAGGCATGCTGCTGCTCGGCCTGCGGGCGGCGGCGATGAATGTGCCGTTCATTCCTACGGCGGTGGGCCTGGGCACTGACGTGCTGCGCCACAACCGCCAGATCAAGTTGATCGCCTCGCCCTATGCCGATGGCAAGGACTGGGTCGCCATGCCGGCGCTCAAACTCGACGCGGCGCTGGTCCACGTTGACCGTGCCGACAAACGCGGCGTGTGCCAGATCAGCGGTCCCGACCACTACATGGACGACCTGTTCGTACGGGCCGCGACCCACAGCTACGTGACCTGCGATGAGCTGGTCGACAGCGACTACTTCCATCAGGACAGCGCCTACGCACATCAAGTGTTCTGGGAACGCAACCTGACCACCGCCGTGGCCCACGTGCCGGGCGGGGCGCACCCGTCGTCCTGTGCGCCGCTGTACGGTTTCGACGTCGCGCACTTCAAGGCCTACAACGCCACCGTGCAAGCAGCCGATGGCTGGGAAGGTTACGTGCGCGATTACGTCGACTGCACCCACGAACAGTACCTGGACAAGGTTGGCGGCCTGGCTGCGATCCGAGAACTGCCGTTGCCGATTTTCTAAGGAAGCCTTTCGATGAGCACTACTGATTTCAGCCTCGCTGAGTTGATGATCTGCGCAGCCTCCGAAGCCTGGCGCGAAGACGGTGAGGTGTTGGCCAGCGGCATCGGCGTGATCCCGCGCCTGGCCGCGTCCTTGGCCATGCTGACCAGCAACCCGAACCTGCTGATGACCGATTCCGAAGCCTATATGGTCGCCGAGCCGGTGCCGTTGGGCGCACGCAAAGGCTACGAGCCCAAGCGCGACAGCTGGATGGGTTTCTCGCGGATTTTCGACAATGTCTGGGGCGGCAAGCGCCACGCGCTGGTCGGCCCGACCCAGATCGACCGTTATGGCCAGGCGAACATTTCCTGCATCGGCGACTACGCCAAACCCAAGGCGCAGATGCTCGGCGTGCGCGGCTTCCCGGGTAACTCGATCAGCCACGCCAACTCGTTTTGCGTGCCGAGCCACAACCGCCGGATGTTCGTCGAAGGCGAGGTCGATATGGTCGCCTCGGTCGGCTACAACCCGGCGCGTCTGGCGCGGGGCTGGTCGCTGGACGACATCGATATTCGCCTGATCATTACCGACCTGTGCGTGCTGGATTTCCAGGGCCCGCAGCGGCAGATGCGCATTCGCTCGCTGCACCCGGGGGTGACGGCGGCGCAGGTTCAGGACAACACCGGTTTTGAGCTGCACGTGCCGGATGACTGCCCGACCACCGCCGAACCCACGGCCGAGCAGTTGCAACTGATCCAGCGCCTGGACCCGCACAACCTGCGCGCCCTGCAACTCAAAGACAACCCGCCAGGCCAACGCTGAGCAACGCGTTGCGGAGAAAAGTGATGGCTGAACATAACGATAACAATCAGGCCGAGGTGGTGCTGTACGAGGTGCGTGGCGCGGTGGCCCTGGTCACCATGAACCGCCCCGAGTTCCACAACGCGCAGAACTCGCAGATGACTTATGCGCTGGACGCGGCGTTTCGCCGGGCTTGCGATGACGATGAAGTGAAGGTCATCGTGCTGCGTGGCGCCGGCAAGCACTTCTCCGCCGGGCATGACATCGGCACGCCCGGTCGTGACGTCGACAAGACGTTCGACCGCGCCAGCCTGTGGTACGACCATGTGAACAAACCGGGCGGCGAGTTTCTCTATGCCCGCGAGCAGGAAGTCTATCTGGGCATGTGCCGCCGCTGGCGCGAGATGCCCAAGCCGACCATCGCCATGGTCCAGGGTGCGTGCATTGCCGGTGGGCTGATGCTGGCCTGGGTCTGCGACCTGATCGTCGCCAGCGAAGACGCTTACTTTGCCGATCCGGTGGTGCGCATGGGCATTCCCGGTGTCGAGTATTTCGCCCACGTGCATGAACTCAATCCGCGCATCGCCAAGGAGTTCCTGTTCCTCGGCGAGCGCATGCCGGCACCGCGAGCCTATCAGATGGGCATGCTCAACCGGATCGTGCCTCGCGACGAGCTGGAGCAACAAACCCTCGACATCGCCGGGCGCATTGCGCAGATGCCGCGCCTCGGTTTGCAACTGAGCAAGCAAGCGGTGAACAACGCCGAAGACTTGATGGGCAAGCGCGCGACCATGGACATGGTGTTCGGCTTGCATCACTTCGCCCACGCCCACAACGAACTGGTGTCTGGCGACCGTCTCGGCGGCTACGACGCCAAGTCCATGGCCAGTTCCCAGCGCAAGTCGGGTGAGGTGTGAGCATGACGATTTCGTTGAATACTCGCCTGACCGAATTGCTCGGTTGCCGTTACCCGATCATCCAGACCGCCATGGGCTGGGTCGCCGACCCGACACTGGTGGCGGCCACGGGCAATGCCGGTGGTTTTGGATTCTTGGCCGGGGCGACCATCGAACCGCAGCACATGGAAGCGGCGATCATTGAAACCAAGCGCCGGACCGATCAGCCGTTCGGCGTGAATTTTCACATGTACCAAGCCAATGCCGGCGAGATCGTCGAGCTGGTGTTGCGCCACAAAGTCCGGGCGGTCAGCTACAGCCGTTCGCCGGGCAAGCAAATGATTGGTCGTCTGAAGGACGCCAGCGTGGTGTGCATCCCCACCGTCGGCGCGCTCAAGCATGCGCAAAAAGCCGTGGAAATGGGCGCTGATGCGGTGACCGTGCAAGGCGGCGAGGGCGGGGGGCACACCGGTTCCGTGCCGACTTCGTTGTTGCTCGATCAAGTGGTCAATGCCGTCACGGTGCCGGTGGTAGCGGCGGGCGGATTTAAGGATGGCAAGGGGCTGGTATCGGCGCTGGCCTACGGCGCCGAAGGCATTGCCATGGGCACGCGGTTCTTGATGTGCGCCGACAGCCCGGTACCGCAGCAAACCCTGGCGCGTTACCTGGCAGTGAAGGACCCGGCGGCGATCATCATCAGCCGTGCTATCGACGGCATGCCGCAACGGATGATCCGCAACGAATTGCTTAACCAACTGGAAAACAGCGGCGGCCTCAAGCGCCTGTTGTTGGCGTTGCAAAGTGGCCTGGCCTACCGCCGCCACACCGGCATGAGCCTGACGCAACTGCTGACCAGTGCATTGAAGATGCGCGGTGCCGGCGAGCTGACCGCTGCGCAAAGCATCATGGCCGCCAACGCGCCGATGGTGATCCAGAAAGCCATGGTCGACGGGCAACCGGCCGCGGGCGTGTTGCCCGCCGGGCAGATCGCCGCATCCATCGACAGCTTGCCCAGCTGCGCCCAATTGATTGAACAGATCGTCTGCGACGCCGAAGCGCGCCTGGGCGAGCTGTGCCGCCGAGTGTCGTGAGAGGAAAGACATGAAACCATTTAGCGTCAGCATCGAACACGGCATTGCCGAACTGGTGTTCAACCGCCCGCCAGTCAACGCCTTCAACAACCAGGGCTGGGCCGACATCGCCAGCGAGATCGACAGCCTGGGTCGCAACGGCGATGTACGAGTGATCGTGATTCGTGCCGAAGGGCGGGGCTTCTGCGCCGGGGTCGATATCAAGGAACTGGCTGCCGACGGCAACCTGATCGTCGCGGTGAACAAGGGCAACTACGACAGCTTCAAGGCCATCCACCGTAACCCGAAACCAGTGATCGTCGCTGTGCACGGCTTTGTGCTCGGTGGCGGCATTGGCATCTGCGGTGCCGCTGACATCATCGTCGCCTCCGAGTGCGCCACCTTCGGCGTGCCGGAAGTAGATCGCGGGGCCATGGGTGGTGGCGCGCATTTGCAGCGGCTGTTCCCGGTGCAGAAGGTCCGCCACATGTACTTCACCGGCGAGCCGATCGACGCCGCCGACGCGTATCGCCTGGGCGCCGTGGAGCGCGTGGTCAAGCGCGAAGACTTGCGTGACGCCGCGTTGCAGATCGCCCGCACCATCGCCGCCAAGAGCCCGGGCATGATCAGCCTGGCCAAGGAAGCGTTGACCGGCATCGAAGACGGCAATCTGGAAGACAAATACCGCTGGGAGCAGGGCTTCACCCTCGAAGCCTACCGCTCACTGGACTCTCAGGAAGCACGCGACTCGTTCGTCGAGAAACGCGATGCCCGATTCAACGGCTGAAGGCACGCTCATGGATTTGACCTATACCCCGGCCCAACAAGCCTTTCGCGCGCAAGCGCGGAGCTGGCTGGCCGCCAATGTACCGAGTAAACCGCTGCAATCGTTCGACACCGAGGCCGGTTTTGTCGAGCACCGCGCCTGGGAAGCCAAGCTCAATGAAGGCCGTTGGGGCATGGTCACCTGGCCGACCGAACTCGGTGGGCGTGGCTGCGACCTGATCGAGTGGCTGATTTTCGAAGAGGAATACTACCGTTCCGGCGCCCCGGCACGGGTCAACCAGAACGGTATCTTCCTACTCGGTCCGACCCTGATGGAGTACGGCACCCCGGAGCAAAAGGCGCGTTTCCTGCCGCGCATGGCCATCGGCGAAGACATCTGGGCGCAGGCCTGGTCTGAGCCGGGCGCCGGTTCCGACATGGCGGCGATCCGTTCCAAGGCTGAACGCGTTGGCGACCACTACGTGATCAACGGCCAGAAGACCTGGTCGACCCGCGCAGTGTGGGCCGATTGGGCGTTCGGGATTTTCCGTACCGACTCGCAGTCCCAGCGCCATCACGGGTTGACCTTTATCCTGCTGCCGCTGGACACGCCGGGTATCACCGTACGGCCGATTCCGCAGCTCAACGGCTTGCCGGGTTTTGCCGAGATCTTCTTCGACGACGTAAAAGTCCCGGTGGAGAACGCCCTCGGTGGCGAAGGCATGGGGTGGCACGTGGCGATGTCCACCGCCGGTTTCGAGCGTGGATTGTTGTTGCGTTCACCGGCGCGTTTCCAGGAGACCGCCAAACGTCTGGTGCAACTGTACCTGGCCAACCGCGAATACGCCGACCGCGACCCAGCGATTGGCGAAGCAGTGATGCGCGCCTGGCTCGATGCCGAGGCCTACACCCTGAGCACCTACATGACCGCCTCGCAACTGGTGCAGGGCGGCAAGATCGGGCCGGAGTCGTCGACCAACAAGATCTTCTGGTCCGAACTCGACCAGCGCATGCACGACACTGCCCTGAGCATTCTCGGCCTGCGTGGCGAGTTGCTGCCCGAAGCGCCGGCCGCCGGTGACGTCGGCCACTGGCTGGACGGTTTTCTGTTTGCCCAGGCCGGGCCGATCTACGCCGGCACCAACGAGATCCAGCGCAACATCATTGCCGAACGCATGCTCGGCATGCCGCGTGCCTGAGGAATAGACCATGGACTTTAGTTTCAGCCGCGACCAACTGCTGTTTCAGGACAACGTCCGCAGCTTCCTGATCAACGAAGTCACCCCGGAACGCATCCGCGAACTGTGGCAGAGCGACAATGGGCGCAGTGATCAGCTCTGGGCGCAACTGGTGGAATTGGGCCTGACTGCGCTGACCGTGCCCGAGGCCCAGGACGGCATGGGCATGAATGAGCTGGACTTCGTGCTGATTGCCCAGGAATGCGGTTACGCCGGCCTGCCCGAACCGCTGGTGGAGACCATGCTGGTCGGCGTGCCATTGCTTGGCGCTCTGGACGAGCAACACGCATCGCTCAAACAACAATGGCTGTCGCGAGTGGCCGAGGGCCGGGCGCGATTGGCCATCTCCGAGCCGGGCAACCCACTGGTCAGCGATGCCCATGTGGCCGATCTGCTGTTGCTGGCCCACGGCGATGAAGTGCACGCATTGGAGCGTGATGCCGTGCGCCTGACCCGCAACGTATCGGTCGACCCGAGCCGCCAGTTGTTCCAGGTTGAGTGGACGCCAACACCGGCCACCTGCGTCGCCTGCGGTGAACAGGGCCGCCGCTTGTGGGCGGCAGCGTTCAACCGGGGTGCCTTGGCAAGCGCCGCGCAATTGCTGGGGCTGGCCAAGCGCATGGTCGATCTGGCGGTGGACTTCACCTTCGAACGCAAGCAGTTCGGCAAACCGGTCGGTTCGTTCCAGGCGGTCAAGCACTTGATGGCCAACGTCGCGGTACAGATCGAATTCGCCAAGGGCCCGTTGTATCGCGCCGCGTCTGCCGTCGCCGAGCAGCAACCGCGGGCGGACGTGTTTGTGTCTCACGCCAAACTGGCGACCGCGGAGGCGGCCATGCTCGCGGCGAAGAACACCATCCAGGCCCACGGCGCCATGGGTTACACCTGGGAAGTCGACTTGCATCTGTTCATGAAACGCGCCTGGGCACTGGACAAGGTCTGGGGCGATCGCGGGTATCACAAAGGGCGGATTCGCGCGGCGCTGTTCGACCGCACACCCGCTTTGGGTGCCGGCAACACGTTCTGACAGCACGTAGTCAAACCTGTAGGAGCCGGCTTGCCGGCGATGGCGATTTCAAATA
>NZ_JAFMPV010000046.1:0-25524 GCF_049132105.1 Pseudomonas sp. NFX15
TTACAACCACAGACGCTGTCACACCGCCTCGAACAACCTGCCGCCAGCCATCTTTGAAAAGCTAGCGGCGTAATACTCCTACAGAATGGTCTAAAAAAACTGGACCACTTCAAGCCAGCTCCTACAATGGAAATGATTTCAGCGGCAAGTTTGGTGCAGGGGTAGAAATCGCATCAACGCGTCGATGACCGCTTCGGGCGCATCTTCCTGCACCCGATGACCGGCATTGGCTATCGGATGAAACTGCGCGCCGGGAATCAGGTGCTGCAAGGCCCGCCCGCGCTCGATGGGAATCCACGGGTCGTCTTCACCCCAGAGAATCTGCACCGGGCAGCGAATCGTCGGGTACAGGCCCCCGGCCTCGCGCCCTAGAGAGACGTCCGCATCCGGTTGCGCCGATTGCCCTTAGCCCAGCAGATCGAAGTAGTGCACACGGTGGGTCGCTGTGAAGTACGGCGCGATCCGGTGCCACACGTAAGAAGAAAACGGCGTGCCGTGCACGAACACCAGCGGCGGGCCGTCGCCACGTATGGCGTAGCGCACCGGGTGTCCGTTGACGTCGAAGACCTGATCCAGTGGCCAGTCAGTCATGGGCTTGTCCTCTTGGCGGGGGAAGAGGCAAAAAGCATAGGCATAAAAAAACAGCCGATGAAGGCTGTTTTCTATTTCCCTGACAAAACGCACGTCCCTTGTAGGAGCGAGCCTGCTCGCGAAGAGGGAGTGTCAGTCACTGTACCTGTCGTCTGACCCGCCGCCTTCGCGAGCAGGCTCGCTCCTACATGGGTGATCGCTGGCTTACTCGCCGCGATAGATGCAACCGCTGGTGCACGTCTCGTGGATACGAATCGCGCTGAGTTCCGGCAACAGGGGCTTCATCTCTTGCCAGATAAACTTGGCCAACACTTCGCTGGTCGGGTTTTCCAGGCCAGGAATGTCGTTCAGGTAGTTGTGGTCCAGGCGCTCGTACAGCGGCTTGAAGATTGCCTTGATTTCCGAGAAGTCGCGGATCCAGCCGGTGTGCGGGTCGAGGTCGCCGCTCAGGTGGAGGGCCACTTTGAACGAGTGACCGTGCAGGCGGCCGCACTTGTGGCCCTCCGGCACGTGGGGCAGGCGGTGGGCGGATTCGAAAGTAAATTCCTTGAAGATTTCCACAGTGTTTTCAGCTCTGTTCAGGTGGCGTTCGCCGCAGCGATTCGGGCAGGCGGCGAGTTTACCAGTTTGTCCTGACTAAAGGGTCAGCAAGCGTTCGCCGAGGCGACCGTTGGCGGCCAGTTCGAGGAACTCGTCGCCCAGGCGGCGGCTTTCGTCCATGGTGGTTCGCCAGTATTTCTGCCGGCTCGGGGCGTCGCCCATGAAGCGCTTGAAGTCGTTGCGGTCCGGCAGTTTGCCGTAGGGCAGGCGCGCCAGGTATTCCTTCGACGGGGCCAGCAACAGCACGTTTTGCAGGCGAGTCGGGCAGGCGCGGCGCCACGGCAGGGTCTTATCGAACCAGCCGGGAATCACCCGGTCAGTGAAGTGCGGGTAAAGCACAATGTCATTGCCGCTGTAGGGCAGGTCCAAGTGGTAATCGAGCAGACCGCCGTCGCGATACGTCCCGGCACCGGCGCCCGGCAGGTCGCGCACGCCTTCCATCACCATCGGGATCGAGCCGGATGCCAGCAAGGCCTGGCGTAAATTGCCAGCATTGAGGGCCACGAAGCGTGACGGAAAGTCATTCAAGGCATTCACCGGTGGCGCCAGGCGCGGGTCGTGGAGGATCAGGCGTTCGAAGTGCCGGGCCAGCCGCGCCCGGCCGCGCAGGTTGTCGGCGATCACCGAGGACAGGCCCAGCCCCAAACGACCGCGATGATCGTCGGCCAGCAAGCCGTGGCTTTTGACCACCATGATGTTGAGACGGTAGTCGCTGTTGCTGAGGATCGAGGCATCGCGTCCGTCGAGCAGGTCGTTGAGCATGCGCTGTGAACGCTGGCTGATCTGCGCCATGGTCACGCCCTTGGCGAAGTGCTGTTCGGTGTACAACTGCCCGAGACGCCGGATGCCCTCGGCAGCGTCCGGCAGGCAGGCGCTGGCGAAGCGCCAGGAACCCACCGAGGCACCAATCAGCGAGCGTTCCCGCGGTGCCGCCGGCAGCCACTCGCCGAACAGCGCCAGGTCCAGACCTTGAATCCCCAGTGCTTTCGGGCCACCCGCCGCGCCGGGCAGCGTGCCCACGTCGGCGGCGTCGAGGCCGTTTTCACGGATGCGCGCAAAAGCACGCGGACCGGCCTTGAGGGTCAGGGAAGGGAACTTGATGTGGATGGCGGTCATACCGGTCTCGATGTCTGGCAAGCGAAAAGATTATACCCACCCCTGTAGGCGCTGGCTTGCCAGCGAAAGCGGTGTACCTACCAGCATCAGTGTTGACTGACACACCGCTTTCGCTGGCAAGCCAGCTCCTACGGGGATGTGGGGGGGGCGATGATGGCCATTCAGTTTCAATTAAGTTCGTCCGGTTAAGGTGGCGACCATACGCAACACGCAATGCAATGACAAAATCGCCTCAGTACCTGTACAAGGTTGAGCTGCGCGACCCGCAGGGCATTGGCTGGGATGTGGAATTAGACGCTGTCAGTGGGCAGGTCCTCAAGGATCATCAGGATTGGTAATGAAGGTGTTTTTACTCAATCGATGCACCGGCAGCCGGATGGCGCTGCTACTTCTGGCCTTCTGTTCGGTGGCGATGGCGCGTGACCTGGACCAGGACGAAGCCCTGCGCCTGCGCCAGCAAGGCGTGATCCTGCCGCTCGAGCAACTTCTGCAGCAGGCGATGGATCGCCACCCCGGCGCAAAATTGCTGGAAGCCGAGCTCGAAGAAAAACACGACGTCTACATTTATGAAGTCGAGTTGCTGACCCCCGAAGGCGTGGTCCGCGAGCTGGACATCGATGCCACCACTGGCCGTTTAATAAAAGACAAGGAAGACTGATCCATGCGTTTGCTTCTGGTCGAAGACCACGTGCCCTTGGCCGACGAACTGCTGGCCGGCCTCAACCGCCAGGGCTATGCGGTGGATTGGCTGGCCGACGGTCGCGACGCGGCGCATCAGGGCAGCACCGAACCTTATGACCTGATCGTCCTCGACCTCGGTTTGCCGGGCGTGCCGGGGCTTGAAGTGTTGGCGCAATGGCGGGCGGCGGGGCTGGCCACGCCGGTGCTGATCCTGACGGCGCGCGACTCCTGGGCCGAGCGCATCGAAGGGCTCAAGGCCGGCGCCGACGATTACCTGACCAAGCCGTTCCACCCTGAAGAACTGTTTTTGCGCATCCAGGCGTTGCTGCGCCGCTCCCACGGCCAGGCCAATCAGCCGACGCTGCAGGCCGCAGGGTTGCATCTGGACGAAGGTCGCCAGTGCGTGGTCCGCGACGGCGCGGACATTCAACTGACCGCGGCGGAATTTCGCCTGTTGCGTTATTTCATGCTGCACCCCGAGCAGATCCTCTCCAAAAGCCACCTCGCCGAACACCTCTACGATGGCGAAACCGAGCGCGATTCCAACGTGCTGGAAGTCCACGTCAACCACTTGCGGCGCAAACTCGGCAAAACGGTGATCGAAACCCGGCGCGGCCAGGGTTATCTGTTCGGCGGGCAAACCCGGTGAGATCGATCCAGCGCCGCTTGAGCCTGGGCCTGATCAGCGTGATGGTGGTGGTCGGCCTGGTGCTGGCGCAAACCAGCCTGTGGCTGTTCGAAATGGGTTTGCAACGTTACCTCGAAGCCGGTTTGCGCAACGACAGCGAAAACCTGCTGGCGGCCCTGGTGCGTGGGCCGCAGGGCTTGCAACTGGATGAGCGGCGCCTGTCACCGGCCTATCAGCGGCCCTTTTCCGGCCATTACTTTCGCATCGATTTTGCCGACAGCCATTGGCGTTCCCGTTCGTTGTGGGATCAGGAATTGCCAGCACTCGATCAGCCCGGCCTGCATGGCAACCTGCAACTGGGGCCGGAAGGGCAACAACTGCTGATGTTGCGTACGGACTATCGACGGCTGGGGCTGCCGATTTCCATCAGCGTCGCCGAGGATTACACGCCGATACGCGAAAGCTTCCGGCGCATCCAGCAACTCGGCCTGGGACTGGGGTTGGCCGGGGTGCTGTTGATCCTGCTGTTGCAACGGATCACCGTGCGCCGCGCCTTGCGCCCGCTGGAACAGGCCCGTGAGCAGATCGCGCAGTTGCAACAGGGTCAGCGCTCGCATCTCGATGATCAGGTGCCGGCGGAATTGGAACCGCTGGTGACGCAGATCAACCATTTGCTGGCCCACACCGAGGACAGCCTCAAGCGCTCGCGCAATGCCCTGGGCAACCTCGGCCATGCCTTGAAAACCCCGTTGGCGGTGCTGTTGAGCCTGGCTTGCAGCGAACAGCTGGCGGCGCACCCGCAACTGCGCAAGACCCTCAAGGAGCAACTGCAACAAGTCGAGCAGCGGCTCAATCGCGAACTCAACCGTGCGCGGTTGTCTGGCGATGCGTTGCCGGGTGCGCGGTTCGATTGCGACGCCGAACTGCCCGGGCTGCTCGCCACGCTGAACATGATCCATGGCGAACACCTGGACTTGAGCTACCACGCACAGGCCGGCCTGCAACTGCCGTGGGATCGTGAAGACTTGCTGGAATTGCTGGGCAACCTGCTGGACAACGCCTGCAAGTGGGCGGATGCCGAGGTTCGGGTGAACGTGGTCGAAACGGCCGGCGGCTTCGAACTCAGCGTGGAGGATGACGGCCCGGGCATCCCTGAAGCGCGCCGTGATCAGGTGTTCAGTCGGGGGACGCGGCTGGACGAGCAAACCCATGGGCATGGCCTGGGGCTGGGCATCGTGCGTGACATCGTCGATAGCTGGGGCGGCCAATTGTCGTTGCTCGACAGCGAGTGGGGCGGGCTGAAGGTGGTCATCGAGTTGCCCAGACACACCTGAGGCCCTACCGGGAAACCTGCGGGAGCGGGCAAGCCCGCTCCCGCAGGGGATGTGGGTGTTTCAGGTTCAGGTGATCTCCCGGTCCTTGGTCTCAGGCATGAAAAAAATACCCAGCACCGCCGTCATCACCGCAATCACAATCGGGTACCACAACCCGTAATAGATATCCCCGGTGGCGGCGACCATGGCAAACGCCACCGTTGGCAGGAAACCACCGAACCAGCCGTTGCCGATGTGATAGGGCAGCGACATCGAGGTGTAGCGAATGCGCGCCGGGAACAACTCCACCAGCCAGGCGGCGATCGGTCCGTAGACCATGGTCACGTAGATCACCAGGATCGTCAGCAGCAACAGCACCATCGGGTAGTGGGTCTTGGCCGGGTCGGCTTTCTCGGGGTAACCGGCGTCCTTGAGGGCCGTGGCCAGGGTGGCGGTGAAGGCATCATTCTGGGTCTTGAAATCGGCGGCCGGCACGCGCGTGCCTTCGAAGCTCTGCACCACTTTGTCGCCAATGCGCACCTGTGCCACGGTGCCCGGTTCGGCCTTCACGTTTTCATAGGGGATCGCCCGTTTCGCCAGCACGGTCTTCGCCAGGTCGCAGGAACTGGTGAATTTTGCCTTGCCCACCGGGTCGAACTGGAACGAGCACTGGTCGGGGTTGGCGATCACCGTGACCGGGTTCTTCTCCTGCGCAATGAACACGTCGGGGTTACCGTACTGGGTCAGCGCATGGAATATCGGGAAATAGGTCAGGGCCGCCAGAATGCAGCCGGCCATGATGATGCCCTTGCGCCCGATGCGGTCGGACAGGCTGCCGAAAATCACGAAGAACGGCGTGCCGATCAACAGGGAACCGGCAATCAGCAAGTTGGCGGTTTGCGGGTCGATCTTCAACGTCTGCAGCAGGAAAAACAGCGCATAGAATTGCCCGGTATACCAGACCACCGCCTGGCCGGCCGTGCCGCCGAGCAAGGCCATGATCACGATTTTCAGGTTGTCCCAGCGGGCGAAGGATTCGGTCAGCGGCGCCTTGGACGCCTTGCCTTCAGCCTTCATTTTCATGAACACCGGTGACTCGCTCAGTTGCAGGCGGATGTACACCGAGACAATCAGCAGCAGGATCGACAGCAGGAACGGAATCCGCCAGCCCCATGCCTCGAAGGCTTCGGTACCCAGGGCGGTGCGGCAGGCGAGGATCACCAGCAGCGACAGGAACAGGCCGAGGGTGGCGGTGGTCTGAATCCATGAGGTAAAGAAACCGCGTTTGCCCTTGGGTGCATGTTCGGCGACATAGGTTGCCGCGCCGCCGTACTCGCCACCCAGGGCCAGGCCTTGCAGCAGTCGCAGGGTGATCAGGATCACCGGCGCCGCCACGCCGATGCTCGCATAACCGGGCAACAGGCCTACCACCGCAGTGGAGACCCCCATGATCACGATGGTGATCAGGAACGTGTGCTTGCGCCCGATCATGTCGCCCAACCGGCCGAACACAATGGCGCCGAACGGTCGCACCGCGAAGCCGGCGGCAAAGGCGAGCAGGGCGAAGATAAACGAGGTCGTCTCGTTGACACCGGCGAAGAAGTGCTTGGCAATGATCGCCGCGAGGGAACCGTACAGGTAGAAGTCATACCATTCGAATACGGTGCCCAGGGACGAGGCGAAAATGACCTTACGCTCCTCCCGGGTGATGCCGTGGTGGGGCACATTGCCGGTGGATGCGCTGTAGATGGCTACCATGAGTATTCTCCGTCTTCTCTTGTTGTAGGCCGGAGTTCCCACTGACGCTTACCGTACCCAGGCCCAGGGGCTGAAGTCCTCGGATGACGCGGCTTGCATTGAGGTTGACGCCACAAAAGGCTGCAAGGTTCCTAGAAGCATAATCACCTTGCGCCAGATATCCACTCGCCACCCTTTCATTGAACGGCACGACAACGGTAGGAGCGAGCCTGCTCGCGATAGTGGGTCAGCTACCTTGGTGTCGGCTGACACACCTTCGCGAGCAGGCTCGCTCCTACAAAGGGGGACGGGTGCGGGGTTAGACGCGGAATTGGTCCATCAGGCTCTGCTGCTGGTTTGCCAGGCTGTTGAGCGACTGGCTGACTCGCGCCGATTCATTGGCCTGGCCCGACAGCGACTCGGTCACGTCGCGGATGGTCGCCACGTTGTTGTTGATCTCCTCGGCTACTGCGCTTTGTTCCTCGGCCGCGCTGGCGATCTGCATGTTCATGTCGTTGATTACGGTCACCGCATCGCCGATCTGGCGCAGCGCCGTCACGGCCTGGCCTACCTGTTCGACACTGCCCTGGGCCTGGCGATGGCTGTTGTTCATCGAGCCGACCACATCCTGGGTGCCACTTTGCAGTTGTTCGATCACCAGGCGGGTTTCTTCGACGGACTCCTGGGTACGCCGCGCCAGGTTGCGCACTTCGTCAGCGACCACGGCAAAACCGCGCCCGGCTTCACCGGCGCGGGCCGCTTCGATGGCCGCGTTGAGGGCCAGCAGGTTGGTCTGCTCGGCAATCGCGCGGATCACTTCCAGTACCGTGCCGATCTTCTCGCTGTTGGCGGCCAGGCCTTCGACCTGGACCATGGCGGCGCTCATGTCGGCGGCGAGGTTGTCGATGCTGGTGGTGGTGCGATCAATCACGGTCAACCCCTGACGGGTCGCCTGATCCGCATCCCGTGCGGCATGGGCCGCTTGCGCAGCGCTGCGAGCCACATCCTGGGCGGTGGCGCTCATTTCGTGGGAGGCAGTGGCGACCTGGTCCACCTGGCGATATTGCTGCTCCATGCCGGCGCTGGTCTGGGCGGCGATGGCGGACGATTGGTCCGCGGTGCTGCGAGCGTCCTGCACCGAGCGTTTCACTTCGGCAATGATCGGTTGCAGCTTGTCGAGGAAACGGTTGAACCAGCCGGCCAGCTGGCCCAGTTCATCTTTCTTGTCGTAGGCCAGGCGGCGGGTCAGGTCGCCTTCGCCGCTGGCAATGTCTTCGAGCATGTGCGCCACGCCGAGGATCGGTTTGGTCACGCTGCGCGCCATCAGCCACACCAGTATCAGGCCCAGCAGCGCGGCGAGCACGCCCAGGCCAAGTTCGACCAGCGTACCGGCGGTGTTGCTGTCATCCAGTTGCTTTTTCAGCGCTTCGGCCGGGCCGACCAGGACTTTTTCCGGCACGTCGAGCAACACGCCCCAGGACTTGCCGCCGGGAATCGGCTGGAAGGGCGCCAGCACTTTGAGCTGTTGGTTGCTGTGCAGGCTGGTGGTTTTGTTGATGCTGGCGAGCATGCGCAGCAATTCACCACCGCTGGCCTTGTCAACGGCGTCCAGGCGCTGGCTGAGCTTGCTGGCGTCCGGGCTGTAGCCGGCGAGCAAACCGGCCGGGCTGACGATGCTGATGCTGGTCTGGCCGTCGTAGAGTTTCTTGCTCGCCCCCAGGCTCACCGCTTGCAGACTGTTGAGGTTGATGTCCACCGACAGCGAGGCGATGACTTTGCCGTTGACCATCAGCGGGAAGACGATGCTGGTCATCAGCACGTTCTGGCCGTCGATTTGATAGAAATAGGGTTCGATCACGCACGGCTTGAGCGTGGCGCGCGGGCAGGTGAACCAGGCGTTGGCCGCTTCACCGCTGGGGCCGGTGCGGGTGTCGGCGATGTCTTTTTCCGGCAGGGCCATGGACGTTACTTTGCCTGGCGTGGGCTGCGACCAATACAGGGCGAAACGGCCTTTGTCGTTACTGCCCAGTTCTGCCTGATTGGCGAACAGTTCGTCCTTGCCGTCCAGCCCGTTGGGTTCGAACACCAGCGACAGGCCGAGCAGTTCCGGATTGGCTTGCAGGGCCGACTTGACCTGGCGGGTCAGGTCTTCGCGCAGGTCGAAGGCATCGAGAAAGCGCTTCTCGGCCTGGTCACGCAAAAACAGCACCTGGCGCGAAAAACCATGGCCGTACTGATAGGCGTCCATGAACTGCTGGCGAATGCCCAGCGCCTGGTTCTCGCCCTGGGACTCGATCCGTGCCTGGGCCGATTCGGTCAGCATCTCCATGCTCGAGGCTTTCACAAGCGCGGAGCTGTGCTCCATGCGGTACAGCGAAAGACCCACCAGCAGGGTCACGATGCCCGCCAGGCACAGCCCGGTCAGCAGGGTGATTTTCCATTGAATGGAAAGTTGTCTGAGCGACATGGAGACGTCCTTATTCGATAAATATCTGAGACTTTGCACTGTAACGGCCGCGATCCGGCTTTCTTTACGCGGCCCGGTAAATTTCGAATCCCCCCTGTAGGCGCTGGCTTGCCAGCGAAAGCGGTGGGGCAGCAACATTGATATCGACTGACACGACGCCTTCGCTGGCAAGCCAGCTCCTACAGAGTCCGAGGTGTTAGTGGTTTTTGCGGCGAGTGCAGATCAACGTAGGGGCCGGCAAGCCAGCTCCTACACGGGATCGTGTTCGTCTTTGACACCGCGCCCGCTCTGCGGCAAAGTGCGCGCCCTCTAATAAGACCCATTCCTTTTATCCGCTGGCGGCTCTCGCAGACTGCCGGAAGGACTCTTTTCGCTTGCCCAGAGGTATGACAATGAATGCAGTAATTGCCGCGGTCGGCATCATGCTGGTGCTCAGCCTGTCCCGCGTGCATGTGGTGATCGCCCTGATCGTCGGTGCGTTGGTCGGTGGCCTGGCCGGTGGCCTGGGCATCGAGGCGACGCTCAAGGCTTTCAACAGCGGCCTCGGTGGCGGGGCGACGGTAGCGTTGTCCTACGCCTTGCTCGGCGCATTCGCCGTGGCGATTGCCAAATCCGGCATGGCCCATGCGCTCGCCGACAAGGCGCTGGCGATGGTCGACCGCCAGCACGCCACCGGGGGCGGGCAGGTCAAGTGGCTGCTGATCGGGTTGCTGTGGGTGGTGGCCATCGCCTCGCAGAACATCCTGCCGATCCATATTGCCTTCATTCCGTTGCTGGTGCCGCCGCTGCTGTATGTGCTGACCAAGCTGCAACTGGACCGTCGGCTGATCGCCTGTGTCATGACCTTTGGCTTGATCACGCCCTACATGTTCCTGCCGGTAGGCTTCGGCAACATCTTCCTCAATGAGATTTTGTTGGCCAATGTCGCCCGCAGCGGTGTGGACATCAGCGGCATCAACGTCACCCACGCCATGGGCATCCCGGCATTGGGCATGGTGGTCGGCCTGTTGATCGCCTTTGTCAGCTACCGCAAGAAGCGCGTGTACGACCTGGCGAAGATCGAGCAAGTCGAACAAGTGGCGGTGCAATACAACCCGCTGAGCCTGATGGTGGCCGGTGTCGCCATCGCGGCGGCCTTCATCGTTCAGCTGTTGCTGGACTCGATGATTATCGGTGCGCTGGTCGGCTTCCTGATTTTCTCGGTATCGGGCATCGTCAGGTGGCGCGACACCGACGACCTGTTCACTGAAGGCATGAAGATGATGGCGATGATTGGTTTCATCATGATCGCAGCCTCAGGGTTCGCCGAAGTGATGAAGGCCACCGGCGAGGTGCAGACGCTGGTCGAGTCGTCGGCGTCGTACATCAATCACAGTAAGGGTGTCGGCGCCTTGTTGATGTTGCTGGTCGGCCTGTTGGTAACCATGGGCATTGGCTCGTCGTTCTCCACCGTTCCGATCCTGGCGGCGATTTTCGTGCCGTTGTGCGTGCAACTGGGCTTCAGCCCGTTGGCGATCGTGTGCATCGTTGGCACCGCCGGCGCACTGGGCGACGCCGGCTCCCCGGCCTCGGACTCGACCCTCGGCCCGACCTCCGGCCTGAACATCGACGGCCAACATCATCACATCTGGGACACGGTGGTCCCGACCTTCCTGCATTACAACCTGCCATTGCTGGTGTTCGGCTGGATCGCCGCGATGGTGCTGTAACCCTCAATCCCCTGTAGGCGCTGGCTAGCCAGCGAAGAGGCCGGCCCATTCAACAGAGAAGTTGGCTCACGGGACGCTTTCGCTGGCAAGCCAGCTCCTACAGGTGTTGGGTGGGACACAACATCTGCCTACACCCGCCATCCTTGTAGGCGCTGGCTTGCCAGCGAAGAGGCCGGCCCATTCAACAGAGATGTTGGCTCACGGGACGCTTTCGCTGGCAAGCCAGCTCCTACAGAGGGTGTCGTTCAACTTTTGCATTGGCGTGCCGTTAAAGTCTTTACCCACGCCAACAAAATCAAAAGAGTGAACGTCATGCGCATGAGCCTCAAGGCTAAAGTCCTGTCCCTTGCAGTCCTCCCGGTCCTGTTGTTTGCGCTGGTCATCAGCCTGACCACGCTGTTGATTCTTCAAGACCAGGCACGCAAGGAAGTCGAGCAGACCCGCGAGCGTTTGCTGGGCGATGCCAAGGCCACCCTGCAAAGCTACGTGGCCGTGGCGATGACCACGATCAAGCCGCTCTACGACGCGGCCGCCCCCGGCGATGAGGCGGCGCGGGCCCAGGTGATCAAGCTGCTGTCGAGCATCACCTATGGCAAGGAAGGCTACTTCTTCGGCTACGACTCCAACACCGTGCGCCTGTTCAAGGCTAACGACCCCGAAGGCGTGGGCAAGAGCTTCAAGGACAACCGCGATCCAAACGGCGTCTACGTCAACCGCGATCTGGTGAAAGTGGCAAAAGATGGCACGCACTACCTGCAATACAGCTCGCCGCTCCCGGGTAACGCCCAGGTACTGGTGCCTAAGCTCGGCTACACCGAATACCTGCCCAAGTGGGACATGGCAGTGGGCACCTCGGTCAACCTCGACGGCATCGAAGCCCAGGTGGCGGTGGTTGAAGCCAAGGTCCAGGAGCGCATGCGCGGCATGGTGCTGAGCATCGTCGGCGTGGCGGTCGTGGTGCTGTTGGTGATTGCCGCGGTCGGGCTGTTGCTGGCCAATGCCATTTTGCGTCCGTTGCATTTGATGAAAGCCAACCTCGACGACATCGCGGCGGGCGAAGGCGACTTGACCCGCCGCCTGAGCATCACCAGCCAGGATGAACTCGGTGAACTGGCCGGCTCGTTCAATCGCTTCGTCGACAAGATCCATGGCCTGGTACGGCAGATCACCGAAATGACTTCGCAACTGACCGGGCTGGTGAGCCAGGTGTCGGATCAGGCGCAGCGCTCGGACAAGGCCATGGAGCGCCAGCGCCATGAAACCGATCAGGTGGCCACGGCGATCAACGAAATGTCGGCGGCCGCCCAAGAAGTGGCCAAGAGCGCACAAAACGCTGCGGTGGCGGCCCAGCAGACTGACGAAGAAGGCCAGGCGGCCAAGCGTGTGGTGGCCGGCAGCATCAAGAAGATCCATGCGCTGGTGGACGACATTCGCAGCAGCGGCGTGTCGCTCGACAGCCTGCAACAGGACGTTTCGTCGATTGTCAGCGTACTCGGGGTGATTCGCTCGATTGCCGACCAGACCAACCTGCTGGCGCTCAACGCGGCTATCGAAGCGGCCCGTGCCGGGGAGGCTGGGCGCGGCTTTGCGGTGGTGGCCGATGAAGTGCGGGCGCTGGCCAGCCGCACGCAGATCAGCACCCAGGAAATCCAGGGCATGATCGACCGATTGCAGGCCGGTACCCAGTCGGCAGTCGAAGCGATGCGTCGCTCCAGCGAGGCCGGCGATGGCACCTCGGCGCAGGCCAACGAGGCGGGGGCTTCGCTGGACGCCATGGCGCAGTTGATCGCCACCATCAATTCAATGAACGCGCAGATCGCCAGCGCCGCCGAAGAGCAGACCGCCGTGGCCGAAGAGATCAACCGCAGCGTGCATCAGATCGCCGTGGCGGTGGACAGCGTGGCTGACGAAACCCAACTCGGCGCGCAAACATCGCGCAGCCTGGCGGACCTCGGTCAGCGCCTGGGCACACTGGTCGGGCAGTTCCGTATCTGAAAAAAGCGAGAAAACCTGTAGGAGCGGGCTTGCCAGCGAAGACGACGGCACATCAAACATTGATATCGCCTGACACGCCGCTTTCGCTGGCAGGCCGGCTCCTACAAAAATCAGCGGGCTGCGAACCCGGTTGATCGGAGTTCCATGCACCTTCCGACTCAACTCCTACACTGGTATCACGGGCCGCCATTCAGGCCCCTGACGACCACCCCTCAAGGAGTCAGCCCCATGACCGAGCGAACCTGCGATTGTCCGAAATGTACCTGCAAACTCGGCGAACACCCGATCGTGCGCCACGGCAAGCACTATTGCTGTGAAGCCTGTGCCAAGCATCACGAGCACGGCGAGGAATGCACTTCCAAAGGCTGCAAGTGTGCCCACTAAAAGCAGTAACAGTGGAGCCTAGTCCGGCTCCACTTCCAGCCTGAGGCTGTCGTCCTCGAGTCGTTCGCTGTGGCGGACGGTGCCTTGCAAGCGCCGTCCTTCGACGCGCAACACCAGGGTCTTGGCCTGCTCCAGGTCATCCGAAAGGGGCGACGGGACGCGAATGGCAAAGCAAAAAGCGTCATTTTCGACCTGTTCCAGGCCGATCCGGCATTCGGCGCGCTTGGTGATGCGGCCGAACAGCGTGTCCAGCCCGTACTCCAGGTACGCAGGACTGCTGACGGGTGTCGCGATCATTCCTTTCCCCCTGTTGAAGCGGCAGGCGTCAGTTCGCCGGACGCCACTTGACGTTTTCCACGCCGAATTTTTCCGCCATCGGTTTGCTGGTCTTCTGTACTTTCTCGCGGCCAAAACGAGGAATTCGTCCCACCCCCGCGTCACAGCTCGCCCAATGCCAGGCTTCCGCGTTGTCCATTTTTTCCAGACGGATAATGAACGACTTGGGAACACCATGGAGGGTGTAGTCGATGACAAATAGTTTTGCACTGTTCATAAAGCCCCGGCTCCTCCCTGTTGTACATAAAAGGATCGCGCCCCCAGCGGAAAATTCACTCGGATTGTCGGACGGTGGTGGCCGCTGGCGACAAACGTGGTGCCTCGTTACCATGGAACCTTCCCCGACCCCAATGAACATTGACCATGGCCCTCGCCGCACCACCTGACCTGAGTGACATCGATGTGCCCGTGCAACCGCTGGCGCGCACCTACCCGCGCGGGTTGTACATCGAGCCGCATGAGCACGTCTGGGGCCAGTTACTGTATGCCATGAGCGGGGTGATGTGGGTCGAGACACCGCACGAAGCGCTGGTGGTGCCGCCGCAACGGGCGGTGTGGTTGCCGCCCGGCGTACCCCACGGGATTCGCGTGGTGTCGGAACTGCAAATGCGCAATATCTACCTGCGCCCGTCCCTGGCCGTGACCCTCGATGACAGCGTGCAGGTCATCGAGGTCGGCGGGTTGTTACGCGAGTTGATTGTCGGCCTGGTGGAGCAGGGCAACGACGGAGCGCCGGAGTACTACGATGCGCTGGTGGGCCTGGCGTTGCTGGAACTCAAGCGGGCCAGGCGTTCGCTGTTGAAAATCCCGCTGCCGGATGATTCCGACCGGCGCTTGATGAACCTGTGCCAGGCAGTCATGTCGGCGCCCTCGCTGGAGATCCCCTTCGAGCAACATGCTGAAAACGCCGGGGCCAGCGTGCGCACCCTCGCGCGGCTGTTCAAGGACAGCCTGGGCATGGGCTTTGCCGAGTGGCGACGGCAGGTGCAATTGGCGACGGCGGTGGCCGAGCTGATCCAGGGCGTAGCGGTCAGCACGATTGCTCGGGAGCTGGGCTATTCTCCGAGCAGCTTCAGCGATATGTTCCGTCGTGAACTGGGTGTGGCGCCTTCGCAATTCTCTTCGGCGCGACGCCAAGGCTGAGCCCCCGGCGTAAAGCTTTGGCCGAAATTCAGAAGCAGTTGACCGATGCTCACCGGTATCGCCCTCTAGACTCGGTGCATCCCTCAATTGCCCCCGGAGTCTGCCATGAACTACCTCATTTCACTGGCCATCGGCCTGGGTGTCGGTCTGCTCTACGGCGCCCTGGATTTTCGTTCCCCCGCTCACCCGCCATTGCGCTGGTGGGTCTGCTTGGCATGCTCGCCGGGGAAAAGCTCTGGCCGATGGGCCGCGAGCTGGTGGCTGGCTGGATGTCCTGAACCCTTTTCTGATTTGGTGGATACGCCCATGAAAGCGCTGCAATTCGATAAAACCGGTGATCTCGCGGGCCTGCGCTACGTTGACGTGCCGACGCCTGTGCCCGCTGCCAATGAAATCTTGGTCGAGATCAAGGCCGCCGGCCTCAACCCCAGCGATGTGAAAAACGTGCTGGGACGTTTTCCCTATACCACCTTGCCGCGTATTCCCGGGCGCGATTTTGCCGGCGTGGTCGTAGCCGGTCCGCAAGCACTGATCGGTCAGGAAGTCTGGGGCACGGGCAAGGAACTGGGTTTCTTTGCCGACGGCTCCCACGCGCAATTCGTCAAGTTGCCGGCCAATGGCGTGGCACTCAAACCCACCCACCTGAGCTTCGCCCAAGCCGCCAGCCTCGGCGTGCCTTACACCACGGCGTGGGATGCATTGGAACGTAGCCTGGTGACGGCTGACACCCGCTTGCTGGTCATCGGTGGCGGGGCGGTCGGCAGTGCCGCACTGGCCCTGGCCAAGGTGCGCGGCGCCAAGGTGATTGCGGCGGCGCGGCGCCCGGAGCAGGTCAAGGACTTGCAGGATCAGGGCTATCAGACCCTTCAGCTGGATAAACCCGAAGACCTCGGGGCTCAGGTCAACGCCGTGTATGCCGGTGGTGCCGACGTGATTTTCGACACCACCGGTTTCTGGCTGCCGGCCTCGGTAGCCGCCCTGGCGGCGTTCGGTCGCATCGCGATCATCGCGGCCCCCGTGGACGGTCACGTGCAATTACCGGCCCTGGCGTTGTACCGCAAGGGTGGCTCGGTAGTGGGGATCAACTCGCTGCTGTACGGGGTACAGGCGTGTGCGGCGATGCTCGAGCAGTTCGGCAAATTCTTCGACGAGGATTTACTGCCATTACCGCAGGGGTTGTTCGAATCGCCATTGTCCGAAGGCCTGGCGCGTTATGCCGAAGTGAATCAGGGCAGTGGCGACAAAGTCATATTGCTGCCATAACCCGCCTCTGGCTTGCTGTAGAATCCTCGGAATTGTCCTCAAGAGGTGCACTCCATGAGCGAGCCGATTCGCCTGACGCAATACAGCCATGGCGCTGGATGCGGTTGCAAGATATCCCCCCAGGTGCTGGAAGTGATCCTGGCCGGCAGCGGGGCGCAGAACCTCGACCCGAAACTCTGGGTCGGCAATGCCTCGCGCGACGACGCGGCGGTGTACGCCATCGATGAAGAACGCGGGGTGGTCTCGACCACCGATTTTTTCATGCCGATCGTCGACGATCCCTTCGATTTCGGCCGAATTGCCGCCACCAATGCCATCAGCGACATCTACGCCATGGGCGGCGATCCGTTGATGGCGATTGCGATTCTGGGCTGGCCAGTGAACGTCCTGGCCCCGGAAGTCGCCCGCGAAGTGATCCGCGGTGGGCGCTCGGTGTGCGACGAGGCGGGCATCCCGCTGGCCGGTGGGCACTCCATCGACGCGCCAGAGCCGATTTTCGGCCTGGCCGTCACCGGCCTGGTGGAAAAGCGCCATATGAAGCGCAACGACACCGCCACCGCCGGTTGCCTGCTCTATCTCACCAAACCCTTGGGCATCGGCATCCTCACCACCGCCGAGAAAAAGGGCAAATTGCGCACTGCCGACATCGGCCTGGCCCGGGACTGGATGTGCACCTTGAACAAGCCCGGCAGCCGTTTCGGCAAACTCGACGGCGTGACCGCGATGACCGACGTCACCGGTTTCGGCCTGCTCGGGCATTTGGTGGAAATGGCCGATGGTAGCCAGCTCACCGCGCGTATCGAATACGACCGCGTACCGCGCTTGCCGGGCGTCGAGTATTACCTCGAGCAAGGTTGCGTACCGGGCGGGACCCTGCGCAATTTCGACAGCTACGCCAGCAAACTCGGGCGCCTGCAGGAACTGCACAAGCGCGTGCTCTGCGACCCGCAGACCAGCGGCGGCCTGCTGATTGCCGTGACGCCTGAAGGCAACGAGCAATTCCTTGCAGTGGCCACTGAGCTGGGCCTGGATCTGCAGCCGATCGGTGAACTGGTCGAGCGACAGAGCAATGCAGTCGAGGTGTCTTGATGCCTGTCGACTGCACCGATTACCGCGACATCTTCCTCAACGACCGGCCGATGATGGATGCCCGTGCGCCGATCGAATTCACCAAGGGTGCGTTTCCCGGCGTGGTCAACCTGCCGTTGATGAATGACCACGAACGCCAGCGGGTCGGCACTTGCTACAAGCAACACGGCCAGCAAGCGGCCATCGTGCTCGGGCATCAACTGGTGTCGGGCGCGGTCAAGGCTGAACGGATCCAGGCCTGGGCCGATTTTGCCCTGGCGCATCCCGAGGGTTATTTGTATTGTTTTCGCGGCGGCCTGCGCTCGCAGATCGTCCAGCAATGGCTCAAGGACGAGGCCGGCATCGACTACCCACGGGTCGGCGGTGGCTACAAGGCCATGCGCACATTCCTGCTCGATACCCTCGATCAAGCGGTTGGCCAGTGCGATTTCGTCCTGTTGGGCGGCATGACCGGTACCGGCAAGACCGAGGTGCTCGCGCAACTCAACAACGGCGTGGACCTGGAAGGGCATGCCAACCACCGTGGTTCCAGTTTCGGCAAACGCGCCACGGGCCAACCTTCGAACATCGACTTCGAAAACCGCCTGGCCGTGGACGTGCTGAAAAAACGCGCCCGGGGCATCGAGCAGTTCGTGCTGGAAGATGAAAGCCGCGCAGTGGGCAGTTGTGCCTTGCCGTTGCCGCTGTACCAGGGCATGCAGCAGTTTGCGATGGTCTGGCTGGAAGACAGCCTCGAGGGGCGCGTCGAGCGGATCCTGCGCGATTACGTGGTAGACCTGTGCGCCGAGTTCATCGACGTGCACGGCGAAGAGGGCTTTGCGCTGTTTTCCGAGCGCTTGCTGGAAAGCCTGAACAACGTGCAGAAACGCCTCGGTGGCGAACGTCATCGGCGCATGCTGGTGTTGATGGAGGAAGCCCTGGCGGAGCAAGGTCGCAGTGGTGTGGTGGATCTGCACCGGCACTGGATCGAGGGCTTGTTGCGCGAGTATTACGACCCGATGTACGCGTTTCAGCGGGAGAAGAAAGGCGCACGGATCGAGTTTGCCGGAGAGCGGGGGGCTGTGCTCGAGTATCTGCGGGAGCGGGGCAGCCAGCGCGGGTGAGGGCGACAGTGCCGGCCTCTTCGCGAGCAAGCTGGCTCCTACATTAGTGCAACTCTACAAATCCCCTGTAGGAGCGGGCTTGCCCGCGAAGGCGCCCGCATAGGCAACCCATGCCTCAGGTCGGACAAACCTGCGACCCATTGTCCAGCCCCTGCTTGTACACCTGGCTCTGTACGCTGGCCTTGCCGTTGTGCCAGGTCAGGGTCAGCACATACAGCGAGTCATAATCTGCCGACTCCCAATCGTCGATGATCTTCGCATCCTTGCCGCTGGCCTCGCTGGCCACCGTGTTGATCAGCTCCGGCAAGTAGCCGTGGGACCAGGCGGTATAGATGACGGAGTTGTGATACTTGTCGTGGAGCAGTTCATCGGCCAGGTCACTGGTGTCATTGGCATTAAAAT
The DNA here is from genome assembly GCF_049132105.1 of Pseudomonas sp. NFX15. Classification (NCBI taxonomy): domain Bacteria; kingdom Pseudomonadati; phylum Pseudomonadota; class Gammaproteobacteria; order Pseudomonadales; family Pseudomonadaceae; genus Pseudomonas; species Pseudomonas sp. NFX15. Next base: position 18,558 of record NZ_JAFMPV010000046.1, read on the forward strand.
GGATATTCACCGGCAAACCCAGCTTGGTGGCGCTGGGGCTGATGGTCATCAGGGGGCGGATGTAGCTGTAGGAATTGTCGAACTCGCCTTCCTCGACATTGCGGGTCGGGTTGGCTGCAAACACGTAGTTGGCCTTTCCGAATTTTTCCGGTAGCAACGTCGCCAGGTCGAGGGCGCGGTTCAGCCCCTGGCAATTGAGCTGGCCGAGGCCACCGGCGGGTTTTTCGCCGTGACGCAGGAACACCAGGGTCTGGGTGCCATCCATCGGTTGGGCGCGACTCAGGCCGGATTCCAGCGTCAGAAACACCGCGCTGGCCACCAACAGGGCGGGCAACACCAGGTAGGCGCGATGTTTGAAGCGTTTGGCAATGGTCAACAGATTCATGGATAAAGGGTTCTTCAGCGCAATTCGGTTAAGGCTGACAAACCTCTACACCAACACGATGTTCGAGCGTCGGGTGTTTTCCATGTCGTTGTAACCGGTCCGTTTCCAAAGGGGTGGTGCTCAGAGTCCCCTTAACCCGTTTGGTTCGATTCCGGTCAGGAGCGCAGCAATGTACCGGTAACCTCCAATGGGTTGCAGCGAAGGTTATCGACAGGATGTTTCGGATTTATGGATACCGTACAGCACGCAGCGTTGAAGCCTGTTGTGAACGCGGTTGATCTCCTCTATCAGCGATATCGATGGCTTCCAGGTCTCACTGGGCCGCTATCTACATTATGATCGTCACTCTCACTGTCTTCGTGGATCCTGCCCATGTCCGATTTGTCCGTATTCCCCATCACCCGCAAATGGCCTGCCCAATACCCGGAGTGGATTCAGCTGTATTCGTTGCCGACGCCCAATGGCGTCAAGGTCTCGATCATGCTCGAGGAAATCGGCCTGCCGTATGAGCCGCACCGGGTGGGCTTCGACACCAACGACCAGATGTCCCCGGAATTCCTGTCGTTGAACCCCAACAACAAGATTCCTGCGATCCTTGACCCGCACGGTCCTGACGACCAGCCGCTGGCGTTGTTCGAGTCGGGGGCGATCCTGATTTACCTGGCCGACAAGAGCGGGCAACTGCTGGCCCAGGAGTCGGCAGCGCGCTACGAAACACTGCAGTGGCTGATGTTCCAGATGGGCGGCATCGGCCCGATGTTCGGCCAGCTCGGGTTTTTCAACAAATTCGCCGGCAAGGACTACGAGGACAAGCGGCCCCGTGACCGCTACGTCGAAGAAAGCAAGCGCCTGCTCAAGGTGCTCGACGGCCGGCTCGAAGGTCGCGACTGGATCATGGGCGAGCGCTACACCATCGCCGACATCGCCACGTTCCCGTGGGTGCGCAACCTGATCGGCTTCTATGAAGCGGGCGATCTGGTGGGTATCCAGGACTTCCCCAACGTCACCCGTGTGCTGGAGCGTTTCCTGGCACGGCCGGCGGTGGTGCGCGGTTTGCAGATTCCAAGCCCCGTCGCAGGCTAATCCCGGTTACATCAACCCTGTAGGAGCTGGCTTGCCAGCGAAGGCGTCGTATCAGGCAGCAGATATGTTGACTGACCCACCGCTTTCGCTGGCAAGCCAGCTCCTACAGGGGGGCATGCAGCGCGGTTATTCAGGCGTTGCGCGTTATCGTTTACGATCATTTTGTCTTTTGAAATTCAGGAATCTCCATGTCCAGTCAGTTCCCCGAAGCACGCCCACGCCGTCTGCGCCGCAATGCGAGCCTGCGCAGCCTGTTCCAGGAGACCGAATTCAGCCTCAACGACCTGGTGCTGCCGATCTTCGTCGAAGAAGAAATCGACGACTTCGTGCCAATCAAGAGCATGCCCGGCGTGATGCGCATCCCCGAGTCGAAACTGGCCGGCGAGATCGAGCGCTACGCCCGCGCCGGGATCAAGTCGGTGATGACCTTCGGCGTGTCCCATCACCTGGACAGCAGCGGCAGCGACACCTGGCGCGAGAATGGCCTGGTCTCGCGCATGTCGCGCATTGCCAAGGATGCGGTGCCGGACATGATCGTGATGTCCGACACTTGCTTTTGCGAGTACACCGACCACGGTCATTGCGGCGTGCTGCACAACCATGAGGTCGACAATGACCAGACCCTGATCAACCTCGGCCGGCAAGCCGTGGCGGCAGCCCATGCCGGTGCCGATGTCATCGCGCCGTCGGCGGCGATGGACGGACAAGTCCAGGCGATTCGCCGGGCCCTCGATGAAGCAGGGTTTACCCAGACCGCGATCATGGCCTATTCGACCAAGTTTGCTTCGGCGCTGTATGGCCCGTTCCGTGAGGCGGGCGGCAGTGCGCTCAAGGGCGACCGCAAAAGCTACCAGATGAACCCGATGAACCGCCGCGAAGCGGTGCGCGAGTCGTTGCTGGACGAGCAGGAAGGTGCCGATGCGCTGATGGTCAAGCCGGCCGGTGCCTACCTGGACATCATCCGCGACATCCGTGACGCCTCGCGCCTGCCGCTGTCGGCGTATCAGGTGAGCGGCGAGTACGCGATGATCAAGTTCGCTGCCCAGGCCGGGGCCATCGATGAAGACCGGGTGGTGCGCGAAAGCCTGGGGGCGATCAAGCGCGCCGGGGCCGACCTGATCTTCACCTATTTTGCGATGGACCTGGCCCTGGCCGGTATCTGACAAACATCACATCCCTTGTAGGAGCCGGCTTGCCGGCGAAGGCGTCGTGACTGACAACATCCATATGACTGACTCAACGCCTTCGCTGGCAAGCCAGCGCCTACAAGGGTTGTGTCAGGTGTCGAAAAACGGGCGGATCCCGTGATCTCGGAAATACCGCTCGATCACCTTCGGGTCCGAACACGTCTCGGCAATCGCCACATAAGTATCGGGCCGCAGCAGATAAAAGCCGTTGCGCCCCAGCCCCGCGGTCTCGAATGCCGGGCGCCAGTCGAATACGTGCAGCGGTAGATGGTGTTCGTTGCACCAGGCGATCATCTCGTCGCTGGTGTCGCCGTAGACATGCACCTGCCAGGTCAGGCCTCTGAGCGATTCAAAATTATCCCCTTCACCGTCATGGGCCCAGGGCAGGCGATCACCGCCATGCACGTGCCCGGCCACGCCCGTGCTTAACGGCATGCCCCGATAATTGAGGGTGATCTGCGACACCGTGCGAAACAGGAACTCGCGCGAGGTTTCGAACGCGGCCATTTTCGGAATCACGAACGGTGCCAGGCGCGTACGCAGCAGATCGGCGACCCGCCCTTCGGCGGTGACGAAGGTGAACACCCGGTCGGTCGTGGCCACCAGTTTGCGGGCGAAGGCGATGCGCTCGGTTTCATAGCTGTCGAGCAGCCTGGGTTCGGCGCCGCCGCTCAACACCGCCGCCAGTTTCCAGGCCAGGTTGATGGCGTCGCCGATCCCGGTGTTCATGCCTTGGCCGCCAGCCGGGCTGTGCACGTGGGCAGCGTCACCAAGCAAAAACGCCCGGTCTTTGCGAAAATGATCGGCCACCCGATGATGCACGCGGTAGGTCGAAAACCAGTTCAGTTGCTCGACCTGCACCTTCATGTGCTCAATGGCCCGGCTGCTGACGTCCTCGAAACGCAGGGTCTCGGCGTGTTCGGCACGCTCGTCGCGCACCGTGCCGATCAAGCGTGCGCGGCCTTGGCCGGCCAGCGGGAACACGGCGAGGAAGTCTGCTTCGTCGAGGTCCACATGCAGTTCGCCATTGAAGGCCGGGCCGCTGCCCTGCACGTCGGCGACGTAGAAAATCTGCTGGTAGGTGCCGCCGGGGAACCCGGTATCGAGGATTTTGCGAACAATCGAGCGGGCACCGTCACAGCCGGCGAGGTAACAGGCCTGACAGGTTTCCTGCTGGCCATCGGGCAGCTGAAGCGTGGCGCTGATGCCTTCTGCGGTTTGTTCGAAGCTGACCAGTTCGGTGCTGCGCTCCACGGTGATGCCGAACGTTTGCAGGCGCTCGATCAGCAGCCGTTCGTGTTCATCCTGCGGGAACATCTCGAGAAACGAGCAGGGCGTCAGACCCTCGCCGACCTGGGTCAGCGGCAGGTGTGCCACGGGTTCGCCCTTGACCCAGAAATTGGCACCCGCCACGCGATGGCCGTTTTGCACGATGGCGTCGGCGAGTCCGAGCTGGCGATACAGTTCCAGCGTCCGCGCCTGGACGGCCAGCGCCCGGGACGTGGTGCCGGGCGCCGCGGCCTTGTCGACGATCCGCACGCGCACGCCCAGTTTGCTCAACCACAACGCCAAGACCAGCCCGGTCGGGCCGGCGCCAATGATCAACACGTCGCTGCGGTGCATCAGCCTGTCCTCCTCGTTGCGTGGAACAAGTATGGTCCAGTCGGGGAGGGCGGCAACCGTCGGACTGCCACGGACGTAGCCGCTGACCTGCCATTGGTCGTATGGTTGGCCCGGACAAACGGATTAGATGGAACGACATGCACATCAGATTGATCACAAGCGTCGCCGTATTGCTGGTATTGGCCGGTTGCGGCAGCCAACGGACTCAGGAACCGGCGGCGCGCAGCCCGGCCGAAGTGAAGGCCGAGATTGTGCGTTTGCTGCCGGCCAAGGCTGCCGATCCCCAGGGTTGGGCCACGGATATCCAGGTGGCGTTTACCGCGCAAGACCTCTCGCCGACCACGCAGAACCTGTGCTCGGTGCTGGCGGTGACCGAACAGGAGTCGACTTTTCAGGTCGATCCGAGCGTTCCCGGCCTGGGCAAGATCGCCCGTGACGAGATCGACCGCCGCGCCGCCAAGGCGCACATTCCAGGCCTGCTGGTGAGCGGCGCGTTGCGGCTCAATTCACCTAACGGCAAAACCTACAGCGAACGCCTGAATGCTGCGCGCAGCGAAAAGGAACTGAGCGCGATTTTCGACGACTTCATCGGCATGGTCCCGATGGGCAAAACCCTGTTCGGCGGCTTCAACCCGGTGCACACCGGCGGGCCGATGCAGGTCAGCATCGATTTTGCCGAGCAACACGCCAAGGGCTATCCGTATCCGGTACCGGGGACGATTCGCCATGAAGTGTTCACCCGGCGCGGCGGCGTGTACTTCGGCATCGCGCATCTGCTCGGCTATCCGGTGAACTACCCGCAGCCGCTGTACCGCTTTGCCGATTTCAACGCCGGTTGGTACGCCAGCCGCAATGCCGCGTTCCAGAACGCCGTGAGCCGGGCGTCCGGGGTCCCGTTGGCGCTGGATGGCGACCTGGTGAACTACGGGTCGATCCTGCCCGGTTCCACGGAACTGGCCGTGCGCACCCTCGGCAAACAACTGGACATGCGCAACACGACCATTCGGGATCAGTTGGATAAGGGCAAAACCCTGGCGTTTGAAAACAGCGATCTTTATCGGCGGGTATTCGAATTGGCCGAACAGGCCGAAGGACGACGGCTGCCCCGCGAAGTGCTGCCTGGGATCGTGCTGCAAAGCCCGAAAATCACCCGCAAACTCACCACGGCGTGGTTCGCCAAACGAGTCGATGAACGTTATCAGCGCTGCATGGCGCGGGCAGGAAAGTAATCGCGGGAAAAAAACGCATAAAAAACCCGGCGGGTGATGCCGGGTTTTTCATTGAGTCCTGCGGTGTAGCACGCATTCAGACAGCGCGGCTTTCGATCAGGCGATCCGAACCGCCTTCAGCGACACGGTTTTCCAGCAGTTTGTCGGAACCGCCTTCAGCAACGCGGTTTTGCAGGAGTTTGTCGGAGCCATCAGCGGCCACGCGATTCTCGATCAGGCGGTCGGAACCACCCTCGGCGACACGGCTTTCAATCAGACGATCCGAGCCGCCTTCAGCGACCCCAGGTTGGGCAGTGGTAGCGGCGAAAGCGTTCACTGCGAAAATCGAAAAAGCGATGCTGAGAAGGGTTTGGCGTTTCATGATGGTGTGCTCCGGGGGAGGCTTATGGGTGGGTATGGCGCTGATGTTACGCCGCGGATTTTTTATGAGAACTTCATTGCGGTGATGGTGGAGATCGACGGCGATGATAGCCGCGGCAACTTGCCCCAGGTGGGGATGATGGTGCGGTCGTCGGATGGCTGCTGTGCGGCGGGAGGCGGCTTCTACACTGGATAGCTTGATGCGGCACTGCCCGGGTAGCGGTGCGCAAGGAGACGATTATGTATCAACTCTACGGTCATCAGAATTCCGGGGCAGCGGCCATCGAGGCAGCCCTTGAATTGTGTGAGATTGCTTACCGTTTTATCGATGTCGAGGCGTCCGCCGAGGCGGCCCTGGCGCTGGAGAAGCTCAACCCGCTCAAGCAGATCCCGACCTTGCAGTTGCCCGATGGCAGCGTGATGACCGAGAGCGCGGCGATCCTGATTCACCTCGGGCTGAGCTTTCCCGCGTCGGAGTTGCTGCCCAAGGACCCGGCCGAGCGAGACCAGGCGATTCGCGGCATGGCGTACATCGTCAGCAATTGCTATGCGGCCATCGGCGTCATCGATTACCCCGAGCGCTGGCTGGCCGAAGCGGATGAGTCGTCCAGGCAGAACCTCATGGAAGGCGCCCGCCGACGCTTGCACTGGAGCTGGGAAGTGTTTGCCGACCAGTTCTCGGGCGAGCTGTACCTGGGCAGCGAGACGCCCGGGGCGCTGGATGTGCTGGCGGCGGTGATCTCGCGATGGGCGGGTAGCCGCGAGTATTTGCGCAATGCGCGGCCGGGATTTTTCGCCTGGCTGGAACGCATCGACCGCCACCCGACGCTGGCGCCGGTGTTCGCCCGACATTGGCCAGCCTGAACCCCAAAAACCACTGTAGGAGCTGGCTTGCCAGCGAAGGCGTCCTGTAAGCCAACATCAATGTCGAATGTACTTGGCCCCTTCGTCGAAACACCGCCCGGGGCAAGCCCGCTCCTTGTATGTTGGCCCTGACTCCAAGGGGAAAGGTTACGCTCAAGGCGTCATACAACAGCAAGTGCGTTTCTGGGGGAGGCCGATCGCTCCTGAAGGCAGGATTTGCTCCTGACCTTGTCTGT
>NZ_JAFMPV010000047.1:0-23377 GCF_049132105.1 Pseudomonas sp. NFX15
TTTATCGCTCATTACAACCACAGACGCTGTCACACCGCCTCGAACAACCTGCCGCCAGCCATCTTTGAAAAGCTAGCGGCGTAATACTCCTACAGAATGGTCTAAAAAAACTGGACCACTTCAAGCCAGCTCCTACAGGGATTGGCGGTGTTCACATATCTGATAGGCCCCGCAGAACTGTAGGAGCTGGCTTGCCAGCGAAAGCGGTGTATCAGACGACAAGGGTGTTGAAGCTGACGGCCCCTTCGCTGGCAAGCCAGCTCCTACAGGGATTGGCGGTGTTCACATATCTGATAGGCCCCGCAGAACTGTAGGAGCTGGCTTGCCAGCGAAAGCGGTGTATCAGACGACAAGGGTGTTGAAGCTGACGGCCTCTTCGCTGGCAAGCCAGCTCCTACAGGGATTGGCGGTGTTCACATATCTGATAGGCCCCGCAAAACTGTAGGAGCTGGCTTGCCAGCGAAAGCGGTGTATCAGACGACAAGGGCGTTGGAGCTGACGGCCTCTTCGCTGGCAAGCCAGCTCCTGATGTGGTGAAGCTCGATGGCGGCTTTCATTACAACTTTGTAATCAAGCTGTTGGTCGGCTGTGCGCATCGCCCCGTTAGCCTGAACTCACTGTCAGGCCAACCACCGGCAGCCACCCCGCCCTTGCAGAGAGAGATTGGTCATGAAAATGTTGCTCCTTGGCGTTGCCGCGCTGCTCGCCACCGGTTCGGCGTTTGCCGCCACTGAATCCACCTCACCGATCATCCACGACAAGGACGGCTTCTATGTCCCGGTAGACGTGGCCAAGGTCCTGTCCATGACCGATCTCAGCGGCAAGTGCGGCATCGTGCCGGCGCAATTCAACTACCTCGACCATCAGGGCCGCGAGCACCAACTGGACTATCAGGTCCAGGGCATCAGTTGCCTTGGCGAGAACTGAGTGGATGCCTGCCCTCAGCGCTGATCGGGCTACACTTGCGCCACTGATGCGCCCCCGTAGCCCGACCGAAACAGGCAGCTTGCGATGAACATCCTCGTAGTCGAAGACGAACCCAAAGCCGGCAACTACCTCCTCAACGGTCTGCAGGAACTCGGATACACCGTGAGCCTGGCGCGCAACGGCGTCGATGGCTTGCATCAAGCCCTGGAACACGATTTCGACGTGATCGTGCTCGACGTCATGATGCCGAAGATGGACGGCTGGGAAGTCCTGCGCCGCTTGCGCAAGGAAGCCGATACGCCAGTGCTGTTCCTCACCGCCCGGGACGACATTGCCGACCGCATCAAAGGCCTGGAACTCGGCGCCGACGACTACCTGATCAAGCCGTTTTCCTTCGCCGAACTGGTGGCGCGCCTGCGCACCTTGACGCGTCGCGGTCCGACCCGCGAAGAAGAACACCTGCACGTCGACGACCTGCAGATCGACGTGCTCAAGCGTCGCGTCAGCCGCGCCGGCAACCGCATCACCCTGACCAACAAGGAATTTGCCCTGCTGCACCTGTTCGCCACCCATCAGGGCGAAGTGCTGTCGCGCTCGATGATTGCCTCGCGGGTGTGGGACATGAATTTCGACAGCGACACCAATGTGGTCGATGTGGCGGTGCGCCGCCTGCGCCTGAAAATCGACGATCCGTTCCCGCTCAAGCTGATCCACAGCGTGCGCGGCGTCGGCTACCGCTTCGATACGCAACCATGAACGCCATGGCGCCGCTGCGCTCCGCCACCCGGCTCAGCCATTCCCTGACCCTGCGCCTGGCGTTGGTGTTCGCCCTGCTCGCCTTTGTCTCGCTGGCATTGCTGGGCGTCGCGCTGTACCGCGACCTGGAACGCGAGCTGATCCGCCGCGACGACATTGCGCTGATCACTCGCATCGACCAGTTGCGCACCTTCCTCAACGACAGCAATACCCTAGACCTGATCAAGGCCAAGCCGGCGCTGTTCCAAAACATGATGGGCAACCGCGAAGCCCTGCTGACCATCGGCACGCCTGGCCAACCGCCATTGCTGGTGGTCAACCCCGGCAACCTGAACATGCCGGTGCTGACCCCGGTGGCCATGGACCATCGATTGGTCCTGAACGATGTGCAGCACTTGCCCAACGTCAACGGCGTGCCGTTTTCCGCCCTGGCAGCGACCATCGACTCGGGGGACCTCGGCAGCCTGCAGGTCGTCACCGGACGACTGATGACCGAACGCACCGCCGTGCTGGCCGACTACCGGTTCAATGTCTATCTGTTCGCCACGGTGGCGGCGATCTTGCTGGCCTTGTCCGGGTATGTGCTGGTGCATCGCGGCCTGCTGCCGCTGCGGCGCCTGGCGCGGCATACCCAGAGCATCGACGTCGGCAACCTCAACGAACGCCTCGACAGCCACGGTGCCCCGCTGGAACTGTTGCCGATGATCGATGCCTTCAACGCCATGCTCGACCGCCTCGACAAGGGGTTCGTGCAACTGGGCCAGGTGTCGACCGACATGGCCCATGAGCTGCGCACGCCAATCAACAACCTGCTCGGCGAAACCCAGGTGGCCTTGCAGCAAAACCGCAGCACCGACGCCTATCAGCAGTTGCTGGCATCCAACGTCGAGGAACTCGAACGCCTGGCGCGGATGCTCGACAACATGCTGTTCCTTGCTCGCACCGATCCGCGCAGTGCCTTGCGCCAGCGTCAGGAGCTGGACGCCGCTGACGAAATGCAGCGCATGGCCGATTACTTCGAAGGCCCGGCGACAGACGTCGGAATCTGCATCAATGCCCGCGGCAACGGCCTGATCTGGGCCGAACCGATGCTCCTGCGTCGGGCATTGGCCAACCTCTGCGCCAACGCCATCAAGTACGGCGCGCCGCATTCCGAGTTGGTGATCCACGCCAGGCCAACCGTCGACGGCGTCCAGGTGCAAGTGCGCAACCACGGCCAGACCATCCCGGCCCAGCATTTGCCTCGATTGTTCGAACGCTTCTACCGGGTCGATGAGTCCCGCGAGCGCTCGGCTCAATCCAATGGCCTGGGCCTGTCGATCGTGGCGACCATCATGCAATTGCACAACGGCGCCTACAGTGTCAGCAGTGCCGACGGCGTGACTTGCTTCAAGCTGTTCTTCCCGGCGCGCCAGCAACATGAATAGCGCTTGTGCGTGGCCTCGGCCCAACAACGACCGCGCATCCGACCAAACAGCCCACGACTTTTCGTGTCATGGCCTACCCTCATAGGCTAAGTGACCAACCGTCGAGCTCGCCGATGCGCCATGCATGGAAGTCAGTGATCTACATTGCTTTCGCGCTGCTGATGGCGAACGCCGGTGAGCTGTCGGCGGCGCCGATGGCCGACTCCCTTGCTCCCGCGCTGGCTCCCCAACCGGTGAGCCTGTCCGACAGCGAACTGCTCGAACTGCAGACTCAGCTCAACAACCTCAAGCAACAAGTGTCGCTGGCCAGCAATTACACGCAGCTGGAAGGCGCGCAGGACCAGGTGCAGACGCTCATTCAGGAGGTTGATCGGCAATCGGCAGCGCTGCTGCCAGGGCAAGCGCAATTGCAAGCGCAACTCAACGTGCTGGGCCCCGTTCCACACGATGAGAACGCACTGGTGACGTCTGCGATTGCCACGCAACGAGACCTCCTGAGCGAGCAAAAAGGCAGGATCGACAACCAGCTCAAAACCCTGGCGGCGCTGAAAATCAGTGCCGCCGAGCTGATCACCCAGATCGCCGGTATCCGCCGCTCCATGCTGGAAGCCGAGGTGACCCAGCAAACCAACAGCATCCTCAACCCACGCTTCTGGTCGCCGCTGTTCGACCTGCCGATCGATGACCGTCAACGCTTCATCGCCCTGATCCAGCAACTCGACGCCGTCCACCAGGCCGCCTGGCAGCCCGGGCAACGCGGGATCACCGCCGCGCTGCTGGTGCTGGCGCTGGCCATCTGGACCGTCGGGCGCAAGCTCGCCGGCCGGGCGCTGGCGTGGTTGTGCATTCATCGCATGCCTGAGGGGCGGTTGCGGCGCAGTTCGCTTGCGCTGGCGTCAGTGCTGGCGACGGTGCTGACCGCCGGTATCGCCCTGCAACTGCTGCATTTTGCCGGGACTCGCCAGATGCCCTACACCGCGCTGCTGGCTGACCTGGTGCAGTACCTGGAAAAGCTGGCCTACACCTGCGTGCTGATCACCGGGTTGAGTCGCGCACTGCTGTCGATCAAACATCCCTCCTGGCGCCTGCCCGATATTGCCGACCCGGTAGCGCTGGCGATGGCGCCCTATCCCAGGCTGCTGGCCAGCCTGTTGCTGGTGCTGGTGACCCTGGTGCAAATGAGCAATGTCACGGGCATGAGTGCCGACGTGGTATTGCTCGGCCGGGGCATCGTGGCACTGGTCGCCGCCCTGGTGATCGGTGCGTTGTTGTTGCGCGTCAGCAAGACCCGCCGGGAACTGATCGTCGCCGGGGAAGCGCCCGAAGGCGTCACCACCTTCGCCGGCCTGATCTACACCTTCACCGGCGCTGCCGTGGTGGTGTCGTTTCTCGCCCTGGTGACCGGCTACGTGACGCTCGCACGGTTCATCACTTATGAAATGGTCTGGATCTTCATCATCGTCGCCGGTTTCTACCTGCTCACACAGGTCTACCGGGACACCTGCGACTACGTTTTTTCACCCCGCCAGCCCACCGGCAAGGCGATTAAACAGCTGCTCGGTATTGGCAATCCGCGACTGGAACAGATTTGCACCGTATTGTCCGGCGCAGGCCGTGCCGCACTGACGCTGATCGGCATCATTGCCTTGTTTGTCGGTGGCGTGGGCACCACGTTCGGGCAATTGGTCACCAACACCCTGTCCATCCTCGGCGGCGAAGGTTTGCGCAAGCTCAACATCGTCCCGGATAACCTGCTGCATGCCGTCCTGACATTGTTGATTGGTGTCTACCTGATTCGCACGCTGCGGCGTTGGCTGGACAGTGAGTTCCTGCCGAAAACCGAGATGGACCCCGGCATGTGCGCCTCGCTCAGCACCCTGTTTGCCAACCTCGGCTATGCCGCCGTGGTGCTGTTGATGCTGTCGTCGCTGGGGATCAAGTGGACTAACCTTGCGTGGATCGTCAGTGCCTTGTCGGTGGGCATCGGCTTTGGTCTGCAAGAGATCGTGAAGAATTTCATTTCCGGCCTGATCCTGTTGACCGAACGCCCGGTGAAGGTCGGCGACCTGATCAGCATCAGTGGCGTGGAAGGCGATATTCGGCGGATTAACGTGCGGGCCACGGAAATACAACTGGCCGACCGTTCGATCATGATCGTGCCCAATTCGCACCTGATTTCGCAGAACCTGCGCAACGTCACCCTCGGCGGCAGCGCCCAGGGCGTGGTGATTCTGGAGCTGATGTTCCCGCTGGATATCGATCCGGAAGTGGTGCAAAACCTGCTGATGGACAGCTACACCGAACATGCGTCGATCCTGGATAAACCGGCGCCGTTCCTGCGTTTCAGTCAGCTGAAACCGGATGGCATCACCCTGACCATCACCGGTTATGTCGGCAGCCCGCGCACGGTGGGCGCGATCAAGAGCGAGCTGCTGTTCGAGATTCTCAAGCGGCTGGGCGCCGCCGGGATCGAACTGGCGAAACCGCCCCCGGCAGCCTGAACACATTGCCCCTTTTAGGAGCGAGCCCGCTCGCGAAGGTCGTCAACGATAACGCGACATACCTGACAGGCCGCATGTTCTTAACGCTTTTCGCGAGCAAGCTTGCTCCTACAAGACCGTATTCTCTGGCATTTTTTTGCGAGCAGGCTCGCGCCTACAGGTGGATCAATGGGCGATGCACACCGACTTGAGTTCGGTGTAAGCCTCAATCACCGCACGACCAAACTCGCGGCCCATGCCCGATTGCTTGACGCCACCGAACGGCATCGCCGGGTCGAGCAGCACGTGGGCATTGACCCATACGGTGCCGGCCTCGATGCGCGGCACAAGGTTCATGGCCTTGCTCAGGTCGTTGGTCCACAGGCTGGCGGCCAGGCCGTAGCGGTTGTCGTTGGCCAGCTTGATCACGGCGTTTTCGTCGTCGAACGGCATCACACCCAGCACCGGACCGAACACTTCTTCACGGGCCACGGCCATGGTGTGGTCGATGTCCGCCAGAATGGTCGGCTGCACGAAGAAACCGTCGCCTTCGAGCAACTCGCCACCCGTCACTACGCGCGCGCCTTCCTGGCGAGCCAGTTCGATGTGCTTGAGCACGCTCTGTTGTTGCTTGCGCGACACCAGCGGGTTGATCGCGGCCTCGCAGTTCATGCCTGCGCCAATCGGCATTGCCGAAACAGCGGCGGCCAGGGCTTCGACGAACGGGTCGTGGATCGAACGATGCACGTAGAAGCGCGACGCGGCGGCGCAGACCTGGCCGTTGTTCAGCAGACCGCCGAGGATCGCACCCTGCACGGCTTTTTCGATGTCGGCATCGGCGAGCACGATCATCGGGTTCTTGCCGCCCAGTTCCAGGGAGAAACGCGTCATGTTTGCCATGCATGCCACGCCGACGCTCTTGCCCACGGCGGTGGAACCGGTGAACGACACCTTGCTCACCAGCGGGTGCGAGGTCAGCACACCGCCCACCGAAGCACCTCCACCGGTGACTACGTTGAACACGCCGGCCGGAATGCCCGCTTCCAGCGCCAGCTCAGCCAGGCGCATGGCGGTCAGCGGCGTTTCCATCGCGGGTTTGATAATCACGGTGCAACCGGTGGCCAGAGCCGGCATCAGTTTCCAGGCGGCGATCAGCAGCGGGAAGTTCCACGGCACGATACCGACCACCACGCCAACCGGCTCACGCTTGGTGAACGCGGTGAACTTGGCGCCCGGCGGCAGCGGGATCGACACGTCGAAGGTCTGGCCTTCGATCTTGGTCGCCCAGCCGGACATGTAGCGCATGAATTCGACGGTGGCGTTGAGGTCCAGCGCGCGGGCCATGTTGATCGATTTGCCCTGGCTCAGGGTTTCCAGCTGGGCCAGTTCTTCGGCGTTTTCTTCTACCAGGCGGGTGAAGTTCAGCAAGATACGTTCGCGGTCCGCCGGGCGCAGGCCCGACCACACGCCGGATTTGAAGGCGCTGTGCGACGACTGCACGGCGCGCTCGACGATGTCCAGCGGCGCGTCGAGGGTTTCGCACAGGGTTTGCCCGGTGGCCGGGTTGACCACGGCGATGCGCTCACCCTCGGCCAAGACCCACTGACCGTCGATAAAGCAGCCGTGCTGGCGTTCGAGGAATGCAGCCACCTGGGCCAGGATTTCAACGTTGCTCATGATTCACCTTTCATTCATTTGTAGGAGCCAGCTTGCTGGCGAAGGCTTAGCGGCGGGCGGTGCAAGGCTCAAGACAGCCTTCGCTGGCAAGCCAGCGCCTTCAGGGGTGGTGATCAGTCCGATATTCGGCTGATCAATGTTGTTCTTTGAGGTAGCAGGCGACCGCCTGACGATCGTCGGCGGAGGCCAGGCCCATGTACGGCATGTAGGTGCCGGGTACGTAGGCCTGGGGTGCAGTGATGAATTGCGCGATGGTCTCGGCTTGCCAACTGATGTCTTTGTCACGCATGGCTTGGGAGTAGCTGAACCCCGCCAGCGAACCGGACTTGCGTCCGTCCACGCCGTTCAGGTTCGGCCCCATCATGCCGGTGGTGCCCTTGGTCACCGCGTGGCAAACACTGCACTCGGTGGCAAACACTTCGGCACCCCGACGGGTATCCGGGCCGCACTCGGCAGCGGACACCGCCTGGACCAGGGTGAAGGACAGCAAACCAAAGAGGGACAAACGCAGCGAAGTGACCATAGGAAAACGACCTTGAAAATCCACGCGCTCGCCAGCAGACGAACGCCAACACTAAAAACGCCGAGGCAACGGTGCTTCGGCAGGTTGGGAGCGATTGTCGGTGGTCGTTGGCACGCAGGCTTTGCGCTGCGTGCCAGTTATGTTGGCGGTTGTGCCAAATCGCGCAGGTGTTGCCGTTCAGTTGATATAGCGCTTGCGGTACTCACCGGACGAAACGCCAAACCGGCCCTTGCTCGCCACAAAGCGCCGCGCCATCGCGCCCCAAGGGTGCGCGATAACTGCGCAACGAGCCGAACCACGCACCAAAACCTGCCGACGTGGCAACGCGCCATGCAATCTGGCATGCACAACCAACTAATTGGCAAACAGGGAAAAGGGCAATCGAAGGGCGCGCCTTAGTATCCGGGCAGACCGCAAACCTGCGCTCAAGAACAAGAACGGATGCCACACCATGCTCAAGTCCCCCTTGCTTCGTCTCTCGACGCTCGCGTTGATGATCAGTGCCAGCCATGCCGGTGCCTACGAACTCTACGCCAATGACGACAGCCACCTGAACGCCACCCTCGAAGCCGCGTTCGGCATTTTCCACAGCCAGGAAAATTACGCCCTGTCCGGCCGTCTCGACGAAGGTTCGTCGTCGTGGCGCGAGGGCTACATCAAATACGGTTTGAGTTTCGACCACGGCCTGGGCGGTGCGGGCACCGCTTACGGCGCGGGCAACCTGCTCAGCTCCGGCACCTGGGGCGACGGCGACGCCGCCGGTTTCAGCGATGGTTCGGAACGCACCACCAAGTTCGAAGACGCCTACCTGGGCTGGAAATCGGCTGACCTGTTTGGCGCGCTGGGCAAGGACGGTGTAGACCTGTCCTTCGGCCGCCAGAACGTAGTGGTCGGAGACGGATTCCTGATTGACGGCGACGCGTTGAACATGGGCAAGGGCCTGGCCGACGGCGAGTTCAACCGCGGTGGCTCTTACTACCTGGCAGCACGAAAAGACTTCGACGAGACGGCGGTGTTGCGCCTGGGTGGCAAGGAAGGCTGGCGCAGCGACCTGATGTGGCTCAAATCCGACAACCGCGCCCAGGCCAAGACCGAAATGTACGTCGGCACCCTGGAACACGTGGCCGAAGCCGGCACGGTCGGCCTGACCTACATCAAGACCACCGACATCGACGAGCAGTACGCCTCCCCGCTGCAACTTGAACGCGACGGCATGAAGACCTACAGCGTGCGCGCCACCGGCAATGCCGGCGTGAAAAACCTGTTCCTGTCCGGTGAATATGCCGAGCAGGACAAACCACACGCCTCCAATGAAGACGCCTGGTACCTGGAAGCCGGCTGGACCTTCGCCGACGCGGCCTGGACCCCCTACGTCAGCTACCGCTACAGCCGCTTCTCGGAAAACTACGACACCCTGTTCTATGGCATGAGCCGTGGCTACGGCACCTGGTTCCAGGGTGAAGTGGCGGGCAACTACGCCGGGCCGTTCAACAGCAATTCGCGGATCCAGAACGTCGGGATGAAAGTCACGCCGCTGGAGAACCTGAACCTCGGTGCGCTGTATTTCCACTACGACACCATCGACCGCAGCCTGGGCAATACCGACGGCCACGAAGTCGACCTGTATGCCGAATGGCACGTCAACGACCATTTGACCGTGATGCCGCTGGTGGGCATCTACCAGCCGGACAAGAGCGCTGAAAACGGCGGCACGCAACTGGGTAACAACGACCAGAACGTCTACGCCCAACTGCTGTTCGTCACCGGTTTCTAACCTCGGTCGTGGGCAATGGCGCTGTCATTGCCCACGTGGAAAAAGGTATTTCCAATGCACAAGACACTCCTGACGATCCAGAGCAAGATCGCCCTGCTCGCCGGTCTTTGCCTGTTGCTGGTCGTCGGTTTGCTGATGGGCCTGTCGCTGTACCAGACCCACAAGAGCAGCCAGCAAGTGGCCGAGGCCAGCGGTGACATGCTGGCCAATGCGGCCAAGGAGCACATGCAGGCCCTGGGCAAAGTCCAGGCCATGCAAGTGCAACGCACGTTCATGCAGACCCACGAATATGGCCAGGGACTGTCGCGCTATTTGCTGTACCTGCGACAGCTGCAACAAAAGGGCAGCCTGAGCCGCCAACAACTGCGCCAGGAGCTGAGTACCCAGCTTCATCAAGCCTTGATCGACAAGCCCGACCTGCTCGGGCTTTATGTCATTTTCGAACCTGACGGACTCGACGGTGCCGACGCCGGCTTCGCCAACCAGGCAGAACTGGGCAGCAATGAAACCGGACGTTTTGCCCTATACTGGGTGCAGAGCAAACCCGGCGAACTGCAAGCGGTGATCGGCGACGAAGGCCTGCTCGCCAACACTGAGCCGGGGCCGAGCGGCGCACCCTACAACGCTTTCTACACCTGTGCCCGCGACACGCGCCAGGCCTGTGTGCTGGAGCCGTATTTCGATGAAGCCTCCGGCAGTCGAAAACTGGTGACCAGCGTGGCTTTCCCGCTGCTGGAAAACGGCAAGGTCATCGCGGTGGTCGGGCTCGACATCAACCTCGCTGCCCTACAACAGAACAGCGAAACCAGTGCCCGTGCATTGTTCGATGGCAACGGTCAGATCAGCATCGTCAGCCCGCGCGGGGTGATCTCGGCCAGTAGCCAGGACGTCAAGCGCCTCGGTCAACCGATGGACAACGCCGAGGTGATGGACAGCCTGCATCAGGGCCAACCGAAGGTGTTTGTCGACGCGCAGCAAATCAAGGTGCTTGAGCCGCTGTCGCCGATTGCCGGTGCTGCACCGTGGGGTGTGTTGGTGGGTGTACCGCAAAGTGTGTTGCTGGCGCCGGTGGCCACCTTGCAGAAAGAACTCGATGCCCAAGGTGTGCAAAGCACAGCGCTGGAATTGCTGTTGGGTGGCGGTTCGGCCCTGCTCGGCCCGCTATTGATCTGGTACACGGCATTGCGCATCACCCGGCCGCTGCAAGTGCTGACCCGGGTCATGGAGGATATCTCCCTCGGCGAAGGCGACCTGACCCGCCGCCTGCAAGTGCAATCGCGCGATGAAATCGGCCAGTTGGCGACGGCGTTCAACCGTTTTGTAGAGCGTATCCACCATTCGATCCGCGAGGTGTCTTCAGCCGCCCAGGGCGTCAATGAAGGCGCACGTCGGGTGCTCAATGCCTCGAATTCGTCGCTGAGCAATTTCGACGATCAATCGACTCGCACCAACAGCGTGGCGGCCGCCATTAACCAGTTGGGCGCCGCCGCCCAGGAGATCGCCCACAACGCCTCCGATGCCTCGCAACAGGCTTCGAGTGCCCGGCAACAGGCCGAGGATGGACGGCAGGTGGTGGAACGCACGATCGAGGTGATGAACGAATTGTCCGGCAAGATCAGCGCCTCGTGCGCCAACATCGAAGTGCTCAACGACAAGACCGTGAACATCGGGCAGATCCTCGAAGTGATCAAGGGCATCTCCCAGCAGACCAACCTGCTGGCGCTCAACGCCGCGATTGAAGCGGCGCGGGCCGGTGAAGCGGGTCGCGGGTTTGCGGTGGTCGCGGACGAAGTGCGCAGCCTGGCCGGACGCACCCAGACCTCGGCGCTGGAGATCCAGCAGATGATCGAAGAGCTGCAAGTGGGCGCCCGTGAATCGGTCACCACCATGACCGAGAGCCAGCGCCACAGTGAAGAAAGCGTGACCATCGCCAACCTCGCCGGCACCCGCCTGGGCAGCGTGACCCAACGCATCGGCGAGATCGACAACGTCAACCAGTCCGTCGCCGCCGCCACCGAGGAACAGACCGCGGTGGTCGAGGCGTTGAACGTCGACATCACCCGGATCAACACCCTGAACCAACAAGGGGTGGAGAACCTGCAATCGACCTTGCGCGCCTGTACCGAGCTGGAGCAGCAGGCCGGACGATTGAATCAGTTGGTGGGGAGCTTTCGGATCTGAGATCGAGGCGGCCTGATGGGCCGCCTTCGCTGGCAAGGCGGCTCCTACAGTTGGATGTGTGCCACATATAACCCCCCATGCACACCGCCGATCCCTGTAGGAGCTGGCTTGCCAGCGAAGAGGCCATCAGCTCCAACATCCCTCCCACCTGACACGACGCCTTCGCTGGCAAGCCAGCGCCTACAGGATTCTTTTGCGCTCAAAAAAACCGGGGTGAATCTGGCACCCACACTCAATGACATGGCATGCGCACACACCTGCCGCGCCATAGCCCGGGCGTAGTATCAAAGCCGTCCTCGGGGCACAACCCGCTCCAGGGTGCCCTGCAATGCAACGCTGAACCCCTCCATTTCTCACTAAAACAATAAATCGGCCTTCGGGTCGCGGGAGACGTCTGTGCTTAAGAAAAGTGCGCTGGGCTGGCCAAAGGTTGCCGGCCTCGGAATTGCGTTGGTGGTGGCCGGGCAGTTTTCCGGCTGGAACTTCGGACTGGCCGCCGGTGGCTGGCTGAACATGCTGATCGCCACGTTGTTGATGGCCTTGCTCTGCGGCGGCCTGGCGCTGTGCGTGGCGGAACTGTCTACCGCGCTGCCCAGCGCTGGCGGCGTGTTCGTCTATGCGCAAAGTGCCTTCGGCCCGTTCGTGGGTTATCTGGTCGGCGTTGCCTGCGCGATTGCCCTGACCATCGGCACCGGTGCGGCGGCCACCTTCATCTGCGCCTACACCGAATCAATCTTCGGCCTCGGTGGCTGGCCGGTGAAGATCGCCTTGTTCGCGATCATCATCGGCATCCACATGCGCGGCGTCGGTGAAGCCATGGGCCTGACCTTCATCGCCGGTGTGATCGCTGTAGTCGCCCTGCTCACTTTTGGCGTGGCCATGGCGCCCCATGTCGAACTGGCCAACCTGATGAAACTGCCAGCCACCGTCGCAACACCCGTGAGCCTCGCCGGCATTTTCGCTTGCGTGCCTTTCGCGATCTGGCTGTTCATCACCGTCGAACAAACCGGCTCGGCCGCCGAAGAAGCGGATATCCCCGGCCGCACCATGCCTCGCGGGATTCTCGCGGCCATCGGTACGTTGCTGGTGACGGCGCTGGTGGTGCTGGTGTGCGCACCGGGTGCCGGTGGCGTCGATCTGGTCGGCTCGGCCGGTGACCCGTTGTACGCCGCGATGTCCAGCAACAGCGCCTTCGGCGAAGGTTCGTGGCTGGCCAAGGTGATTGGTTGCGGCGCGGTGTTCGGCTTGATCGCGACGTTCTTTTCGCTGGTCTACGCCGCCTCTCGCCAGTTGTTCGCCATGGCTCGCGACGGTTTGTTCCCGCAGTGGCTGGGCAAGACCGGCAAACGCGGCACGCCTTACCCGGCGCTGTTGCTGATCGCCGTGATCGGCCTGCCAATGTCCACCGTAGACCCGGCCACCGTGATGCTCGCGGTCGTGTTGCTGCTCAACGTTTGCTACCTGTTCATTTTCGGCGCCTACCTGCACATCAAGCGCAATCAACCGAACCTGCCACGGCCATTCACTCTGGCCGGCGGCAAACTGGTCGCGTGGCTGGGCCTGGCCCTGACGCTGGTGGTGATCGCCGCCTGCTTCCAGCTCGACATGCTAATGCTGATCGCCCTGGCCGTAACCTTCACCCTGTCCATCGTCAATTACCTGCTGCGCAACCGTCGCACCACCGCCATTGAGGTACCGGACCATGCCTGAAGAGACTCTCCTGCAACGCCGCCATCGCGTGCTCGGCAGCGCCTCGCCGCTGTTCTACGACAAACCCTTGCACCTGGTGCGTGGCGAAGGCGTCTGGTTGTTTGATGTCGATGGCCGACGCTACCTCGACGTCTACAACAACGTGCCTTGCGTCGGTCACTGCAACCCTCACGTGACCGAGGCCATGCACCGTCAGGCCACCACGCTGAACATCCACACCCGTTACCTGGATGAACACGTGGTGCGCTACGCCGAGCGCCTGACCGCGACCTTCGCCGAGCCGCTGGACACTGCGATGCTCACCTGCACCGGCAGCGAAGCCAATGAACTGGCGCTGCGCCTGGCACGGTTCGCCAGTGGTGGCACCGGCATCATCGTCAGCGACTACAACTACCACGGCAACTCGGCGTCGCTGGCCGAAGTGACCACCGCCCTGCCCTCGCCGGAACCCTTCGCCGCCCATGCCCGCGCCGTGCCGATCCCGTGCCTGTACCGGGCACCGGCCGGCACCACCGAGGCACAACTAACCGAGCAATACGCCGCCAACATCGCGGCAGCGATTGCCTCGATGCAAGCCCAGGGCATTCGCCCCGCCGCACTGCTGATTGATACCTTGTTCGCCAACGAAGGCCTGCCACGGGTACCGGCCAGTTTCGTCAACAAGGCCGCCGCGTTGATTCGCGCGGCGGGCGGCCTGTTCATCGCCGATGAAGTGCAGTCCGGTTTCGGCCGCACCGGCGATCACCTGTGGGGCCATCAGGCCCACGGCGTGGTGCCGGACATCGTCACCCTCGGCAAGCCGATGGGTAACGGCTATCCGCTGGCCGGGTTGATCACCCACAAGGCGCTGGTTGAATCGTTCGGCCGTCACGCCATGTACTTCAACACCTTCGGCGGTTCGCCCGTGGCAGCGGCGGTCGGCATGGCGGTGCTGGATGTGATTGAACAGCAGCAACTGCTGCTCAATGCTCAAAACGTCGGCGCCTATGTGCAACAGCGCCTGCAAGTGCTGGCCCAGAAGCATTCGATCATCGGCGACGTGCGCGGCAAGGGACTGTTCTTCGCCATGGAGCTGGTACGCGACCACGACAGCAAGGAACCGGCCGGGCTGGAGGCGCGCAAGGTCGTCAATGACATGCGCGAGAACGGCGTGTTGATCAGCAAGATCGGCGCCGGCGACAACATTCTCAAGCTGCGCCCGCCGCTGGTGTTCGGCCGCGACCACGCCGACCTGTTCGTTGACACGCTGGACAACGCGCTCAGCGCGATTTGAGGCTTTTGCCATGACTGAATTCCACAGCCCTGCATTCTCTACCTTGAGCCATGACCAGCAAGTCGCCCGTCTGCATGACCTGGCGCGCCATGCCTTGCTGCAATGGGAAGGCGATTTCGCCGAGATTGAACTGGTGAAATTCCGCGAGAACGCAGTGTTCTCCGCCCGCCGCCACGATGGTCAGCGGGTGGCGCTGCGCATCCATCGCAACGGCTACCACTGCGAAGCGGCGTTGCGCTCCGAGCTGCAATGGATGGAGGCGCTGGCCGGCGCCGGCATCACGGTGCCGCACATCATCCGTTCGCAGGATCAAAGCCATCTGATCGAAGTCACCCATCACGCCATCGGCGAGCCACGTCACATCGACATGCTCGCCTGGCTGCCGGGCGCCACCGCCGGCACGTCCGAGGCCGGGGTGCAGGCCGATACCGAAATCGATTTTTTGTTCAACGAGGCGGGAGCGATTGCCGCGCGCATTCACCTGCATTCGGCGCAATGGCAGCAGCCTGACGAGTTTGTTCGGCATGCCTGGGACGAGGAAGGCCTGATTGGCCCGAACCCGTTCTGGGGACGGTTCTGGGAGTTGGAACAACTCAGCGATGAGCAACGTGATCTGCTGCAACAGGCGCGCCGTACTGCACGCAAGGACTTGCGTCAGTACGGTCGGCACCTGGGCAACTTCAGCATGATCCACGCCGACCTGGTGCCGGAAAACCTGCTGATCGAAGGCCCGCAGTTGCGCCTGATCGACTTCGACGATGCCGGGTTTGGCTGGCACATGTTCGAGCTGGCCACGGCGTTGTACTTCTGCCTGGACGATCCGCGCTACGAGCAGATCAAGGGCGCATTGCTCGACGGCTATAACGCGGTCAAACCGTTGACCGAGGCCGATCGCAAGACGTTGGCACTGTTCCTGATGCTGCGCGGCACCACGTATCTTGGCTGGATTCACACCCGCCAAGGCACGCCGACGGCGATTGAAATGGCGCCGATGTTGATTGAGCGGGCGTGTGTGTTGGCTCGCGAGTATTTGCAACAGTAACGACGCATTTGTGGCGAGGGAGCTTGCTCCCGCTCGGCTGCGCAGCAGTCGTAAACCCTGTAATTGCGGTACATCTGAAACACCGCATTTGCTGATTTTGGGGCTGCTACGCAGCCCAGCGGGAGCAAGCTCCCTCGCCACAGGATGACCTTCTGCCTCAAGAGTCGCTATTGGGGTGGGTCAAGCCTGTCCAACGCCCGATTCACCGCCAACTCCCCCAGCATGATCACTTGCGCGATGCCCAGCAGGGTGTTGCGGTGCGTGCCCTCCAGAAACCCCGCCAGGTCGTTGACCATGACATTCGCCGAGGCCAGCGATTCGCAGGCGTGGGCCAGCAGGGTTTCAGTGTCGATGTCGGGGTTGATGGAGAACAGTGCGGAGGGTGTGTGCGAAGTGGCCATGATGTGCAGGGCCGGGTTGGGGCAAGCGTCGTTTGGCGGTGGGTCCGGGGTAATCTTTGTCATGGGTCGGTCTCCAAAACGAGGAGCCGTCCCCGATTCGCTGCTAAACGATGGGTGGCGGCTGTACGCAGGTTAGCAGACCGGGGAGACACGAAACCGGCGCGCCCGAAGACGCCCTGCGCACAGCTGCCATCAAGTGCAGGAATGGGGAATACCTGACTGTCTGGACTGCCAATACGCTTCAAGTCACCACGGGCTGCTAAACCCGATCACTGGGAATCAGTGACGCGGACCAAGTTACCGATGGCCTCCAAGGCGCACAAGCCGGCGGATTCTGGCGTAGCTGTAGGCAATGCCGCAAGGTGCTGTAGCTTGCAGGACATTACGCCTACAGCCGTTAAACATGCTCACGACTCCCCGACCGACAATGGCTTGTTCAGCTCACCAATCTTTTCCAGCCGCGCCCGAACGATATTGCGGCTGATGTTCAGCAACCGTCCGGTCTGCAACTGGTTGCCATGGCAGAATCGGTAAGCTGCGCGAAAGATGGTCTCCTCGATGTGTTCATACAGGTCTGGAATATTCTGTTCGAACAGTGCGTTGAGCGCCGTCTCCAGATCTACCGGTCCGGCAACGGCATGGCCCGTTTGCACCGCCTGCTCCTGCTCATGGCGGATGCCCGAGGAGCGCATGTCCACCAGGTGCAAGTCCGCCGGAGCGACCCGCTGATTGCGACACACCAGCAAGGCATGGTGAATCGAGTTTTCCAGCTCACGGATGTTGCCCGGCCAACTGTGCTCGAGCAGTTTGCGTTCCGCCTCGATACTCAAAGTGGCGCGGTTGTAGCCCAGTCGCTGGCAATGTTCTTCGAGGAAAAACTCAGCCAGCGGCAGGATGTCTCCCGGCCGTTCGCGCAAGGGCGGAAGGCGAATCGTGGCGACGTGCAAACGGTAAAAAAGATCCTCGCGAAAATGCCCGGCAACCACCGCATCCGCCAGGTTGACGTTGGTCGCGGCCACCAGGCGTACGTTGATTGGAATCGGGGTGCGCGACCCCAGGCGCACCACTTCTCGCTCCTGCAAGACCCGCAGCAACTTGACCTGCATGTTCAACGGCAGATCACCGATCTCATCGAGGAACAGCGTCCCGCCATTCGCGGCTTCGAACCACCCGGCCTTGGTCGTGGTAGCGCCTGTGAACGCGCCTTTTTCATGGCCGAACAGTTCACTTTCCACCAGGGTTTCGGCAAACGCACCGCAGTTGACGGCAACAAAGGGTTCACGCCCCCGGCGACTCAGGTGGTGGATATGCCTTGCGACCAGTTCCTTGCCGGTTCCGGTTTCACCAATGATCAGCGTATTGGCTTCACTCGGAGCCAGGCGCTCGATGCGGCTGAGCAGTTCCTGGGAGCGCGGGTCCTTGAACACCAGGACGGTGGCCCGGACCGACTTGGTCAGTTCGCGAGCGTTTGGATGAGTGATCAGCGACATGGTGCATTCCTGGCAGTAAAAGCGCGTGCTCAATAGTGCATGAAGATTGTTAGACTAAAAAATTATTAATTAGTATTTACATATTCCTAATATGAATATGCCAGTCAGTTGCTCCTGGTCTGCTGCCAGAGCAGCAATTGGCAAGCATCACCTTGCTTGCCAATCAGCACCCGCCACCCATCAGCGAGACCGGCCTTCCCGCTAGAAGCCCCGTAGTACAAGACCTGCAGCCATTTTCTCATGCTATGGCATGCAATCTGCTCTCTCCCCTCCCAACACAAACACACAGACACCGCTGCAACCTATCCACAACACGCACCTGTAGGAGCTGGCTTGCCAGCGATGGCGTCCGCAATTGCGCTGCAAGGCTCGAAGGCCTCATCGCCGGCAAGCCGGCTCCTACAAGGGCAGGGTGTGCCGCGTGGTTTTTCGTAGGAGCTGGCTTGCCAGCGATGGCGTCCGCAAACGCGCTGCAAGCTCGAAGGCCTCATCGCCGGCAAGCCGGCTCCTACAGTCGACTCAGGGAGATTTCAATGAACCGTTTCTGGCGCAACAGCCTGGTCGCATTGACCGGTTTTATACTCAGTGCCACTGCACTGGCCGAACAGGCACCGGCTTCGGTGAAGATCGCCATCGTTGCCTACACGCAGGGTGGCAAGCCGGTGTTTGGCGGTATCGCCGGCCGGGTGATCGAGGATGGCTGGCTTGAACAGCAACTGAGTCAGCGCGGCGTGAAACTTGATTGGATCGCCCTGCCCCACGCCGGCGCCGGTCCGCAGATCAACGAAGGCTTCAGCAACAACAGCATCGACTTCGCCGTACGCGGCGACCTGCCCTCGGTGATCGCCGGCGCGGGTGGCGTGCCGGGCAAGCTGATCGTCCCGGGTGGCAGCGGCAACAACATCTACCTTGTGGTACCGGCCGGCTCCGCGGCCAAGAGCATTGAAGAGCTCGAGGGCAAGCGCCTGGCCCTGCATCGCGGTCGTCCATGGGAGTTCGCCTTCAGCAATTTCCTCGCCAGCAAGGGCCTGAAGCTCGACGACTTCAAGATCGCCAACCTCAATCCGCAAGTGGGCGCGGCGGCGGTATCCGCCGGCAAAGTGGATGCGGCGGTGCTGCTCAGCGAGGCTTATGCCCTGGAAGACAAAGGCGTGGGCAAGATTATCTGGTCAACCAAGCAAGGTGCCAATGACTGGCGCCTGGTGTCCGATCTTTGGGGCACCGACAGTTTCGTCACACAACATCCGGACATCACGCAGCTACTGGCGACGGCCTGGGTCAAGGCGGCGTGGTGGATTTCCCAGGAACAGAATCAAGACGCCTATTACCAATTTTCCTCCCGCGCCGGCACCGCTGAAAGCGTGCTGCGTCGTGATGACTTGAACGATCCCGTGGCCTGGAAAGAACGCTGGGCACCCAAAAGCGACCAGCAACTCAAGGCGCATTACCAGGCCCTGACCGCCTACGCCCTGGCCAATCACCTGATTCGCGACAACTACGACATCACCCCATCGCTGGCCACCGGTTTCACCAACCAGGCGCTGATCGATCTGAAGCTCACCGACTACTGGCCGGCCCTGCGTGGCCAGGTCAGCAACAATCCATGAATAGGGAATTCCTGATGAAACTGCCGCATAAATTCGCCTTCGGCCTGAGTGTCCTGGCGCTGTCCATGAGTGCCATGGCCGCGGGTGCACACGCGCCGAAACCCGATCCGCTGCAAGGTGATGGCCGAGTCTCGGCGTTCTACACCTGGCAAGAGGTGATTCCTGCCACACCGGGCAAGCTTCTGCGCAGCGAGCCATTGGAAAAGACATTGAGCCTGCCCAACGCGGCAAGCGCCCAGCGGATTCTCTATAGCTCAACCGACGGCATTGATAACAAGACCCCGATCGTGGTCTCCGGCACGTTGTTCCTGCCCAAGGGCACGGCGCCCGCCGGTGGTTGGCCGGTCGCCAGCTGGGGGCACGGCACGGTCGGTGTCGCGGACGTTTGTGCGCCGTCCTGGCAAGGCCGGTCCTATCGCGACGTGCAGTACCTCAGCCGCTGGCTGGACGAAGGTTATGCCATTGTCGCCACCGATTATCAGGGCCTCGGCGTACCCGGTGGCCACCCGTTGCTGAACAACCGCATGGCCGCCTACGGCATTCTCGATGCGGCCAAGGCCGTGGTCGCCGGTGTTCCGGGGCTGGCCAACAAGGTGCTGATCGTCGGTCAGTCCCAGGGCGGCGCGGGTGCATTCGCCTCGGCGGCCTATGCCCCGACTTATGCGCCCGGCCTCGGCGTCAAAGGCAGCATCGGCACCGGCGTGATTTACACCGTGGGGGCGAAAAACGTCGGTGAACAGGACCCGGACAAAGTCGATGCCTCCCTCGCCTACGGCTTCTACACCTTGCTGGCTGCCCAGCAGTACGACCCAAGCATCAACCCCAGGGATTTCTACACCGACAAGGCCCTGCCACTGTTCGAGCAGGCCCGCACCAGTTGCCTGGCGGCGCTGGTCAGCGATGTGATCGGTGTCGGCCTGACCCCGGCCAATGCGAAAAAAGACTACAAGGGCGACCAGCTTGCCCGGTGGCAGAAACAGGTGTCCTACCCGACGCTGAAACTGGCCCAGCCGATTTTCATCGGCACCGGTGCCGAAGACAAAACCCCGGCGGCCTCGACTCAAGTCGCGCTGATGCAGGACGCCTGCAAAACCGGTTCGGTGGTCGAAGGCCATCTCTACAAAGGGCTGGGCCATAGCGAAACGGTCAACGCCTCGCTCAAGGACTCGGTGCCCTTCGCCCACAAGGTCATCAACGACCAGCCCATCAGCCCGATCTGCAGCCCCAGCGTGCAGTGAGACGGAGCGTTCGACATGAGCATTGAATTCTTCACCCGCCTGCCTCTTCACGGCGAAACCCAGTTCCTCCCCGGCGACCCGCGCAACCGTGGCGACTGGCATCGCGGCGGCCCGAGTACCGGCGCGGTCTCGGCGTTCAGCGTCGGTGATCATTTCACTTATATCGATTATCTCGGGCAGATCGCCAAGGCCGCGGAGATCAATGGCTTCGGCGGCGCCCTGATGGTCAACGCACCCTCGGGCGAAGAACCCTGGACCGTCTGCTCGCTGCTGGCCCGGGAAACCCGCACGCTGAAATTCGTCACGGCGTTCCAGCCCTATCACTACACGCCGTGGGTGGCGGTGCAGCAAGCCGCGACCTATCAGCGCGCCACTGGCAATCGCCTGGTCTGGAACATCATCAACGGCGGCTCGGACGCGATTCAGCGCCAGGTCGGCGACTTCAGCGACCACGATGAGCGCTATGAACGGGCCATCGAGTTCATGGACGTGGTCAAGGGCTATTGGTACAACGAGAACTTCCAGTACGAGGGCAAGTTCTACAAGGCCGAAGGCGGTGGTTTGCGCGGGCCATTGAAGAAGGCCGAACTGCCGCTGATCTGCACCGCCGGTTCATCGATCCCGGCCCGGGAGTTCGCGGCCAAACACGCCGACTTCTACCTGATGCGCGCCGAGCATCCGGATGAAATTGCCGCGCTGATTGCCGATATTCGCGAGCGTGCCCTGAAGTACGGGCGCACCGACATTCGTTTTGGCTTGTCGATCGACGTCATCACCCGGGAGACCGAGGAACTGGCCCGCACCGAAGCCAAGCGTTTCTTCGACGAAGGCATCGCCAGGGGCGCGGTCAAGGCTGTGGCGGCCCATGCCGGTCTGCGCACCGCGCGCAAGCTCAGCTACGAAAGCGAATTCGCGCAAAAGGCCGAGACCCAAGGCTTCGACGACTTTTTCATCCACCCCAATGTCTGGACCGGCTTCGGCTACATCGGCATTCCGCCCGGTTGCGCGCTGGTGGGCAGCTACGAAAATGTCGTGGCGCGAATTCGCGAGTACAACGCCATCGGCATCGACCTGTTCTTCCTCGCCGGCTACCCGCACCTGGAAGAAGCCTATCGCCTGGGCGAACACATCCTCCCGCACTTTCGCACTGAGCGCGTCCAGCTGAGTCGCCCGTCAGAAGCGCCGCTGGAGCTGCGTTCCGCCAACGGCCCGGCCGGAGCCTGATGCCATGAGCGACGATCACTCATTATTCAGCCGTCGGGATTTTCTCGGCCACAGCGCGCTGCTGGGCGGTGGTTTGCTGCTTGGTGGCGGACTGCTTGCCGGCTGCGGCCCGAGCGACGACAAACCGGCCGTGGCCGTCGCCACCGACGATAATCCGCGTTATGGCGGACGTCTGCGCCTGGGCATTCTCGACGGTAACCAGAGCGGTAACCTCGACGCGCACAAGCCCATTGGCAGCGGTATCGTTCGCGGCTTTGCGCTGTACAGCAAGCTGTGGGAATGGGACGAGCAGATGCAGCCGCGCCTGGCCCTGGCCGAGTTCGCCGAGCCGAATGCCGATGCCAGCAGCTGGACCCTGCGCCTGCGCCCTGACCTGGAATTCCACCATGGCAAGACCATCGACGCCGATGACCTGATTTTCTCCATCCGCCGTCTCACCGACCCGCAGCTGGCCTCGCCCTATGCCGCGCTGTTGCACTGGGTAGACCGCGACAACCTGGTCAAGCTCGACTCGCGCACCGTGCGCCTGAACTTTCGTGAAGGCCGCAGCTACATGCCGCTGGCGGAGACCTGGGTCAGCTTTGGCGGGATCGTGCCGGTGGACTATCACCCGGTGTCCAACCCGGTGGGCGCCGGCCCCTACAAACTGAAAAGCTTCACCC
The DNA here is from genome assembly GCF_049132105.1 of Pseudomonas sp. NFX15. Classification (NCBI taxonomy): domain Bacteria; kingdom Pseudomonadati; phylum Pseudomonadota; class Gammaproteobacteria; order Pseudomonadales; family Pseudomonadaceae; genus Pseudomonas; species Pseudomonas sp. NFX15. The sequence goes on from NZ_JAFMPV010000047.1 coordinate 22,393, forward strand.
CGGGTCAGCGATCACTGTTCACGCGGTTCGAGAATTACTACAAGGACGGCAAGCCGTACGCCGATGAGCTGGAAATCATCGACTTCAAGGATCAGGTGTCGCGCCTGGCGGCCCTGCGTTCCGGACAGATCGACATGGCCAACGTGATGCCCACCGAACAGCTGGAGGTACTGCAGCGCGATCCACGACTCAAAGTAGTCAAATCGGTGACCGGCAACTGGCTGTCGTTCGACATGAACCTCGACAAACCGCCATTCAACGACCCACGGGTACGCGAGGCATTCCGCCTGTTGGCTGACCGGGAGGAACTGGTACGCCGGGCGCTCAACGGTCAAGGCCGTGTGGCCAATGACCTGTACGCACCCAGCGATCCCACCTTCAACCACACCCTGGGGCCGCGCCCTCACGACCCGCAGCGTGCGGCGCAACTGCTCAAGGAAGCCGGGCATGAAAACCTCGAACTGGAACTGGTGACGACCCCGGGGCCGGGGCTGACTTCGGCGCTGGTGCTGGCCGAACAGGCCAAGCGCATTGGCGTGACCCTCAAGGTCAAGCAGGTTGATCTGGCCACTTTTCAGGGACCGCAACGCAACGACTGGACGTTGAGCACCGGCGGCAGCATCGGCGCGCCATTCCTGGCCAGCGCGATTCACACCGACGCGCCGTTTGCCGTATCGAACAAGACCCATTTCAACGATCCGCAGTTCAGCGAGCTGTTTCTGGCGGCCATGGCCCAGCCCGACCTGGAAAAGCGCAAGGCCCTGGTCCACCAGGTCCAGCAGATCCAGTACGAACGCGGCGGCATGTTGATCTGGGGTTACGCCGATTTGCTCGACAGCGTGGCCAACCGCGTCGGTGGCGCGGCGGCCGAAGAGTCGCTGTTCAGCACCTGGCGCTTTGAAAAGCTCTGGTTGAAAGACACGGCATAACCAGACACCACCGACCTGTAGGAGCCGGCTTGCCGGCGATGGCAATGGTGGCCGTT
>NZ_JAFMPV010000048.1:0-11798 GCF_049132105.1 Pseudomonas sp. NFX15
CAGCCGATCCACCGGAAAACCGCCAAAATCACCCTCCAGTAACTGCAGGTGCGCCACAATCCGTGTCGGCAATTGTCGTGCGTAGGCACTGAAGTCTGCGGCGATGATCGCCCAGTCTTCTTGCGTGCCATCCTTCATGTGGGTGAAGCGGGCATTGGCATTCATAGGCAGTTCTCTTGTGACGGATGTTGGCTAGAACGGAACGCGACCCAGCACCATGTCCCGGTACATGACGAAATCACCAAGCAGGCTGTAGAAAGGATGTTGGAACGTTGCCGGGCGGTTCTTCTCGAAGAAGAAATGCCCGGCCCAGGCGAAGCTGTAACCGGCCAGGGGCAGGGTCCACAAAAGCATCCACGCGCCCCGACCGATGGTCAGCGCCAGGATGAAAATAACCAGGGTGGTGCCGATAAAGTGCAACCGGCGACAGGTACTGTTGCTGTGCTCGCTGAGGTAGTAGGGATAGAACTCGGCGAAGCAGTTGAAACGTTTGATGTTTTCCACGACTGCGATCTCTGTGGTTATTGTTCTGACTGCAAGTTGTTCGGCGGGCAGCTTATTTGAGTCTAGAGTGATCAATGGCATCAGCCAGTGACAATCAGCGCCACTTTAGTATCCTTCGGTAATCAGCCGTGGTATGCGGCTCAACCTGTAAGTAGACGCCATGAGCGAACGAACGACTTCTGCAAGCTGGGCGATGGGGATTGTCAAAGCACTGGAAATGGACGGCCTGGATTGCCGGGTTCTGTTCAAGCAGCTGGGGCTCGACTACGCGGCACTGGAAGATCCGGATGCGCGCTTCCCGCAAGATTCCATGACACGACTGTGGCAGCGTGCCGTCGAGCTTTCCGGTAACCCGGCTATTGGCCTGAACATGGGCAAGGTGGTGCGCCCGGCGCAGTTTCATGTGACCGGTTACGCCCTGATGTCCAGCCAGACCCTGGCTGAAGGTTTCAAGCGGCTGGTGCGTTACCAGCGGATCATCGCCGAGAGCGCCGACCTGAGTTTCAGGCTGCTGGAAGAAGGCTACGCGCTGATCCTGACGGTGCACGGCGATCACCTCCCACCGACCCGACAAAGCGCCGAAGCCTCATTGGCCTGCGCCTTGGCGCTGTGCAGTTGGTTGACCGGGCGCACGTTGCAGCCACGCAAAGTGTTGGTGCAAGGCGCTGAGCCGGCGGACATGGAACCTTATAAAAAAGCCTTTCATGCACCCTTGGTGTTCAATGCGCCCTATGACGCGCTGATCTTCGAGCGTGCCGACATGGAAGCGCCGCTGCCGACCGCCAACGAGGCGATGGCGCTGCTGCATGACCGTTTTGCCGGTGAGTACCTGGCGCGTTTTTCCGAAAGCAAGGTGACCCACAAGGCGCGGCAGGTGTTGTGCCGACTGTTACCGCAGGGCGAACCCAAGCGCGACACCGTGGCGCAGACGCTGCATCTGTCCCAGCGCACCTTGCAGCGACGCTTGCAGGAAGAGGGCACGAGTTTCCAGGTACTGTTGGATGACACCCGGCGCGAACTGGCCGAGCAATACCTGGCGCAACCGACCATGACCTTGCTGGAAATCGCCTACCTGCTCGGGTTTGCAGACCCGAGCAACTTCTTCCGGGCTTTCCGTCGCTGGTTCGATGCCACACCCGGCGAATACCGGATGCGGCTGCTGCAAACGCCAGACGCGGTCAATGACGCCAAAATGCCGGAATACACAGCACAAACACCGTAATGATCTCCAGTCGGCCCAGCAGCATGCCGAACGACAGAATCCACTTGGCGGCGTCTGGCAGGGAGGCGAAGTTGCCCGCCGGCCCGATGGTCTCGCCCAGGCCCGGGCCGACGCCCGACACGGTGCTGGCGGCGCCGGTGAGGGCGGTCATCCAGTCCAACCCAAGCAGCGATAGCGCCAGCGCAATCACGCAAATGGTGATCGCGAAGAAAAACGAAAAGGTCAGGATCGAACGCACGATCTCTTCGTCGAGGCGGTGGCCGTTGTACTTCTGCTTGATCACCGCACGCGGGTGAATCAGTTGGTTAAGGTTGGCCTTGAGCAGAATGTAGGCGACCTGGAAACGGAAAATCTTGATGCCACCTGCGGTCGAGCCAGAGCAACCGCCAACAAACCCCAGATAGAAGAACAGCATCAGCGAGAAGTTGCCCCACAAGCTGTAGTCCCCCAGTGCAAAACCGGTGGTGGTCACCACCGACGTCACGTTGAACGCGACATGGCGCAGGGCATCCAGCCAATGCAGGTTGGTGGTCCACCAATACCAGGTGCCGAGCACCAGCCAGGTCACCAGCAACATGCCGAGAAAACCTTGCACCTGTTGATCCCTGATCAGCGCCCTGCGGTTCCCCCGCAAGGTGGCCACGTACAGGGTGAACGGCAGGCTGCCGAGAATCATGATGACGATCGTGACCCAGTGCACCGCCGGTTGTGTCCACTTGGCCAGGGACTGGTCGGAGGTGGAGAAACCGCCGGTGGAAATCGCCGACATCGCGTGATTGATCGCATCAAACAGGCTCATCCCGGCCCACCAGAGTGCGAGGCTGCCAACGATGGTGATGCCGACATAGGCCGCCACGATCAACCGCGCCACCATGTGCGAGCGGGGCATGACCTTTTCCGAGCGGTCCGACGATTCGGTCTGGAACAAGCGCATGCCACCGATGCGCAGCAGCGGCAGAATCGCCACCGCCATGCCGATGAAACCGATGCCGCCCAGCCAGTGCAGCAGCGAGCGCCACATCAGGATGCCGGGGGACATGGTGTCCAGGCCACTGAGCACGGTCGAACCGGTGGCGGTGATGCCGGACATGCTTTCGAAGAACGAGTCGGTGTAGCTGATGTGCTGGGTCAGCAGAAATGGTAGCGCGGCGAAGATGCACACCACCAGCCAGCTGCTGACCGTCAGCAGGTACATGTCCCGCGGTCGCAGGTGCACGTGCTCGGGGCGCCCCGGAATCACCAGCGCGAGCCCTGCGACAAAGGTGATCATGCTCGACCAGAGGAACGACGGCAGGTCGCTGGTGCGGTCGAAAATGACCAGCGTGGCCATCGGCACGACCATGGAGATTGCCAGCGTGATCAGGAAGATGCCGATGATGAAACCAATGATCCGTAAGGTCGGCAACGCCATGAGGTCCGCTCGGCTGATTGTGGAAAGGGCGCCATTCTACCCGCGGGGCGAGGCATGTAAACCGGCACTGCGCAGGCAGTTACCGCTAGAATAGCCGCACAAATTTTTCAGGAGGTGGCCGATGCAGGCTCTCGACGCTTTGCTCAACCGTGTTTCCGTTCCACGACTGATTGACCCGGCACCCACCGCCGAGCAGCGCGAGGTGCTATTCGCCGCCGCGATGCGTGCCCCGGATCACGGGCACTTGCAGCCGTGGCGCTTTGTGACGGTCGAAGGCGCGGCGCGCGAGCAGATGGGCGAATTGCTGGCCGAAGCGGCAAAACGTTCGGACAGCGAAGTCAACGAAGCGGCCATCGACAAGGCACGCAATGGACCGCTGCGGGCACCCCTGGTGGTCGTGGTGATTGCTTGCGTGCAGGATCACGTCAAGTATCCGAAGTCCGAGCAGTTGCTGGCGGCCGGTTGTGCGGCCCATGGGATTTTGCTGGCGGCCTATGCGCAGGGCATCGGCGCGGTGTGGCGCACCGGTGACCTGGCGTACTCGCCGCATGTGGCCAAGGGCTTGGGCCTGGCCGAAGGGGAAGAAGTGATCGCGTTCCTGTACCTCGGCACGCCTCAGAAAGAACCGCGGGTTGCCGAGAAAGTCGACCTGGCCGAGTTCGTCAGCGCCTGGCCTGGCAAACCGTAAACCTTGTAGGAGCGAGCCTGCTCGCGAAGGCAGGCTTTCTGACACATTGATGTTGGATTTGCCTACGCCATCGCGAGCAGGCTCGCTCCTACAGTAAATCGATGCAGCCCATTCGAAGGGTGCCGCTGTCAGGGTTGTACGATGGCCCCGGGCACCAACGGCAATTCCAGGCTGGCAATGAAACCGCCCTCCGGGTGATTGGCCAGCACCAAGGTGCCACCATGGCGTTCTGCTGCGCGGCGGGCGATCGCCAGGCCAAGGCCGTGTCCAGCCGCAGTCTGCCCCGGCGCCCGATAGAACGGCTCGCCGAGCTGGCCCAGATGTTCGGCATTGACCCCCGGCCCGTGATCACGCACGGTCACCACGATCCGTTCACCCTGACGCAGCGCCTGCATTTCAATCGGCAGGCCACCCAGCGGGTTGAAGCGTTGGGCATTGCGCAGCAGGTTGTCCACCGCCCGTTCGATCATGGTCGGCCAGCCTTTCAGGTTCAGTTGCGACTCGGCTTCGAGATGCACGAGTTGCTCGGGTGAACCGAGTTGCGCGTCCTTTTGCAGGGTATTGAGCAAGGCGTTCAGGTCCACCTCTTCGGCGCTGGCGTTGTCGGAGTCGACCCGCGCCAACACCAGGATTTCACTGATCAGCGCTTCCAGCCGATCGCATTCACGGGTCAGGCGCGGCCACAGTAGTTCGCGTTCCTGCGGGCCAGCCCGTTCGGCCAGTGCCAATGCAATGCGCAGGCGGGCGAGGGGTGAGCGCAGTTCGTGGGAAACGTCTCGCAGCAATTGGCGTTGGCTGCCAATCAGGCTTTGCAGCCGTGCCCCCATGCGATTGAAGTCGTTGGCCAGCACGCCGAACTCATCGCGCCGATTGGCCAGTTTGACCAGGCTGTTCTGTTGATAGGTGGTTTGCCCCAGGTCATGTACCGCTCCGCGCAGGCGGCTGAGTGGCCGGGTGATGGAAAGTGTCACCAACAAGCTGAACAAGGTCAGCACCACCAGCGCGATGCCCAGCGCGCTGAGCGGCCAGAGCAGGCTTTCGCGGTGCCAGGCGTCCAGTTCCGGGTGCGGGATGCGGTAGATGAACAGGTAGGTGTCACCGGTTTTTTCGCTGGTGAATTCATCGGTCAGGCGCCGCCACGGCAGGCGTCGGTCGTCACTGTTTTGCCGCGCTTCAAACGCCGCCGCACGCTTGGGGAAGGTGCCACGTACCACCGGGTCACCGCTCTCGTTGAGTACCTGGACGTCGATGTGATACTGGCGTTTGCGTTGTTGCAGAATCTCCTGCGCAGCGTTTTCGCCCTGGCTTTCGTAGGTTTGTGTCCACTGCTCGGCGAGGGTGTTGAGGCCGGGGTGGCGGCTCAGGATCCAGGTGTCCTGGTTGAGCATGTGCCCCAGCAGAATGGAAAGCCCTGCAACCAGTGCGATGGCCAGCCAGAAGCTGGCCAGGATACGCCAGAACAATGAACGCACAGAAAATCCTCAAGCAAGCACAAAAAACTGTAGGAGCGAGCCTGCTCGCGATAACGTCGGCCCATTCAACATCAATGTGCCTGAAAGAGCGCTATCGCGAGCAAGCTCGCTCCTACAGTAGATCAAAAACATCAGACCCAAGGGTGTCGAGCCATTGGGTCCGGGTTTAACGCATTATTGCGCTTTTTGCGGTTGCTGCGCCTTCCAGGCCTTGAACTCGGCCCATTCTGCGCGACGTTCAGCCTGCTTTTTCTGGATCTCGTCGAATTTCTTCTGTTGATCCGGTTTCAGCACGGCTCGCACATCAGCTTCGGCTTTTTGGTGCTTGGCGGTCATTTCGTCTTTCATGGCTTTCTGGTCGGCTGGCGAGAGTTTCTCCAGGTATTTCTCGACCAGTTGCTTACGCTCGTGCATCTGCTCGCCCATGATCTTGCGGATCTGCTCGCGCTGTTCACGGCTCAGGTCCAGTTGGCTGTACGGGCCTTTGCCGTGCATGCCGTGCATCTGACCGCCGTGGCGCGCACCGTCCATCGGTCCATCCATCGGGCCGGTGCCTTCAGGCATGGCCATGGCCACGGTCGGCAGGGCGGCGGCGAACATCAGAGCGATAAGAGTCTTGCGCATGGTGTATCTCCTTGTCTCGTTCCCGGTACGTTCCGGATGAGTGCAGATTACGCAGAACAAGGTCAGCGGCGGTCAGCGGAGGGTAAAGCTTGGGTAAAGACGGTTTTGCATGTCCCTGACAAAACATCCTCTGTAGGAGCCGGCTTGCCGGCGAAGGGGCTCTTGAGCCTTGCGTCGTTTATGAAGACGCTTTCGCTGGCAAGCCAGCTCCTACAGGTGGGGGTGTCTCGTTAGAGGCTGTAGTAGTAACCGCGGCTGCGCAGTGCAACGATGCGCGGGCGGCCATCGGGATGCGGGCCGATTTTCTTGCGCAGGTTGCTGACGTGCATGTCCAGGCTGCGGTCGTACAGGGTCAATTTGCGGCCGAGGGCGATCTGCGCCAGTTCCTGTTTGTCGAGGGGCTCGCCGGGTTGCTTGAGCAGGGCTTCGAGCAGGCGGCTTTCGGAAACGGTGAGGGCGAACTCCTGTTCATCGATGCTGACCACGCCACGCACCGGGCTGAAACACAGGTCGCCCAGTTCCATCTGGCTGGACACCGCCGCCGGGTGGCTACGACGTAACACGGCGCGCAAGCGGGCGGTCAGCTCCCTGGGATCGCAGGGTTTAGCCAGGTAATCGTCGGCGCCAAGTTCCAGGCCGAGGATGCGGTCCAGTGGTTCGCCGCGGGCCGAGAGCATCAGCACCGGCAGGTCCGGGTGATCGCTGCGCAACTGCTTGAGCAGTTCCAGGCCGCTGCCATCGGGCAGCATCACATCCAGTACAACGGCCGCCGGGGCGGTTTCGGCCAGTGCGCGACGAGCGCTCTGGCCGTCGTGACAAGCACGCACCTGAAACCCTTCCTGGCTCAGCCAACTGCTCAGGAGCTCACACAGCTCCTGGTCATCATCAATCAGTAACAGCTCGCTCATGACTCACTCAATTTAGCCATTGTCGACGTTTTCGACTTGCTCCACTGGCGAAGATACCGCAGAGCAGAGCCAATAGCGCTACCCCGGCGCCAATGACAAACCATTGTTGCTGGTCGGTCAGCAGGCGTGGCAGCGGACTGCTGGCCTGGGCTTCCTTGAGTTGCAGCTTTAAACGCTGGTTCTCCTGGCGCAACCGGGACAGCAGCGGACTTTCGCGCTCACCATCGGCCGTTTGCAGTTGTTTGCTCAGTTCTTCGCGTTGCCGCTCGCTTTCTTTCAAGCGTTGCCGCAACTCGGTGATCTGGCTGCCGGCGCTCAAGGACAGAGGCGTCGAATTGCCCCCCTCGCTGCTTTCTTCACCGTGGGCGGGTGCCACGATCGACAACGTGACCAACATCAGACACAACGGACCCTTGCGCATCGCGACTCCTGCTTCCAATACAAGTATTGGGCAAGTTGTCGGCCGGCAAACAAGAATAATGAGCGATTGAGAACGCGATGAATCGACAAGGTTCATCGCGGGGCTGGATTTTACGGCAGGACTTGCTTGAACGGCTTGACCAGAACGTTGGCGTAGACGCCTGCGGCGATATACGGATCGGCATCGGCCCAGGCCTGGGCGGCGCTCAGGGAATCGAATTCGGCAACGATCAGGCTGCCGGTGAAACCCGCCGCGCCCGGATCATTGCTGTCGATCGCCGGATGCGGGCCGGCCAATACGATGCGACCTTCACCCTTGAGCGCTTGCAGGCGCTCCAGGTGCGCCGGGCGTGCGGCCAGGCGGGCTTCCAGGGAGTTGGCGACGTCTGTGGCAATGATTGCGTAAAGCATGTCAGTCCTCGGTTTTTGGCGTAGTGGTGTCGGCATCGTGCAGATGGCGGGACAGGTAGATGCCCTGGCCGACCAGGAACAGCAAAGTCATGCCCAGGCTGCCGAAGACCTTGAAGTCGACCCAGTAGCTCTGGAAGGTGAACGCGACAAACAGGTTGGCGGCACCGCAAAACAGGAAGAACACGATCCAGGCGATGTTCAGGCGCGTCCAGACGGCGTCCGGTAGCGTCAGTGCGTGGCCCATGATGCGCTTGATCAGCAGGCTGTCACCGATGAAGTGGCTGCCGATGAACGCCAGGGCGAACAGCCAGTTGACCACTGGGGCTTTCCACTTCAGGAACGTCTCGCTGTGGAACGCCAGGGTCAGGCTACCGAAGACCAGGCAGGCGATCAGGGTCAGCCACTGGCTCTTCTCCAGCTTGCGCTGTTTGATGAACAGCGTGCCATAGACCACCAGGGAACTGACGATCAACATGGCGGTGGCACTGTAAATACCGCCTACAGTGACCTCATGGCCGGCGATGTCGACGACCCGTGGATCGATTTTGAAAACGATGAAAAACAGCAGGAGCGGGATGAAATCGATGAATTGTTTCACAGTGGCAGCCAGAAGCAGGATGTGGCGGCATAATAACAAACATATGGACGCGCGATAGCGCCAGCTGATTTGAGGTTACAAAGCCCTGTGAATGTTGATTTGCACTGCCATAGCACGGCCTCCGATGGCGCCCTGGCGCCTGCGGTTCTGGTGGCGCGGGCGTTCGAGAAAGGCGTGCGAGTCCTGGCCTTGACCGATCACGACACCCTCGAAGGCCTCGACGAGGCTCGTAGCGCGGCGACCGCGTTGGGGATGCAACTGGTCAACGGCGTCGAGTTGTCCTGCACCTGGGGCGGCGCGACCATTCATGTGCTGGGCTATGGGTTCGACATGAATGCCGCGCCGTTGGTCGAGGCCATCGCCAGATTGCGTGATGGCCGCTGGCTGCGTTCCGAGGAAATCAGCCGCAAACTGGCGTTGAAAGGCATGCCCGGCGCGCTCGAAGGCGCTCGTGAGGTGCAGCAGGCGTTGGGCGACAGCGGCAACGCACCGGCCCGCCCGCATTTCGCCGACTGGATGGTGCGCGAAGGTTTCGTCAAGGATCGCGCCGAGGCGTTCCGTAAATGGCTGGGCGCCGGCAAGCTCGGCGACGTCAAGCAACACTGGCCGACGCTGGAAGAAACCGTCGAGACCCTGCGCGCCGCCAAGGCCTGGGTCAGCCTGGCCCACCCCTGGCACTACGAATTTACGCGCAGCAAACGCCGTCGCCTGATTGCCGACTATATTCAAGCAGGGGGCCACGCCATCGAAGTGGTCAATGGTTACCAGCCTGCCGAGCAAGTGGGCAGCCTGGCCATTCTGGCCCGCGAGTTCGGTCTGCTGGTCAGTGCCGGCAGTGATTTTCATGGCCCAGGCGGGTGGTCGGAGATCGGTGAATACCGGCCACTCCCGGAGGATCTGCCACCGCTATGGTGTCGATTCAAACATGACCCAATTATTGCCGCCGTCTGAACAGGTAGAAAACGTGAGTCAATTTTTCCAGATTCATCCGGAAAACCCGCAACCGCGCCTGATCAAACAGGCGGTCGAAATCATCCGCAAGGGCGGGGTGGTGATTTATCCCACAGACTCTTCCTACGCAATTGGTTGCCAGATCGGCGACAAGGTGGCCGTGGAGCGCGTGCGCCGGTTACGCGGTCTGGATGAAAAGCACAACTTCGCGCTGATTTGCTGCGACCTGTCGCAACTGGGGCTGTTTGCCAAGATCGACACCGGCACTTTCCGTCTGCTCAAGGCCCACCTGCCGGGACCCTACACCTTCATTCTCAACGCCACCCGCGAAGTGCCGCGGCTGTTGCTACACCCGAAAAAACGCACCATCGGCCTGCGGGTGCCCAGCCACCCGATTGCCCTGGCGTTGCTGGAGCAGCTCGGTGAACCGTTGATGAGCGTGAGCCTGATCATGCCTGGTGAAACCGACCCGATGTTCGACCCGTACGAAATGCGCCAGCTGCTTGAGCATCAGGTCGACTTGATCATCGATGGCGGCTTTGGCGGGATCAAGGCATCCACCGTGATCAACCTCGCCGACGGCGAGCCGGAAGTCATCCGCGTCGGTTGCGGCGACCCTGCGCCGTTCATGGTCGAGGCCTAGATGTCTGCTGTAGAACCCGTCGACAGTCAGGCCGGAGCCCAGCAGGAACTGCCCTTCGCCATGGTCTATGGCCAGGCGGTCATGGAAATGCCACTGGACCTGTACATTCCGCCGGATGCCCTCGAGGTCTTTCTCGAAGCCTTCGAAGGCCCGCTGGATTTACTGCTATACCTGATCCGCAAACAGAACATCAACATCCTCGATATCCCTGTCGCGGAAATCACTCGCCAGTACATGGGCTACGTCGAGTTGATGCAGTCGGTGCGCCTGGAGCTGGCGGCCGAATACCTGGTGATGGCCGCGATGCTGGCCGAGATCAAGTCGCGGATGCTGCTGCCGCGGGCCGAAACCGTCGAGGACGAGGAAGACGACCCGCGCGCCGAACTGATCCGCCGCTTGCAGGAGTACGAGCGCTTCAAGGCAGCCGCCGAAGGCATCGACGGCCTGAGCCGCGTTGGTCGCGAGGTAATCGTGCCCAAGTTAGACGCCCCGGAGGCGCGGGCGCGCAAATTGTTGCCGGACGTGCGCCTGTCAGAGCTACTGTTGTCCATGGCCGAGGTGTTGCGCCGTGACGACATGTTCGAAAGCCATCAGGTCAGCCGCGAGGCGCTGTCCACCCGCGAACGCATGAGCGATGTGCTGGAGCGGCTCAAGGGCGGCGGCTTCGTGCCGTTTGTCGAGCTGTTCACCGCCGAAGAAGGGCGCCTGGGGGTGGTGGTCACCTTCATGGCGATTCTCGAGCTGGTCAAGGAATCCTTGGTCGAACTGGTGCAGAATGAGCCGTTCGCGGCGATTCACGTGCGAGCCCGAGCCGAATAACGAGTTGAATCATGAACCTGACTGAACCCCGCGAGCTGGCGCCATTGCTTGAAGCCTTTCTATTGGCCTCGGGAAAGCCGCAATCTTTGGAAAGCCTGTTCGAACTCTTCGAAGAGGGCGAGCGCCCGGAGCCGCCGGTCTTCAAGAAGGCCCTGACGATCCTCGCCAAGTCCTGCGATGGTCGCGCCTTTGAGCTCAAGGAAGTGGCCACGGGGTATCGCCTGCAAATCCGCGAGAAATTTGCGCCATGGGTCGGTCGACTGTGGGAGGAGCGCCCGCAGCGTTATTCGCGCGCCATGCTCGAAACCATGGCCCTGATCGCCTATCGACAGCCGATCACCCGAGGCGAAATCGAAGACGTACGGGGCGTGGCGGTCAACAGCAACATCGTCAAGACCTTGATGGAGCGCGAGTGGATCCGCATCGTCGGTTACCGTGATGTGCCCGGCAAACCGGCGATGTTCGCTACGACCAAGGCGTTCCTCGATCACTTCAACCTGAAGAACCTCGATGACTTGCCGCCGCTGGCAGAGTTGCGCGAACTGGAACCGGATCCAGTGCTCGACTTCGACGACGCCCCGGTACCCACCAGTCTGCAAGCGTTGGCCGATGCCAGTGCCGAGCCGGAGGAGCCGAAAGAAGAAACCAGCTTCCATACGCTGTTGCTGGAACTGGACAGCATGGAAGAGGGGATCAAGACCGATTTCGATGACATTTTGCGCGACGGGGTGGCGCCTGAGTTTGATTCGGAACACGCGGATATCGAACCAGAGGCTGAAGCCGTGCAGCCAGAGCCTGAACCCGAACCCGGGCAGGAAGACGACATCCTTGGTGTAGCCGAAGCCCGGGAAAAACTGCTGGCCGCTGTCGCCGCGCTTGAACCACCGAAACCCGAGCCTGAACTGACGGACGAAGAAGCAGAGGCCCAGGCCCTGGCCGAAGCCATCGAAGCCGAACGCCGCGAGTTCGAAGACTGACCCCAAATCCTTGGGCACTGAATAACCTGTAGATACTCTGTTCACGGTCAAGCTTTCGCGAGATGTTTTTCGCTGAAAAGCTTGGCCGTATCAAATTCTTTTCCAGAACGCATGCACGCCCATAACCCGGTCAGGTATTTGCGCATCACC
>NZ_JAFMPV010000049.1:0-9396 GCF_049132105.1 Pseudomonas sp. NFX15
CCTTGTCGGCGTTACGGTTGAAAAAACCGGTGAGCTGCTCGCGGTACAGGCTCAGGGTGCGCGGAAAGTGGTCGAGTTCCTCCTCGATGCGGGCGATCTGATCCATCAGCGCACCGCAAAGCGGGAATTAGCAGGCAAAACGCGATCAAGCATGAACAACCCCGCGCACAGGACAATTGGCGCGAGGGACTTTGCGGAGGATCCGCCAGGAAAGAAGTCAGGAAAGGATGATGTTGATGTAGGGCAATTCGCTAAAGCAAAAACACGACATGAGGATTGCCCTCATGTCAGGTAGATCTGTCAGACCTATCGATTGAATCCGTAGGATTGCGCGCTGCCAGTTCGTTGAGCTTGATAGGCGCCAACGGATGGCCGGCCTTCGCCGCGATCGCCCAGAATCTCGCCGCCTCAAGCGGATCCGGCGCCTTGCGTGGCGTCCCGGCCAAACTGATCACGCCCACTTGATACGCGGCCTTGCCATCGCCCGCCAACGCCGCCAGGCGCAACAAACGCACGCCTTCCTCACGAGCACCCAGGCCGACGCCACGAAACGTCAGGATGTGCCCATAGAAGCTCTGGGCGCCGACATCGCCCAGGTTGGCCATGCGGGCGAACTGGCCCTCTAGCCAGCGCCAGCCACGTGGCTGACGGACGAACCACGACCAATGAAACAAGCGCCGGGCGAGCCAGTAACCGGCTCGCGCCTTGAGTTTCAAGAACACTCAGGCCTCCGCCGATTCCGGGTATTCGTACTCAAACACCCGCACCACTTCCGAGGCGTGCCATGACGCTGCAGCCACGCCGTCGGACGGCCCGGAGAAACGTCCCAGGCGTTCGACACATTCAAAGAATCCAGTGCGCGGCAGGCGGCTCGCGCCTTGGCTGATCACCAGTGAGCTGCGCAATGGCTGCTCCGCCTTGGCGTCCAGGGCCGCCAGATGCTCAAGAGCGGCCGTCAGGGTCTGCATGGCCGGGGTCGGCAGCTGCAGACGTTCCAACAACGCACGGTACGTCAACAAATGGCGCTGGCGACGCGCCTGATCCAGTTCGCCCAACAATCCGTCCCAATGCTGACGACTGATGCGTACGCTCACGATTCATCCCTCCACCCTGGCACCGTCAATTCCCAGGCAAGGCTACGGCGAATCGCGGCGTCGGGCAGACGCTCGCCACTTTCGATCATGGCCAGGTAAGACGGGCTGATGCCTACCGTGCGGGCCAGCGCCTCGATGGCGATGCCCTTCCCTTCGCGCAAACTGCGTAGTTGATCCAGACCCGGAAGAATCGCGTCTGGTGCTGCCGCCTGTAGCTTCGTGGCTTCGGGCGATGCTTGCTCCTTGATGCCTGCTGCTTTCAGTAACGCCTGATACTGAGCCCATGGCAGAACCGCATATTCGGGCTCGCCTTCGCGTGTAATTATCTGAATATCCATGACTACCCCGTAGGACAAAAACACTTAGCGAGTCGGCACTTTTCCCTAGAAGTGTAATCCTAACAGCGGCCAAGGTCGCGGGGGGTATCAATCTGCGATCAGGTCGCATTCGACTCAGCGTTTTTTCGGGCCTTGCAGTTGCAGTTGCTCGGGGGTCGGCGGCAGACGTTCGACCACGGCGAGCTTTTCTGGCACCTGTCGATTACGCCAGGCGCGGAAGGCGGTGAGTTCGTCGTCGAGGACTTTCATCAGCCAGGCCAGCACCGCGATGTCATCGAGCATGCCGAATACCGGAATGAAATCCGGGATTGCATCCACCGGGCTGAGGAAGTACATCAGGCCCGCGACCACCGAAATCAGGGCCTTGGGGCTGATGGCGCGATACTCACCACGCCAGTAGGCCAGGCAGAGCGACTGCAACAGCCGCAAGTCATCCTTGACCTTGCCCAATCGATAGCCCTGGCTCGCGCCTTTGCTAGCGACAGCGAATAGCAGGGTGGGTAGTCGGCCGCGTGCCAACAGGCGTCCGGCCAAGGGCAGGAAACGAGCGAAATTCCAGGGTGCTTTCATCATTCCTCCCGTTGAAATGTTATCCACACAAATTGTGGATAACCTTGTGAACAGAGCTGCTTTTCATCGCTGAAAGCCCCGTTTTACAAGGCCTGCGTTCAGATCGGGCGTTTTTTACTCATCAAAAAAAACCCATAATTTCATTGACTTGGCGGCCGTGTGCGTCTACCGCCAACACGCCTATGCCTAAGACTCCGGTCTAGAGCGTCTGTTCGATTTGTTTACCCGTACCGAATGCCAGATGCAACAACGCCCCGCATAAGCGAGGCGTTGTCAGCGAAGCAGGCGCTGTTACTTGGCAGCGGCGTCTTCTTTGGCTGGATCCTTGATGGCCAGCAGTTCCAAGTCGAAAACCAGAACCGAGTTGGCCGGAATCGCCGGGCTTGGGCTTTGTGCGCCGTAAGCCAGGTCAGCCGGGATGTACAGCTTGTATTTCTCACCAACGTGCATCAGTTGCAGGCCTTCGACCCAACCCGGGATCACACCGCTCACTGGCAGGTCGATCGGGCTGCCGCGTTCGACGGAGCTGTCGAACACGGTGCCGTTGGTCAGCTTGCCGGTGTAGTGAACGGTCACCACGTCAGACGGTTTTGGCTGAGGGCCATCGGCTTTCTTCACGACTTCGTACTGCAGACCCGAAGCGGTAGTGGTCACGCCGGCTTTCTTGCCGTTTTCTTCGAGGAATTTCTTGCCGGCAGCAGCCGACTCTTCGCTCATCTTGGCCATACGTTCTTCGGCACGTTTTTGCAGTGCGGCGAACGCTTCAACCAGGTCTTCGTCCTTGAGTTTCTGTTCTTTCTTGCCGACGGCATCTTCGATGCCCTGGGCTACAGCTTTGGAATCCAGGTCGTCCATGCCTTCCTGAGCCAGGCTCTTGCCCATGTTCAGGCCGATTCCGTAGGAAGCTTTTTGCGCCGGAGTTTTCAGCTCTACGCTGGTCTGCGAATCACAACCCGCAAGTACCAGGCTAACCAGGGCCACCGCCGCCGCCAACCGATGCTGTTTCATGCTATTTCCTTGTTCATGCGCCTAAAGGGCAATCGAGTAAAGCCGCGAGCTTATCAGGCCGCCACGACCAATGGCTACCGGCATGAGAGCCCGAATCGATTGATAAGTTCAGGTGTTTAAACGCATTTCACATTTCGGCTGATGAAGCTTCTTTCATCCAGCTCCGACAGCGGCTGGTTCCGGAACCTACAACATCTGGCGTAATGGCCTCTTGCCCCACCCCGGACGCTCGGGCATAACGGCAAGATAATTCGACAAGGATGTTTATCTTGCGCCATCTCCTTCGCCTGCTGGTTTTCGTCGCCGCACTGCTAGGGCTGGTCCTGGCCGTGGTGCTTTACTACGTCGCCAACCCGAAGTTGCCGGCCTGGACACCTGCCGAACAGGTACATTACCTGGAGCAATGGAGCGCCGCCGACCGGGAAACCTATTACTTCACGCCCCAAGGCACGCAGGTCAAGGGCCTGCGCTACGACTGGTTCACCGCCCTCGAACTGCCCTTCTCGCAACAACGCTTCGCCGCTCCCGAGTACCTCGCTCGTTTCGGTTTTCTGGTGGACCCTGGCCAGAAAGCGAGTGCAACCAACCCTGGCAATCTGCCTGTTGGCTTTACCCAACACCAAAATGCCGGGAACACGGGGCGGTTTCTGGACATCACCTGCGCGGCCTGCCACACCGGTGAACTGCGCTTCAAGGGGCAAGCCGTGCGCATTGATGGCGGCTCGGCGCAGCATGTGCTGCCGTCCAGTGTTCCTACGCTCAAGGGTGGCAGTTTCGGACAAGCCTTGGTCGCCAGCCTGGTGTCGACTTACTACAACCCATGGAAATTCGAACGTTTCGCACGCAACGTGCTGGGCCAGGACTACGACACGCAGCGCCAACAGCTACGCAAAGACTTCAAGGCTTCGCTGGATACCTTCCTCAAAGTGGCCTGGAATGACACCCATCGTGGGCTCTATCCGACCGAGGAAGGACCGGGGCGTGCAGACGCCTTCGGGCGCATCGCCAATGCGAGCTTTGGCGACGCGATTTCCCCCGAGAACTATCGCGTGGCCAATGCCCCGGTGGACTATCCGCAGTTATGGGACATGTGGACGTTCGAATGGGTGCAGTGGAACGGCTCGGCGAAACAACCAATGGCGCGCAACATCGGTGAGGCCCTGGGGGTCGGCGCCACCCTGGATTTCTTCGACAAAAACGGCCAACCGCTGACCGGTGATGCCCGTTATCCCTCCAGCGTTCGCGTGCGTGATCTGCACCTGATCGAAGAAACCCTGCAACGCCTTGCACCACCTGCCTGGCCAGAAGACTTGTTGGGCGTGGTCGACAAACCGCTGGCGGCCAAGGGACGCATCCTGTTCGCCGAAAACTGCGCGGGCTGCCATGTACCGCGGATCACTCCGGGCAAAGAGCGAAACGTTCAACACCTGAAAATGGTCCCGGTGGAGTACATGGGTACCGACCCCGGCGCGGCCAACAACATTGCCGACCATCGCTTCGACCTCACAGCGCTTCAATGGAAACAGGACGAACTGGAAAAACTCGATGTAGAGCCCAAACCCACCGAGCCACTGGACTTGAGCAGGATGTCCGTGGCGAAGGGATTGGCTTACGTCACGGCATTTGTCCGCGACCGTGCCTATCAAGACGCCAACATCCCCCCTGCCGAACGACCGCAAATGGATGGATTCGGCTTGCCGATTGGCGTGCGTGAATTACGCGCGTACAAAGCCAGGCCATTGGCGGGCGTTTGGGCGACGCCACCGTTCCTGCACAACGGTTCGGTGCCGAGTATTTATCAATTGCTGTCGCCTCAGGATGAACGGGCGACCACGTTCTACAAAGGCACGTTCGAATACGACCCGCGGCATCTGGGTTATCGCACCGAGGCCTTTGCCAACGGGTTTCAGTTCGACACGGGGATCACCGGCAACCACAACAGCGGTCACGAATTCCGAGCCGGCAAACTCGGCAATGGCGTCATCGGCCGCGGCTTGCTGCCGGAGGAACGCTGGGCGCTGCTGGAGTATCTGAAAGTGCTGGGCGGCCCGCTGGAAGCGCAACTGCCATGACTAAAACCTTTATCAAAGGGACGCTCCCATGCTGATAACACTCTGGTTGCGCCTGGGCGCTTGTCTCGGCAAGTTGCTGCTGTGGCTAGTGGGGCTCGGTGTGCTGGGCTGGGCCTTGGGCAGTGCCTGGTTCGCCTGGCAGCATCGCGGGCCGGTCTCGGCGCAGGAGTTGATTCCCGACGGGGAAGCGGCGATGACCCAGGACGTCATCCAGACCGCCGTGCGCATCGTCGATCAGCACCGTGAAAGCACTCGATACCTGCGCGACGCCCATGCCAAGGCCCACGGTTGCGTAAAAGCCGAAGTTCAGGTGTTGCCGGAACTGGCAAGCGACCTGCGCCAGGGTGTGTTCAGCGAACCGGGGAAAACCTGGCAAGCGACGATGCGCCTGTCCAACGGCAATGCCTACCCGCAGTTCGACAGCATCCGCGACGCCCGGGGCATGGCGATCAAACTATACGAGGTGCCGGGCAAACAACTGTTGGACGATCAGCCGGGACGAGCCGAGCAGGACTTTGTGATGTTCAGCCACCCGAACTTCTTTGTCAGTAATGTCGCTGAATACCGTCAGAACGTCGCCGCCCAGGCCGACGGCAAAAAAATGATGGCGTTCTTCCCAGGCTGGGACCCGCGCAGTTGGCACGTTCGCCACCTGTTTATCGCGCTGGCGACACTGTCCCCCGCCCCGTCGAGCCCGACCCAGACGACGTATTTTTCGGTATCGCCCTACAAGTTCGGTGACGCCAACGCAAAATTCCGGGTTACTCCCGATCCGGATAGTTGCCCGGCCTACAATCTGCCGGAACAAAATCGTAAGTTGCCGAATTTCCTGCGCAACGCGCTGTATCAACAGCTGTCGACCGACCGGATGCCTGCGTGTTTCGCCTTGCAAATCCAGCGGCAGGACGCCAACCGGTATATGCCGATTGAAGACACTAGCATTGAGTGGCGTGAAAGCGATGCGCCTTTCGAAATGGTGGCGCGAATCAAGGTGCCGGCGCAGGATTTCGATACACCGGCGCTTAACCTGCAGTGTGACAACCAGTCGTTCAATCCCTGGTTCGGCATCGAGGCACATCGCCCGATTGGCGGGATCAATCGCTTGCGCAAAGCCGTGTATGAGGCCGTCAGCGACTACCGGCACAGCCGCAACGCCGGACTGTAGGAGCGAGCTTGCTCGCGAAAAACCTTAGGCCAGCGCTGGGCATCTGGATTTGCGCGTGATCGTACACGACCTTCGCGAGCAAGCTCGCTCCTGTACAAAGCCAAACGCCAGCCAGCAAAAAGCCCGCACAAGGCGGGCTTTCTGTGGTGACCTGGCGTTCAGTGTTCCAGGTGACCGAATATGGCGCAGCGGACGGGACTCGAACCCGCGACCCCCGGCGTGACAGGCCGGTATTCTAACCGACTGAACTACCGCTGCGCTAAACGCTTGAAACGAATGGTGGGTGATGACGGGATCGAACCGCCGACATTCTGCTTGTAAGGCAGACGCTCTCCCAGCTGAGCTAATCACCCTTCGCTTCGGTGTGGCGCGCATTCTACGGAGCGACCCAACCTCTGGCAAGCACTTTTTAAAATAATTTTCCGAGTCCTTCCAAAGGCTTAGAGAAAGGTTGGCCTATGGCACGGCGAAGACAATAATGCCCCCCTTTGTATAAAGGAGAGACTCACCCCATGTGGTTCAAAAACCTGCTTATCTATCGCCTGACCCAAGATCTGCCTGTTGATGCCGAGGCGTTGGAAACTGCACTGGCCACCAAACTGGCGCGCCCCTGTGCAAGCCAGGAGTTGACCACCTACGGTTTCGTCGCGCCGTTCGGCAAAGGCGAAGATGCGCCACTGGTGCACGTCAGCGGCGACTTCCTGCTGGTATCGGCGCGCAAGGAAGAACGTATTTTGCCGGGCAGCGTCGTGCGTGACGCGGTCAAGGAAAAGGTCGAAGAGATCGAGGCCGAGCAAATGCGCAAGGTCTATAAGAAGGAACGCGACCAGATCAAGGATGAAATCATCCAGGCTTTCCTGCCGCGAGCCTTTATCCGTCGCTCGTCGACCTTCGCCGCCATCGCGCCGAAACAGGGACTGATCCTGGTCAACTCGGCCAGCCCGAAACGCGCCGAAGACCTGCTGTCGACCCTGCGCGAAGTGATCGGCACCCTGCCGGTGCGTCCGCTGACGGTAAAAATGTCCCCGACGGCAACGATGACCGAGTGGGTCACCACGCAGAAAGCGGCGGACGATTTCTTTGTGCTGGACGAGTGCGAATTGCGCGACACCCACGAAGACGGCGGCATCGTGCGTTGCAAGCGCCAGGACCTGACCAGCGAAGAAATCCAGTTGCACCTGAGCACCGGCAAAGTGGTCACTCAGCTGTCGCTGGCCTGGCAGGACAAACTGTCGTTCGTCCTCGACGACAAAATGGTGGTCAAGCGCCTGAAGTTCGAAGACCTGCTGCAAGACCAGGCGGAACAGGACGGCGGCGACGAAGCCCTGGGCCAACTGGACGCCAGCTTCACCCTGATGATGCTGACCTTCGGCGACTTCCTGCCGGCGCTGGTTGAAGCATTGGGTGGCGAAGAGACGCCGCAGGGCATCTAACCCAACGGTGAGCTGTAGGAGCTGGCTTGCCAGCGAAGAGGCCGACAAGCCATGCACAGGTCATAACGACGCCTTCGCTGGCAAGCCAGCTCCTACATAATCCCTCGTATTTCTAATATTAAGGATCAGGCCATGCGCGCACTGGCTGCATTGAGTCGTTTTGTCGGCAACACATTCGCTTACTGGGTCCTGATTTTCGCGGTCCTGGCATTCCTGCAACCGGCGTGGTTCCTCGGCCTCAAAGGCGCCATTGTGCCCTTGCTGGGGCTTGTGATGTTCGGCATGGGCCTGACTCTCAAACTCGAAGACTTCGCCGAAGTCGCTCGCCATCCATGGCGCGTGGCCCTGGGCGTGGTTGCACATTTCGTGATCATGCCCGGCGTGGCGTGGTTGCTCTGCCAGGCGTTCCACTTGCCGCCGGAAATCGCCGTCGGCGTGATCCTGGTCGGATGCTGCCCGAGCGGCACATCGTCCAACGTGATGACCTGGCTGGCCCGCGGCGACCTGGCGCTGTCGGTGGCCATCGCCGCCGTCACCACCCTCCTCGCCCCGTTGCTGACCCCGGCGCTGATCTGGTTGCTGGCCTCGGCCTGGTTGCCGGTATCGTTCACGGACTTGTTCTGGTCAATCCTGCAAGTGGTGTTGTTGCCCATTGTGCTGGGCGTGCTCGCGCAACGGCTGCTGGGTGACAAAGTGCGCCATGCGGTGGAGGTTTTACCGCTGGTTTCGGTGGTGAGCATCGTGATCATCGTCGCCGCCGTGGTCGCCGCCAGCCAGGCGAAGATTGCCGAGTCGGGCCTGTTGATCATGGCCGTGGTCATGCTGCACAACAGCTTCGGCTTTTTGCTGGGTTATTTCACCGCACGCCTGTTCAAGTTGCCCCTGGCCCAGCGCAAGTCCCTGGCGCTGGAAGTCGGCATGCAGAACTCCGGGTTGGGTGCGGCCCTGGCCAGTGCGCACTTCTCGCCGCTGGCGGCAGTACCCAGCGCATTGTTCAGTGTGTGGCACAACATTTCCGGGGCATTGCTCTCGACGTATTTCCGCCGCATGAGCGAGAAGCAAGATCGGCAAATGGCAGCGCAACAGTCCGCTGACTGATTTGTGATCTTGATCCGCGATCTTGATCCGCGATCTTGATCCGAAAACTTGATCCCCGGGTTAATGCTGGGCAGTATATTGCGCCTCGCGAGGACGACCTCGCGGCTCGATCGAGTCATTAATCAGGGGACGACCCCGTCAGACGATGGAGGTCTTCATGTCCTGGATCATTCTGTTTTTCGCCGGCCTGTTCGAAGTGGGCTGGGCCGTCGGCCTCAAGTACACCGACGGTTTCACCCGCCCGCTCCCGACCGTGTTGACCGTTGCGGCCATGGCCATCAGCCTTGGCTTGCTGGGCCTTGCCATGAAGGAATTGCCTCTGGGTACGGCGTATGCGATCTGGACCGGGGTTGGCGCGGTGGGCACGGTGATCGCCGGGATCATTTTGTTTGGCGAATCCATGGCGCTGATACGGTTGGCGAGTGTCGCGTTGATCATCGCCGGGTTGGTTGGCCTGAAGGTCAGCGCCTAGGCCGCTGACGCCTTCGCTACAAGCCAGCTCCTATGTATGGACTCGCCCCCACTGTCTACCCGCTTTTGAAAAACCGCTGCCCCGTTGCATCTATGTATTAGGCCTATTCGTGGAAGCCGTCTTCGGCTTCTGGCCAAAATTGGAAA
>NZ_JAFMPV010000050.1:0-7860 GCF_049132105.1 Pseudomonas sp. NFX15
TGCGCAAATACCTGACCGGGTTATGGGCGTGCATGCGTTCTGGAAAAGAATTTGATACGGCCAAGCTTTTCAGCGAAAAACATCTCGCGAAAGCTTGACCGTGAACAGAGTATCTACAGGTTATTCACTGGTCCCGGTGAACCCCACGACAATCTCATCGATCACCGCGCGGACCCTGGCGGTATGCCGCAAGTCCGCGTGGGTCACCAGCCAGATGTCATAGAGCAACGGTCGCGAGCGCTCCGGCCACAACCTCACCAGCCCTTCCTTCTCCCCGATGTACTGCGGGATTTCCCCGATCCCGAGCCCTTCGGCAATCGAGCGACGCACCAGCAAGCTGGAACTCAGACTGGCGACAATCCGCCCGCGCGATACCGGCTCCGACACCAGCGTCAAGTCCTTGTGGCTCTGCAAGTACGGTTGATACACCACCAGGTCATGCCCGGCAAACGCCGAGCCGGGCTCCGGCACGCCGTGGGCGTCAACATAGGCTTGCGAGGCAAACAACCCCACCGGCCAGCGGGCAATGCGCCGGGCGATCAGGTCCGGGTTGTCCGGCCAGGTGTTGCGCACGGCGATGTCCGCTTCGCGTTTTGCCAGGCTGAGAATCTGCGTGGTGGCGTCCAGTTGCACCCGCACATCCGGGTGTTGTCGATGCAGTCGGGCAATCGCCGGGATCAGGAAATCGATCGCCAGTGAATCGGTGGTACTGACGCGCACGGTGCCGGTCAAGCGATCGTCCAGGCCCTGGATCTGGCGTTCCAGCTCCAGCGCCGAATGCTCCATTTTCTCCACCGCCTTGAGCGCCGCTTCACCGACCGCCGTCAGCGCATAACCTTCGGAGGTGCGCAGGAACAAGGTCGCACTCAGGGATTTTTCCAGCGCCGTGATCCGCCGGCCGACCGTGGCCTGATCCACGCCCAACACCCGCGCTGCGCCGCGCAATGTCGATTCGCGGCAAACCGCGAGAAATACCCGGGCGTCATCCCAATTCATGGCGTGCTCCTTATGATGCAATTACGCATCAGATTAACGCGTAATCGCTGCATTAATGCTTCCAGCAACTTCGCTATGCTGAAGGCCTGTCTTTAGCACTCCACAGGTATTTGATATGACATTGCCCCAGACCATGACCCTGATCGAAATCACCGAGCCCGGTGGCCCCGACGTCTTGCAACCGCGCCAAGTGCCGGTGCCCGTTGCAGGGGCCGGCGAAATCCTGATCCGCGTGCACGCCGCCGGCGTCAACCGGCCGGACGCGCTGCAACGGGCCGGCAAATACCCGATGAAACCCGGCATGAACCCCAACCCGGGGCTGGAAGTGGCCGGTGAGGTGGTGGCGACTGGCGCAGGCGTCAGCGAATTTGCAGTGGGCGACAAGGTCTGCGCCCTGACCAACGGCGGCGGCTATGCGCAATATTGCGTAGTGCCGGCCGGACAGGCGCTGCCGATCCCCGATGGCATGGACTGGCTAAAGGCGGCAGCCATTCCGGAAACCTACTTCACGGTCTGGGCCAACCTGTTCGGCCTTGGCGGCGCAAGCACGGGTCAGCGTGCGTTGATCCACGGTGGCACCAGCGGCATCGGCACCACCGCATTAATGCTCTGTCGTGAGTTCGGTATCCAAACGTTCGCTACCGCCGGCAGTGAGGAAAAATGCGCAGTAATCCGCGAACTGGGCGCCGAGGCGATCAATTATCGTGACCAGGACTTTGTGCAGGTCATTGCGCAAAAAACCGCGGGCCAGGGCGTCAATGTGATTCTCGACATCATGGGCGGCTCGTACCTCAACAACAATGTCGCGGCACTGGCCATGGAAGGTCGTGTGGTGATGCTCGGCTTCCTCGGCGGCGCTCACGCCAAGGAGCTCGACTTGCTGGCGATCATGGCCAAACGCGCCATCGTCACCGGCTCATTGTTGCGCTCGCGGACTGGTGAGGAAAAAGCCGCCATCGCCCGACAACTGCGCGAACACGTATGGCCAGTGCTGGCCGCCGGGCGCTGCCTGCCGATGATCGATCAGGTTTTCCCACTCAACGAAGCGGCGCAGGCCCATGCCCGGATGGAAGCGGGCGATCACATTGGCAAGATTGTCCTGCGCGTGGACTGATACGACGCCAACATCGTCAGGCAGCTATTTGTAATCGTTGCGCCTCAACGATGGTCGGAAAAACCTCCTGAAGCACGGGCACATCTGTTAAAACCCGTGCTTCACGTTTTCGTTGGACCACCCGATGTCTGCTTCCCTCCTCGCTCACTTGCGCCGACGCTGGTTGTCATGGCTGTGCATGTCCATGTTGCTGATCGGCTTGCCGGTGAGCTGCGGGGCGCTCAAATACAAAGAACGCGAGTTGCTGTTCCGTATCGAGCCGGGCACGGCGGGCTGGTATCGCGGATTGCCGCCGGATGTTCAGGAATTCGATATCCAGCCCGCCAGCTTCAAGGTTGGGCAAAACCTGCATGCCTGGTGGTGGCCGGCCGCTCGACGCGATGCACCGTCCATCCTCTACCTGCACGGCGTGCGCTGGAACCTCACGGGCCAGGCGTTTCGCATCGAGCAATTGCGGGCCATGGGCTTTTCGGTGCTGGCTATCGACTACCGTGGCTTTGGTCAGAGCAAAGGCGAGCTGCCCTCTGAAGCCAGTGTGTATGAAGATGCACACGTCGCCTGGGAGCGCTTTGTGCAGATGCAGCCGGACGCCAGCAAGCGCCTGATCTACGGTCACTCACTGGGCAGCGCCGTGGCCATCGACCTGGCGACAGACCTGGCCGCACAGGCCAAACAGCAGCACATGCCGGTGCCCGTACGCGGTTTGGTCATCGAGTCCTCGTTCACCTCGCTGGGCGATGCGGTGGCGGAAGTGGCCAACAACAATCTACCGGTGAACTGGCTGCCCGTGCGCTGGCTGTTGTCGCAGAAGTTCGATTCCATCGACAAGATCGCCGACATCGATATGCCGCTGTTAGTGGTCCACGGCCTGGCCGACCCCTTCATGCCTGCACGCTTCAGCCAGCAACTGTTCAATGCCGCGCATGAACCCAAGCGCCTGCTTCTGGTGCCTGGCGGCACCCATAACAACAGCATGAGCCTGGGTGGCAATCAGTATCGTCAGGCCCTCGATGGCTTGATGAAAGCCAGCCCCCATCAGGTGGCCGGGCCGGCAGGGGTTCAGGGCTCGCAGGATTCCTGAGCGTCGCCCTGATACCGCGCCCGATAGCGCCCCGGACTTTCTCCGGTCCACTTCTTGAACGCCCGATGGAAGGCGCTGGGCTCCTGGAAGCCCAGTTGCTCGGCGATATCACTGATGCTCGCCTCACTCTGGCGCAGTTGTTCGAAGGCCACGCCGCGCCGTACTTCGTCCTTGATCTCCTGGTAGGAACAACCTTCACGTTCCAGCTTGCGGCGGAAGGTGCTGGGGCTCAGGTGCTGTTCCAGGGCAAAGGCCTGCAGCGTCGGCCAGTCGCTGTAATGACTGCCGCGCAAGCGCTGGTGAACCTGGGCGGCCAGGCCATGCTGATTGCGGAAGCGGATCACCAGCCATTGTGGTGCGGTGCGCAGAAACACTTTCAACGATGCCAGGTCCTGAACCACCGGCAAGCGCAGGAAGTGACTGGCAAATTCGATTTCGGTGCGCTCGGCACCAAAGGTCAGGTTGGGGCCCCAGAGCAGTCGGTCGTCAGCCAATGACAGGCGCGAATGACGAAAGTCGGCACGATCAATCGGAATACGTCGGCCACCCAGCCAGCACAACAGACTGATCATCAATACCAGGAAGGTTTCTTCGCCAAAACGGCTGGCCGCCTCGTCGGTCGAACGGGTTTGCAGGCTAATGACCGCGCGCTTGCCACGCACCGCCAGCGAGCCTCGAAAGTCGCGCAGGAACAACCCGAAGTTGGCCAGGCACTGGCGCATGGCCTTGTGCAGATCGGGCTCCTGGATCAACGCCCGGCAGATCAGGGCGAAACTGCCCGGCGGCATGCCGTGGGAATCGAGCCCGAAAAATTCGTCGTCGAGCTCGCGGATCTGAATCAGCCACAACGTCGCAAACGCGTTGGCCGGCACCCGTGCCGTGGGTTGGTGCATGACCGCCGGATCAACGCCCGCCTGTTCAAGCACGGCCGTCACGCGCTGCGGGTCATCCCTCAGCCCATGGATCATTGCCTGTACGAAATAGGCGGCAACCGAGTCCTTTTCCCGCATTGGTACGTTTCTCTCTCATCACCCGAATGGCAAAAAACATCAGTGCCGTTGAACAGTTTTGGCATAGGACAAGCGCCCTGCCGGCCCTAGACTCGCGGCAATAGTACGCCTTCGGCCACAGTCGTCGCCAAGGTATCGCAGGGTTTGATCGAAGGATGGGAAGATGAATCTGCAAAACATCGGGGTGATCGGTGCGGGCACCATGGGCAACGGCATTGCGCAAGTGTGTGCCATGGCCGGTTTTAATGTGACCCTGATCGACATTTCCGACAGCGCGCTGCAAAAAGCCGTCGCAACGGTCGGTAAAAACCTTGATCGACAAGTCGCCAAGGAGACCCTGACCCAGGCACAAAAACAGGCCGCACTCGCCAAGATCCAAACCAGCACCGATTACAGCAGCCTGCGCGACGTGCAACTGGTGATCGAAGCGGCCACCGAAAACCTTGAGTTGAAACTGCGTGTGCTGCAACAGATCGCCGCGCAGGTCAGCAACCAATGCGTGATTGCGTCCAATACTTCGTCGCTGTCGATCACCCAACTGGCTGCCAGTGTCAGCCAGCCTGAGCGTTTCATCGGTCTGCACTTCTTCAACCCGGTACCGGTGATGGGCCTGATCGAAGTCATCCGTGGCCTGCAAACCACTGACGCGACCCACCAACTGGCGCTGGACATGGCGACCACCCTCGGCAAAACCGCGATCACCGCCGGCAACCGCCCGGGCTTCGTGGTCAACCGGATCCTGGTGCCGATGATCAACGAAGCGATCCTGGTGTTCCAGGAAGGCCTGGCCAGCGCCGAAGACATCGACGCCGGCATGCGCCTGGGCTGCAATCAGCCTATCGGCCCGTTGGCATTGGCCGACCTGATTGGCCTGGATACCCTGTTGTCGATCCTCGAAGCCTTCTACGACGGTTTCAACGACAGCAAATATCGCCCGGCACCACTGCTCAAGGAGATGGTCGCGGCCGGTTACCTCGGACGCAAAACGGGGCGCGGCTTCCATGCCTATGCCTGAGCGTTGTTCGCGCTTTGCCGAGTACCGGGACAAGGTCCTGGAGCTGTTTGCCTGTAAGGGGTTCGGCCAAGTCGGCATGCGCGAGCTCGCGACGTGCCTGGGGCTCTCCCCAGGCTCGCTGTATCACCATTACCCGAGCAAACAGCACCTGCTGCTCGACCTGATCGAAGAGTTCTACGAAGAGCTGCTGGCCACCTTGGGGCGCATCCAGCAAAAAGCCCCGGGCAAACGTGACAAGCTCAACAGCCTGATCCGAGCGCACCTGAACCTGCATCGGGAGATGCCCTGGCATTTCCGTCTGGTAGAACGCGACAGCGGCTGCCTGAACGAAGAGCAGCAGGCTCGGGTTCAACAATTGCGCGAGCAATACGAACGCACACTGCTGAAGATGCTTGGCGCAAAATCCCGTTTCAGTGAGCAGGGCCTTCTTGCGGCCGGGCATGCGATTGGTGCCCTCCTCAACAGCGCACCTAGCTGGTTGACACCACACGTGCTGGACGAGCAGGAACGCGAGGAACTGCTGGAAAGCATGGTCAGCGGCGCCATAGAGCGCGTGATGGCGCCACGGCGTGTGCCAGAAGCGATAAGCCTCGCTCGGCCTATCGAAAAAACATCTAAAGAAACACATGCTCCGGCGAAGATTTAGCGCTTTGCTTGTCGGCTCGACATAATCGGAATTCGCCGACTAGCCCGGCGTCCAAACCGATGTGTGTACTTGAGCACCTGGAGCCGAGCATGAAAATCAATCCCTACCTTATCTTCAACGGCGACTGCAAAGCCGCTTTCACGTTCTATGAGCAATGCCTGAAAGGCCAAATCGAAGCCATGCTGACCTTCGGCGAAACGCCTGCCGCCGAGCACGTCCCCAAGGATCTGCAGAACCTGATCATCCATACCCGCCTGATCGTGGGCGATCAGGCGATCATGGGGTCGGACACCACACCGGATCGCCCCGTCAATAACATGAGTGCCTGCTCAATTTCTCTTAACGTCGACAGCATTGCCGAGGCCGACAGGGTCTTCAATGCACTGGCCGAAGGCGGCACTGTGCAAATGCCGCTGGAGGCTACCTTCTGGGCCGCGCGCTTCGGCATGCTGGTCGATCATTTTGGCGTGGCATGGATGGTCAATTGCGAAAAGGACCAGTGAGCGCCGTTTCTCGATCGACAGCCTTCCAGGCACAAAAAAAGCCCAACCTGAATAGATTGGGCTTTCTGGCAACTCCCGGCCTGTCTGCTACCGTCAACTAGCCACATGGATAGCTGCGTAGCCGAGGAGGACCCCCTATGTTGGCCCAAGACGCATCCTGGACTACTCGTTTCAAACTCGTGCTACTGGCAGGTGGATTGATCGCTGGCCTGCTTACCCTTAATGGCTGCGCCAGTGTCAATGCACAAACCACCGCTTATGTCGGCGTAGAACATCCGGCACCCACCTCCCCCGACGAAGTCGTCGTGCTGCGCTCCGAACCCCTGCGTCCGCATGTACGCCTGGGTGAAGTGCTGATCGACGCCACGGTCGACCCTGCCCCGCCGATTGCCGAAGTCGAACAAAAGCTGCGGGAAGAGTCCGCCAAACTCGGCGGTGATGCAGTGGTGGTCGTCTATGACCACATTCAGGCGGTCGGCGCCTATGCCAACGGACCACTCTGGGCCCGCGACGTGAGGGCCATCGAGGGGCGCAAACTCAAAGGGATCGTGATCAAGTACCAATAGATCGACCCTTGCGAAAACCAACACTGGAGGTCGAAGTTGAATGATGTGGTGATCGCCCTCGTCGTCTTCGCCTTTCTGTTCGGCAGCGCGCTAGTGGGATCGTACGTGCGGGCGCGATTGCCGAGCCATCACCTGAGTGACGACTCCGTGGCGGTGGTGAAATTGGCCACCGGGCTGATTGCTACGATGTCGGCACTGGTCCTCGGCCTGCTCGTGTCATCAGCCAAAAGCACCTTCGATACGGCCAATGCCGAACTGGAGGGCGCGGCGGCGAAAGTGGTTCAATTCGATCGTGTGCTGGCACGCTACGGCACCGACACCCAGGGCATCCGCACCGAACTCAAACACAACTACGCCGAAGTCACCCAAGTGCTCGCGACCCGCGATCAGGCTCAGATCGCAAAACTCGACAGCCCCGAAGTCATCCGTCGCTCCGAAGGGCTGCAGCGCCAAGTCGAATCGCTTTCTCCGGGCAACGATGATCAACGCGCACTCAAAGCAACGGCATTGCAGGACATGGACACCGTGTTTGCCGTCCGCTGGCTGACCCTACTGCAAGCCAACCAATCGATCCCACCGGTGATGCTGGTGATCCTGGTGTCGTGGTTGGCCATTATCTTCGGCTCGTTCGGTCTGTTCGCACCGCGCAACGGCACCATTGTCGTGGTGTTGTTGATGTGTGCCCTGTCGACGGGGGCAACCATCTTGCTGGTGGAGGAACTCAATCGACCGCTTGATGGTTTTATCTGTGTCTCGCTGGAACCCTTAAAGCACATCCAGGAGCGGTTAGGGCAGTAACTGGCTTTCCTGCGGACAAAAACAAAACCCCAACTGCTTTCGCAATTGGGGTTTTGGAATTTAATCTTGACGATGACCTACTCTCACATGGGGAAACCCCACACTACCATCGGCGATGCATCGTTTCACTG
>NZ_JAFMPV010000051.1:0-6778 GCF_049132105.1 Pseudomonas sp. NFX15
TGGCCAGAAGCCGAAGACGGCTTCCACGAATAGGCCTAATACATAGATGCAACGGGGCAGCGGTTTTTCAAAAGCGGGTAGACAGTGGGGGCGAGTCCATACATAGGAGCTGGCTTGCCAGCGAAGGCGGCCTGCCTGCATGCATCAAAGTTGGATGTACCGGCCTCTTCGCTGGCAAGCCAGCTCCTACAAGGTTAGCGGTGTGCACGGTATCCGCGTCTGCCCCCAATCCCCTGTAGGAGCTGGCTTGCCAGCGAAAGCGACCTGCCAGCCAGCATCAATGTTGGATCTGCCGGCCACTTCGCGAGCAGGCTCCCCCAAGTGCTTTCAAATCAGGTACTGCCTGACCCCCATGATTATTTTTTGTCGGCCATCGCTTGCGTGTCGCCGTCGATAGTTGGGCACCGTGTCCGGGCTGAGCAAACCTGACCGGAGCCTAATAATGATAAAAAAACGCTCGGCCACTGCCGGAGCCCGACCGCGGCTTCACCGGCTTGGCCATATCCGCCCGCAACCGCTTGCGCTGGCGATTTTTGCTGTACTCACGGGGCCTACCTATGCCACCACATTTGACGTCAACGAAGACTGGAGCCTGACCACCAAGACCAGCCTGAGCCTGGGCAGTAGTTGGTCAACGCAAAACCCCGACAAAAGCCTGATGACCCGCGCCAATGCCTTGCAGGCCCAGGGCAAAAATGCCAATGGCACCAGCGTCAGTGCCGACGACAACCGGCTGAACTTCGAGAAGGGCGACCCGATTTCGCAGCTGTTCAAGGGGCTCACCGATTTCAGCCTCGATGGCCAGGGCCAGGGCGCGTTCATCCGCTTCAAATACTGGTACGACCATGCCTATGAAACCGGCAATGGTCGCTTCAAGGATTTCGATGATTCGGGCTGGAACGACCTGTCCAAGTTCCAGGGCTTCCAGGTGCTCGACGCCTACGTCTGGAAAGACTTCCAGGTGGCCGATCATCCGTTGAACGTGAAGGTCGGCAACCAGGTGTTGTCCTGGGGGG
Organism: Pseudomonas sp. NFX15; assembly: GCF_049132105.1. NCBI lineage: Bacteria > Pseudomonadati > Pseudomonadota > Gammaproteobacteria > Pseudomonadales > Pseudomonadaceae > Pseudomonas > Pseudomonas sp. NFX15. Next base: position 1,017 of record NZ_JAFMPV010000051.1, read on the forward strand.
AAGCGCTGCTGATCCAGAACGGCATCAACGTGATCAACCCGCTGGACATCTCGGCGTTCAACCGCCCTGGCGTGGAGATCAAGGAAGGCCAGTTACCGGTAGAGATGGTCTCCTTCAGCTTCGGCCTGAGCGATACCACCAACCTTGAAGGTTTCTACCAGTACAACTGGCGCCCCAGTGCTCTCGACGGTTGCGGCACCTTCTTCGCCAGCAGTGACGTGATCCAGCCCGGTTGCGGGCCACTGTACCTGAGCCAGGTGCAGACCGATCAACAGATGCAGGCCGCCGGTTTGTACGCCACCTCCCGGGGCAACGAATCGCCGTCGGACAACGGCCAGTTCGGCTTTGCCCTGCGCCAGATGATCCCGGCGCTGAACGATGCGGAAGCGGCGATCTACTACATCAACTACCACTCGCGCCTGCCGTATTTCACCATCGATGCCCGGAACACGTCCTTGCCCGGTACCTTCCCCGGTGGCATCCAGGCGCCGAGTTATGCGGCGGCCTTCCCGGAAAACATTCACCTGTACGGCGTCAGCCTCAACGGCGTCGAGCCGGTCACCGGGATTTCCCTGGCCGGCGAGCTGAGCTATCGCCCGAACATGCCGATTGCCATCAACGCGCCCGACGTCAACGTCGCGGTGATCTCCGGGCCGGGCGGCAGTTCCTGGGTGGATTTGCCGCAAGGCTTCAGCACCACCAATGGCAGCCAGTTCGACGCGTGGGAGCGCAAGGGTGTCTGGCAGATGACCGGCTCGGCCACCCAGGCCATCGACAACGTGCTGGGTGCCACGCGCCTGAGCCTGTTCGGTGAAGCAGGGGTCGTGCACATCGACGATCTGGGCGACGAGCGCCTGGGCCGCAATGCCGCGTTCGGTCGCAGCGCACCACGCAACGGCACGCTGTGCAACACCATGGCCTCCGGCGTCACCAACCAGTACTGCACCGACAAGGGCTTTGCCACCGACTGGTCGTGGGGTTATCGCCTGCGTGCCAGCCTCGAATACAGCGACGTGCTGCCGGGCATCAACCTGATTCCGGCGGTCAACTGGCGACACGACGTCAAGGGCTATTCCTACGACCCGCAAGGGCCGTTCCAGGAAGGCCAACAGGCCCTGGGCCTGAGCCTGACCGGCGTCTACATGAACGATTACAGCGTGGAACTGGCTTACAACGCGTTCTTCGGTTCCAACGACTACAGCACCCTCGACGACCGCGACTTCGCATCCGTCAGCTTCAAGGCAGACTTCTAAGGAGAACCGTTATGCGTATGCAATTGTGCGTGCTGGCCCTGGCCTGCACCGTCGGCCTGGCCCAGGCCAAAGGCACCGACCCGGCCCCACTGGGCAAGACCCTGACCCCCATGGGTTCGGAAATGGCGGCCAATGCCGACGGCAGTATTCCGGCCTGGACCGGTGGCCTGGCGAGCAACGCCGGCACTGTCGACAGCAAGGGCGGCTACAGCGACCCGTATGCCGCCGAAAAACCCTTGTACACGGTCACGGCGAAAAACCTGGCGCAGTACGAGAAGTTTCTCAGCCCTGGGCAAATCGCGTTGTTCAAGCGTTTCCCCGACAGCTACAAGATGAATATCTACCCGACCCATCGCAGCGCCAACCTGCCCAAGGATGTGCTGGCGGCGAGTCGCGACAACGTCGCCAAAACCACCATGGCCGATGGCGGCAACGGTTTGCATGACTACGCCAAGGGCATTCCGTTCCCACTGCCGACCGTAGCGCTGGAGGTAATGTGGAACCACATGACCCGTTATCGCGGCGGCAGCTACGAGCGCATCAGCAGCTCGGCGCTGGTGCGCGAAAACGGTGCCACCAGTTACGTGCGCAACCAGTCGCTGATCAACTTCGCCGACACCGTGGGGGGGCTGGAACCGGGTTCGAACATCCTGTTCATGTTCAAGAGCCGGGTGCTGGAACCGGCGCGTCTGTCCGGCGAAGCGGTGCTGGTGCATGAGCCGATCGACCAGGTCGCCGAGCCGCGTTCGGCCTGGCAATACCTGCCGGGCCAGCGTCGCGTACGTCGCGCACCGATGCTCGCCTACGACAACAGCGCGCGTTACAGCAACGGCCTGATCACCGCCGACAACATCGACGGCTACAACGGTGCGCCGGATCGTTTCGACTGGAAACTGGTGGGCAAGCAGGAGCTATTCATTCCTTACAACAGCTACAAGATCGGCAGCCGTGACCTCAAGTACGACGCCGTGATCAAGCCCAACCACGTCAACCAGGACCTGGCCCGCTACGAGAAGCACCGCGTGTGGGTCGTCGAAGCGACCCTCAAGCCGGGTGCCCGGCACCTCTACGCCAAACGTCGTTTCTATATAGACGAGGACAGCTGGCAGATCGCACAGTCGGACCAGTACGACAGCCGCGGCGAACTGTGGCGCAGCGGTGAACTGCACGCGATCCAGCAATACGATCACGGCTTCACCTACAACGTGCTGGAAACCTCCTATGACCTGATTTCCGGCCGCTACTACGCCGGTGGCCTGGCCAACGAAGAGACCGAACCGATGCGGGTGGGCTTCGCCGCCAAGACCGACGACTACACGCCGTCGGACCTGCGGCGCTGGGCGAAGTAATTTTCTCGACACCACACTCCGGCCCCTGTGGGAGCGGACAAACCCGCTCCCACAGGGGCCGGTGTGTGGATGTTTATCTGACAGGAGACCTGCCATGCGCAACTGGATATCCGCTCTGGCCCTGGGCACGACCCTGGGCACTGCTCACGCCGCACCCCTCGATCCACAGCAAGCCAAGGCCATGGCGCAAGAGGCCTACGTGTTCGCCTTCGCCACGGCCGAACACGACAAGGTGCTCAGCGCCATTGCCGCCCGGTTGCCATTCAACCGGCTCTACAGCGAGCCGCGTTTGCTGGGGCCGCAAGATAACAAAGTGGTGTCGCCCAACAACGACACCTTCTACTCCCGCGCCTTGCTCGACCTGCGCAGCGAACCTGTGGTGCTGGACGTGCCAGCCGTGCGTGATCGCTACTACAGCTTTCAACTGGTCGACCTGCGCACCGACAACCTCGACTACATCGGCACCCGCGCCACCGGTGAAAAGGCCGGCCGCTACCTGATCGCCGGGCCGGATTGGCAGGGCGACGTGCCGCCGGGCATCAGCGGGGTCATCCATTCGCCAAGCCGACTGGTGTTCCTGTTGGGGCGCACCGAGGTCAAGGGCGAAGCGGATTTGAAGGATGCCGCGCAAGTGCTGACAGGCTATGCCTTGCAACCGTTGTCAAAAATACTCGGCCATGCGGTGCCCGAGCCGTTGCCCGCGTTGCAACTGCCTGCCTACCAGGACACCCGGCAAGGAGCGGCGCAGGCGCTGTTCACCACCTTCAACGCGTTGGCACCGCTGCATCAATGGACGGAGTCCGAGCAGAAAAAACTCGCCCGTTTCGCCGCCATCGGCGTGAAGCCCGGCGTCGAATTCCAACCGCCTGCGCACGTCAGCGATGCCGTCGCCCAAGGCGCCGAAGCCGGTCGCGAGCAGGTGCGCGCAGCATCCAGCCAATTGTCGGTGGAGCGGCAGGGCTGGTTGCCGTCACCGTCCAACGTCGGCAAGTTCGGCGACGACGACCTGACCCGTGCCGCCGTCGCCTGGCGCTACATCTACGCCAACGATGCCGTAGAGGCGTTGTACCCGATGGCGCTGCACGACGCCGAAGGGCAGATGCTCAGCGGCCAGCATGCCTATCGCCTGCATTTCGCTGCCGGGCAGTTGCCGCCGGTGAATGCGTTCTGGTCGCTGACCCTGTACGACGGTAAAACCCAACTGCTCGTGGCCAACCCGATCCAGCGTTACGCGTTGGGCGACCGCAGCCCCGGTTTGCAATACGACGCCGATGGTGGCTTGACCTTGATCCTGCAAACCGATACACCGAAGACGGCGCCGCCGGGCAACTGGCTGCCGACACCGACCGGGCCGTTCAATCTGCTGTTGCGCCTGTACCTGCCCAAGGGCGCGGCGCTGGATGGGAGTTATCAATTGCCAACGATTGCAAGGATCGAATCATGAACCTGATATTCAGCCGACGCCGCGTATTGGGCGGCATGGGTGTATTGGGAGCAAGCCTGATGTTTCCACAGTGGTTGCTGGCGGCTGATTCCGATGATCCCCGGGTCATTGCGCAGCAGGCGTGGATCTACGCCTACCCGATGCTGATGCATTACCAGACCATGGAAAAACAGGCGCTCAACCCGGCGGCGCCGGAATACGTCGGCGGCTTCAATCGCTTCCGTCACTACAGCGAGTTGTTCACCCCGAACAACCGCGACATCGTCACGCCGAACAACGACACACCGTATTCCTGGGCCTGGCTCGACCTGCGCAGCGAACCGCAGGTGTTGAGCGTGCCAGCCGTGCCGGCCGACCGTTATTACGTCATGCAACTGGTCGACCAGTACACCCACAACTTTGCCTATGTCGGCGTGCTCAGCACCGGTCGCGATGCGGGCAATTACCTGATCGCCGGACCCGGCTGGGAAGGCGAGGTCCCGGATGGCGTCAAGGCCGTACTGCGCAGTGAAACCGAAATCGTCATGCTGCTCGGGCGCACGGGCCTGAAAAACGCCGCGGACTTGCCGGCGGTGCGCGCCTTGCAGCGCGAATACGGGTTGCGCTCGTTGCATGAATACACCGGCAGCCCAGCGCCCGTGGCGGCGCCGGCGATTGCCTGGCAACCCTGGGACAGCAAGACAGGCTTGGGACTGGAATTTATTCCCGCGTTGAACCAAATCCTCAGCCTGTGCCCGACGCAACCGTCCGAACAAGTCTTGCGCGAACGCTTTGCCCGCATCGGCATCGTGCCCGGTCAAGCGTTCGACCCGGCGACGTTACCGGAGGCCACGCGCCAGGCGCTGCTTGCCGGGATCCAGGATGCCCAGTTGCAATTGCAAACGGCCGTGAGCCAGGTGCGCACCACCCTGGGCCTGTTCGGTACTCGCCAAGCACTGAACGGCAACTACCTCAACCGCGCCGTCGCGGCGAGTGTCGGCATTTACGGCAACAGCGTGGAAGAGGCGTTCTACACCGGCGCTCGCCTGGATAGCCAAGGCCAGCCGTTGCAGGGCGGGCGCAGCTATCGCCTGCATTTCGCGCCGGGGCAATTGCCGCCAGCCAGCGAGTTCTGGTCGCTGACCTTGTATGACTTGCCGGACCGGCAACTGGTGGCCAACACGATCAACCGCTACTGCCTGAGCAGCCGCGATCAGTTGCAGAAGGATGCGGACGGCGGGTTGACCTTGATCCTGCAGGACACCGCGCCGCCTGAGCAAAACAACTGGTTGCCGACCCCGGCAAGCGGGGCGTTCACCCTGATCCTGCGGCTGTATGGGCCGGGTCAGCAGGTGGTCGATCAACGTTGGAAAATGCCGGTGGTTGAAGTGTTGTCTTGAACCAACCCCTGTAGGAGCGGGCTTGCCCGCGAAGGCGGTGTGTCAGGCAATGATGATGCCGGATCAGGTGGCCTCTTCGCTGGCAAGCCAGCTCCTACAAGGTCATGTGGTGTTTGCGACTACGCGATCCCCTGTAGGAGCGGGCTTGCCCGCGAAGGCGGTGTGTCAGGCAATGATGATGCCGGATCAGGTGACTTCTTCGCTGGCAAGCTGTTGTGGCTCAATATTTATGGACCATGATGTAGGAGTATCAGCCTAAGGAAGCATCATGGGATTTCGGATCGTTACTGCCGAAGAGAAGGCGGAAGCTGTGCGCTTGGTCGTGGAAATGAAGTAC
>NZ_JAFMPV010000052.1:0-5042 GCF_049132105.1 Pseudomonas sp. NFX15
GCCATCGCGAGCAGGCTCGCTCCTACAGTGGGTTTGCGTTAGCCCAGCACCAGCGTTCCACGCGCAACCAGTGTCGCATTCCCACCTATCTTCACCCGTTCCCCTTCCAGCCGACAGAACAACTCCCCACCCCGCGCCGAACGCTGAAAAGCCGTCAGGCTCGACGTGTCCAAACGCTTGGCCCAATACGGAATCAGCAGGCAGTGGGTCGATCCGGTCACCGGGTCTTCATTGATACCGATGGCCGGTGCGAAATAGCGCGAGACGAAATCGTGCCGGTTACCGGGCGCCGTCACGATGGCGCCCAGCCACGGCAGTTTCGCCAGGGCGGCCATGTCCGGTTTGCAATCGAGCACAGCCTGCTCGGACTCCAGCACCACGAACAGTTCGTTCGAACCCAGCACTTGCTGGGCTTTCACGCCCAGTGCCTGCTCCACAGCCAGTGTGTCATCCACGGGCGTTGGCACGATGACTGGAAAATCCAGCCACAACCGCCCACCCTCACGGGTCACGCTCAGCGCGCCGGACTGGCAGGCGAAATCCAGTCGCTCGACTGGCTCTTTATAGACCTCGAACAACACATGGGCACTGGCCAGCGTGGCGTGACCGCACAAGGGCACTTCGGTGGTCGGGGTAAACCAGCGAATGTGCCAGCCCTGCCCTTCGCGCACGACAAACGCCGTTTCGGCGAGGTTGTGTTCGGCGGCGATCTTTTGCATCAAATCATCGGCGAGCCAGGTGTCGAGCCGGTAGACCATCGCCGGGTTGCCACTGAAGGGCTGATTGCTGAACGCGTCGACCTGATGAAACTCAAGTTGCATAACCGTCTCCCGTTGTCTGGTCGCCGAGCATGCAACGCAGGCCAGGCCGACACCAGTGACAGAACCGATGGATTTTCCCCATACAGCCCTCAAGCGCGGCCGATGTCGGCAAACTTCGCCTGGGTATGTTCAGCCAACACGGCGGGTGCCAGTTCAACTTCCAACCCCCGGCGACCGGCACTGACAAAAATGCTGGCAAAAGGCTGGGCCGAATTGTCGATGAAGGTACGCAAGCGCTTCTTTTGCCCTAACGGGCTGATCCCGCCCAACAGGTAGCCCGTGGAACGCTGCGCCGCCGCCGGATCGGCCATTTCGACCTTTTTCACACCGGCCGCGTGGGCCAGGCCTTTCAAGTCCAGGCTGCCAACGACCGGCACCACCGCCACCAGCAACTCGCCTTTTTCACTGGCCGCCAGCAACGTCTTGAACACCTGCGCCGGATCGAGCCCGAGTTTTTCTGCCGCCTCCAACCCGTAGGACGCGGCCTTCGGGTCATGTTCATAACTGTGTACGTGATGTTCGGCCCGAACCTTTTTCAACAAATCCAATGCGGGGGTCATGGCAGCTCCAGACTGGGCAGCAGAAGAAAAATACTGCGGCGGATTCTAGGACATTGATCGTTAAAAGGCTTCAGCTCAGCGCGTATCCGTAACGCCATTGCTTGGTCACCCCATTCCCTGATGACTCGTTCATTCATGCGACGAATAGTTTATTTATGACCGACAGTTCACTTTCGACCTTTGACAGCAGTGTTTCTTGTCTATATTTTTTCGTTTCTGAAACTGTACGAATTATCCTACCGTTGCACCCAGCAGTAATCCGAGGACCAGGATGGGGATCCCCCTCGGCGAAAAACGCGCTTTGACCGTGATGGAAAGAAAGCGCCAGACAACAAAAAAATTGAGGTTTCAATGACTACTGCTTTGCAACAACCGTCGCTTTCGAGCCAATGCATGGCTGAATTCCTAGGGACGGCGCTGCTGATCTTTTTTGGCACAGGCTGCGTTGCCGCGCTCAAAGTCGCGGGTGCCAGTTTTGGCTTATGGGAAATCAGCATTATCTGGGGCGTCGGCGTGAGCATGGCGATCTACCTGACCGCCGGGGTTTCCGGCGCTCACCTGAACCCTGCCGTCAGCATTGCCTTGAGCATTTTCGCCGACTTCGAAAAACGTAAACTGCCTTTCTACGTACTTGCCCAAGTGGCGGGCGCCTTCTGTGGCGCATTGTTGGTTTACACGCTGTACAGCAATCTGTTCTTCGAATTCGAACAAACGCACCACCTGGTTCGTGGCACCCAGGCCAGTCTGGAATTGGCCTCTGTGTTCTCGACCTTCCCCAATCCGGTGCTGACCACGGCCCAGGCGTTTCTGGTGGAGGTGATCATCACGGCGATCCTGATGGGCGTGATCATGTCCCTGACCGACGACAACAATGGCCTGCCCAAAGGCCCGTTGGCCCCGCTGCTGATCGGCTTGCTGATTGCCGTGATCGGCAGCTCGATGGGACCGCTCACCGGTTTTGCCATGAACCCGGCGCGGGATTTCGGGCCCAAGCTGATGACTTTCTTCGCTGGCTGGGGTGAAATTTCCCTCACCGGCGGACGCAATATTCCGTACTTCCTGATTCCTGTTTTCGCACCGATTGTCGGTGCCTGCCTCGGCGCTGCGGCCTACCGTGGGTTGATTGCCCGCCACCTGCCCAGCGCCGTTCCTGCTACAAAGGATGCAACGGCAGCCATTGACGGCAAACCCAGAACTTCTTGATACCGTTGGCGCGTGCCCCCTGCCCCTTGATCACGCGCCAGACCTCACTCCCTTATTTCGTCCAAGGCAATCGACATGACCGACACACAGAATAAGAACTACATCATTGCCCTCGATCAGGGTACGACCAGCTCCCGCGCGATCATTTTCGACCGCGACGCGAACGTGGTTTGCACTGCCCAACGGGAGTTCGCCCAGCATTACCCGCAAGCCGGCTGGGTCGAGCACGACCCGATGGAAATCTTCGCCACACAAAGCGCCGTGATGGTCGAGGCCCTGGCGCAAGCCGGCCTGCACCACGACCAGGTGGCCGCGATCGGCATCACCAACCAGCGTGAAACCACCGTCGTGTGGGACAAGAACACCGGCCGCCCGATTTACAATGCCATCGTCTGGCAGTGCCGACGCAGCACCGAGATCTGCCAGCAGCTCAAGCGGGACGGTCACGAGCAATACATCAGCGACACCACCGGCCTGGTCACCGACCCGTATTTCTCCGGCACCAAGCTCAAGTGGATCCTCGACAACGTCGAAGGCAGCCGCGAACGCGCACGCAACGGTGAGTTGCTGTTCGGCACCGTCGACAGCTGGCTGATCTGGAAATTTACTGGCGGCAAGGTGCATGTCACCGACTACACCAACGCCTCGCGCACCATGCTCTTCAATATCCACACCCTGGAGTGGGACGCGAAGATGCTGGAAGTCCTCGACATCCCGCGCGAGATGCTCCCCGAAGTTAAATCCTCCTCGCAAATCTACGGCCACACCAAGAGCGGCATCGCCATCGGCGGCATTGCCGGTGACCAGCAAGCCGCGCTGTTCGGCCAGATGTGCGTCGAGCCAGGCCAGGCGAAAAACACTTACGGCACCGGCTGCTTCCTGCTGATGAACACCGGCGACAAAGCGGTGAAATCCCAGCACGGCATGCTCACCACCATCGCCTGCGGCCCTCGCGGCGAAGTGGCGTACGCGCTGGAAGGCGCCGTGTTCAACGGCGGTTCCACCGTGCAATGGCTGCGTGACGAGCTGAAGATCATCAACGACGCCCACGACACCGAATACTTTGCCAACAAGGTCAAGGACAGCAACGGCGTGTACCTGGTGCCCGCCTTCACCGGTCTGGGCGCGCCCTATTGGGACCCGTATGCCCGTGGCGCCTTGTTCGGCCTGACCCGCGGCGTGCGCGTGGATCACATCATTCGTGCGGCGCTGGAGTCGATCGCCTACCAGACCCGCGACGTGCTCGATGCGATGCAGCAGGATTCTGGCGAACGCCTCAAGGCCCTGCGCGTGGACGGCGGTGCGGTGGCCAACAACTTCCTGATGCAGTTCCAGGCCGACATCCTCGGCACCCAGGTCGAGCGCCCGCAAATGCGCGAGACGACCGCGCTCGGCGCCGCTTACCTGGCAGGCCTGGCATGTGGCTTCTGGGGCAGCCTGGAAGAGTTGCGCGGCAAGGCTGTGATCGAGCGCCAGTTCGAACCGACACTCGACGAAACGGCAAAGGAAAAACTCTACGCCGGCTGGAAAAAAGCCGTCAGCCGCACCCGTGACTGGGCGGCAGAAGACGCGGCGGAGTAAGCCAACAGCCGACCGTATCTGCATGTAACTAGCAGGGAGCAGATTCCTGCGGCATCATGGGCAAATTTTGCACGGCAGCCCCAAGGACGCCCCATGAATCTGCCTCCCCGCCAGCAGCAAATCCTCGAACTGGTTCGCGAACGCGGCTATGTCAGCATCGAGGAAATGGCCACGCTGTTCGTAGTGACCCCGCAGACCATTCGCCGCGATATCAATCAGCTCGCGGAAGCCAATTTGCTGCGTCGCTACCACGGCGGCGCCGCCTACGACTCCAGTGTCGAAAACACCGCCTACGCCATGCGCGCCGATCAGATGCGCGATGAAAAGCAGCGCATCGGCGAAGCCATTGCCGCGCAGATTCCCGACCATGCTTCGTTGTTCATCAACATTGGCACCACCACCGAATCCATCGCCCGGGCACTGCTCAATCACAGTCACCTGAAGATCATCACCAACAACCTGCACGTGGCATCGATGCTCAGCGCCAAGGACGATTTCGACGTGCTGCTGACCGGTGGCAATGTGCGGCGCGATGGCGGCGTGGTCGGCCAGGCCAGTGTCGACTTCATCAACCAGTTCAAGGTCGATTTCGCCCTGGTCGGCATCAGCGGTATCGATGAAGACGGCAGCCTGCTGGACTTCGATTACCAGGAAGTGCGGGTGTCCCAGGCGATCATTGCCAACGCCCGGCAAGTGATCCTGGCGGCCGACTCCAGCAAATTCGGGCGCAACGCCATGATTCGCCTGGGACCGATCAGCCTGGTCGATTGCCTGGTCACCGACCAGCAGCCTTCCCCGGCGCTGGCGCAGTTGTTGAACCAACACAAGGTTCGGTTGGAGGTCGTTTAACACTGAAGGTAGTTAAACAACCTGTAGC
>NZ_JAFMPV010000053.1:0-4203 GCF_049132105.1 Pseudomonas sp. NFX15
CGGTCGACTTCCGCTGCGCCACCAAACGCGAATGACGGTTCAATCTCGGTATTGGTTGCAGGGTTTAGTGCTTTCATCGATCCAGCGCTTGCCGGAACTTCCTGGGCGCCAACGAGCAAATTTCCTGTGAGTGTCATGTCATACCTCCTTCATCTCAGGCGCCAGCACTGGAATTAAGGGCCATGCCAACTTCGGCTGCTGTCAGGATTTCGTGAGCGAACGTCGGGCCGTTCAGCTCATGGGCGGCATGCATCATTTCCTTGGAGAACGCGGCAGTCGCATCGCGCACAAGCGTAACGTGATAGCCCAGCTCCATTGCAAAGCGGCTTGTCGATTCGATGCACGTGTTGGCCAGCAGTCCGATGATGATCACATGCGTGACCCCCTGCTGTTTTAATTGAAAGTCGAGATCTGTATTGGCGAAGCCGCTTTGGGCCCAGTGCTCCTTGATCATGATGTCGCCTGCTTGCGGTACGAAGTCGGGGTGCCATTCACCACCCCACTCGCCCTTCTCAAACGTGTGACGTTGCTGCACAAGGCGTTGGGTTGGGTTGGGATGGTCCCAATTGTCGTAGTCGCCGGGTTCCCAGCGCCGATGCGGCACATAGAACACCTGGATATTCGCCTTGCGCGCAGCGGCGACCGTTGCGCGAAGGTTATCCAGCAGCCCGACCTCTGTGGCGATCTCCTGGATCATTGGGAAGATCTTGCCACCTTCAGATAGGAAATCGTTATAGGGATCGACCAACAAGAGGCCGGTACGCTCCGCGGGATAAACGGTATTGGGCATTTCAGTTCTCCATTCGAAAGGCTACGAACTGGATCACATCTCGCTCTCGGCGCTAAGCCACTTAAGTCAAACGAACCGTGGCATTTCACATCTTGCATTCAACAATGCCAAGCGTCGAGGGCAACTCCAATGGTGCTCCAGATGTCGTGTCTTAGCGGTTAAGTCACGTTCGGAAACGTCCTGGGGAAGAGCCGAAATATCCTACAACCGACCTAAAAAAAAAAAAACAAAAAATGGATCACATACGCACCTGGATGCTCAACCCGGTGTACTGCAGCAGTGCTGCGAATAACGCGGACTCACAGCAAGTGCAATGCTTTCTGTCGGAAATGAAGAAAGCACTTGCCCCGGATGCTAAATTTCTTTGGTTGCTCGTAGCTTCCCCCGGCCTTTTTGCCAATAGGAGGTTCCATGTCAAACGATACCCGTCCTCAAGTTACATCGCGTCGCCGCTTTATCGGTCTGGCAGCAACTGCAGTTGCTGCAGTCTCATTGAATCGGCTCGCTTTTGCACAGACGAATCCGTCAGTTACTGAGATCGTACAATCGGCTGGCGGCGACAAATCAGCTATTCGCCCGCTCCGCGTGCACGTGCCGGAACCCCGGCTTGCCGACCTCCGTCGGCGCATCAACGCAACTGTTTGGCCTGAGCGTGAAACCGTCACTGATGCATCGCAAGGCGTGCAACTCGCCACCATGCAGCAGCTTGCGCATTACTGGTCGACAAACTACGACTGGCGCAAGGTGGAAACGAGACTGAATGCCTTGCCGCAATTCGTCACCGACATCGATGGACTCGACATCCACTTTATCCACATTCGTTCGAAGCATAAGAATGCGTTGCCTATGATCGTCACGCATGGATGGCCCGGTTCGATCATTGAACAATTGAAGATAATTGGTCCTCTGACAGATCCGACGGGGCACGGCGGCGATGCGTCGGACGCATTCGACGTCGTGATTCCGTCGCTCCCTGGATATGGATTTTCCGGCAAGCCGACAACGACTGGCTGGGATCCTCAGCGCATTGCTCGCGCCTGGGTCACGCTGATGAATCGCCTCGGCTATACGCGTTATGTCGCGCAAGGCGGCGATTGGGGAAATGCTGTCACTGAGCAGATGGCGCTTCTCACACCTCCGGGACTGATCGCAATTCACACCAACATGCCGGCCACCGTACCGGACGACATTGCTAATGCGCTGAAATACGGAAACCCCGCACCTGCCGGCCTTTCACCTGACGAGCAACATGCGTTCGATCAATTGGACTACTTCTACAAGCATGGCCTTGGTTATGCGCAAGAGATGGCTGGCCGTCCACAGACGCTGTACGGTATCGAAGATTCGCCGATCGGTCTCGCCGCCTGGATGCTCGATCACGACGCCGCGAGTCAGGCGTTGATCGCTCGCGTATTCCAGGGTAAGTCTGAGGGACTGTCGCGAGACGATATTCTCGACAACGTCACGCTGTATTGGCTGACAAATACGGGAATTTCCTCGGCTCGTCTCTACTGGGAAAACAAGCTGAATTTCTTTGAGCCAAAGCACATCGCCATTCCCGTTGCAGTCAGCGTGTTCCCGGACGAAATCTACTCGGCCCCAAAGAGCTGGACTGAAAAGGCTTACCCCAAGCTGATTCACTATAACCGTCTGCCCAAAGGTGGACATTTTGCTGCCTGGGAACAGCCACAAACTTTTACGGACGAAGTTCGCGTTAGCTTCCGGTCGTTGCGCTGAACGGATATTCAAGATGCGAACGCCGACAACAGAAGTCGTCGTTCGCGCAGCGCCTGGACCCTTGAAAGATGTAGAGTCGGATCGAGTTCAGAAAAACCCCTTGAGACCTTACTTTCTTTTGAACACCGCACGCCTTTCTGCGCGTTCGGCTGCAAATTGATCGCTCATCGACGCTTCCAGATCTTTCCGCTCAACCTGAACCCCACATCCGGGGCATACAGTCCCCAGCCCCACATCGTGACCACACTCACGATGGACGAAACGTACTGCGACCTCCTCGCTCTCGTCCTTGGACCAGATTTCGCCCCATTTACGCAGCGCGTAAATGACGGGATAGAACGCCCATCCCTTATCGGTCAGACGATATTCATGGCGCAACGGCTTTTCGCTATACGGATGACGCTCGATCATCCCGCTGGCCTCCAGTGATTTAAGACGCGCCGCCAGCATCTGCGGCGTCGCTTTCGTCTGAATCTGTATTTCTTCGAAGCGAGTGGCGCCCATGGACAGCTCGCGAATGACCAAGACGGTCCATCGATCACCGACGATATCTAACGACCGCGCCACCGGACATACCGTATCAGGTGCCTCTGCATCACGTGTCACAACGAAACTCCCAAGAATACTATTAAATTCATAGTAACACGCCGCAAATCTGACTTACACGCGCTCATCATCCGTCTGTCGCGACGACTCAGCACGATATGCCGCAAGCGTAAAATTCATCAGGCTGGCCAGACCAGATTGACACTATGTTTTTCATAGTGATAGATTTTGCTTGCTGCAGTCGATCTTTGAGACCTCACGAAGCGGCCGACCAATACGCTCTGAGACCGACTGCGAAACGCGAAATTGTTCGCAAATATCTTCTGACTGGAGAACGAAATGGCTAATCCCGTATACCGCCCGGAGCGCACTGGTTTGTTGCTGGTTGATCCGTATAACGACTTTCTATCAGACGGCGGCAAGCTGTTCCCGATGCTCAAGGAAGTCGCCGATGAAGTCCGCCTTTTGGATAACCTGCGCACCACCGTTGCAACCGCCCGCGAAACAGATATCCAGGTGTTCTACGTACCGCACCGTCGCTGGCAGCCCGGCGACTACGAGAACTGGGATCATCCGAACCCAACCCAGCGCCTCGTGCAGCAACGCCACACCTTTGCCAAGGACACGTGGGGCGGCGAATGGCACCCCGACTTCGTGCCGCAGGACGGCGACATCATCATCCAGGAACACTGGGCCCAAAGCGGCTTCGCCAACACCGATCTCGACTTTCAGTTGAAGCAGCAAGGCATCACGCACGTGATCGTCATCGGTCTGCTGGCCAATACCTGTATTGAATCGACGAGCCGTTTTGCGATGGAACTGGGCTATCACATCACGCTCGTGCGCGATGCAACGGCCGCGTTCAAGAAGGAAATGATGCATGCCGCCCATGAACTGAACGGCCCGACTTACGCCCACGAAATCCTGACGACAGCTGATCTCATCGCTGCCCTCAACACCGGCGCCACCGCCTGACTTTTGAGGAGATCCACTATGAAGCTCACTGGCAACCTGCTTATCGGCGCTCAGGAAGTTCCGGCAAGCGCTGGATCGATGAAAGCACTAAACCCTGCAACCAATACCGAGATTGAACCGTCATTCGCGTTTGGTGGCGCAGCGGAAGTCGACCA
>NZ_JAFMPV010000054.1:0-3084 GCF_049132105.1 Pseudomonas sp. NFX15
TGCCGACGTTGGCGATGGTTGCGGTCTGGCCAGCAGTGAACGAGCCAGTTACACCGTCAATGCTGAAGCTGACCACACTGACCGGCCCATCGACGCTCGAGGTGCCCGTCAACACGCTGCCAGTCACTGGAGCGTCTTCCAGCGTAGAGACCGTTTCACTGGCATCGGTGAAGCTGTCATCGACCGGCGTCACGCTGATGTTCAGCGTCGAAGTGACGTCACTGCCGGAACCGTCGGTGACGGTGTAGGTCACGGTCGGTACTGCACCGTTGTAATTGGCGTCCGGCGTGAAGGTGTAGGCGCCGTTGGTGCCGATGACCAGGGTGCCGACATTGGCGATGGTTGCTGTTTGGCCGGCGGTGAAGGAGCCAGTTACACCATCGATGCTGAAACTGACCACGCTGACCGGACCGTCGACGCTTGAGGTGCCGGTGAGGACGCTGCCGCTCACGGCGGTGTCTTCAGCGGTGCTCACACTTTCACTGAGGTCGGTGAAGCTATCATCAACCGGGGTGACGCTGATGTTCAGCGTCGAAGTGACGTCGCTGCCCGAGCCGTCGGTGACGGTGTAGGTGACGGTCGGCACGGCGCCGTTGTAGTTGGCATCCGGCGTGAAGGTGTACGCGCCGTTGGTATCGATGACCAGGGTGCCGACATTGGCGATGGTCGCCGTGCTGCCCGCCTGGTATTGAGTGCCGTCCACCGTGAAATTAACCACACTGACCGGACCATCGACGCTCGAGGTGCCCGTCAACACGCTGCCAGTCACCGGAGCGTCTTCCAGCGTAGAGATCGTTTCACTGGCATCGGTGAAGCTATCGTCGACCGGCGTCACGCTGATGTTCAGGGTCGAAGTGACGTCGCTGCCCGAGCCGTCGGTGACGGTATAACTGATCGTCGGCACGGAGCCGTTGTAGTTGGCGTCGGGGGTAAAGGTGTACGCACCATTGGCGCCGATGACCAGGGTACCGACATTGGCGATGGTGGCGGTGCTGCCGGCCTGGTACTGGGTGCCATCCACCGTAAAATTAATCACGCTGACCGGGCCATCGACGCTCGAGGTGCCCGTCAACACGCTGCCGGTCACCGGAGCATCTTCCAGCGTAGAGATCGTTTCACTGGCATCGGTGAAGCTGTCATCGACCGGCGTCACGCTGATGTTCAGCGTCGAAGTGACGTCGCTGCCGGAACCGTCGGTGACGGTGTAGGTCACGGTCGGCACGGCGCCGTTGTAATTGGCGTCCGGCGTGAAGGTGTAGGCGCCGTTGGCGCCGATGACCAGGGTGCCGACATTGGCGATGGTTGCGGTCTGGCCAGCGTTGAATGTGCCAGTCACGCCGTCGATGCTGAAACTGACCATGCTGACCGGACCGTCGACGCTCGAGGTGCCCGTCAACACGCTGCCGGTCACCGGAGCATCTTCCAGCGTAGAGATCGTTTCACTGGCATCGGTGAAGCTGTCGTCGACCGGGGTGACGCTGATGTTCAATGTCGAAGTGACATCCGCGCCGGAACCGTCGGTGACGGTATAGCTTACGGTCGGCACGCTGTCGTTGTAGTTGGCGTCTGGCGTGAAGGTGTAGGCGCCGTTGGTACCGATGACCAGGGTACCGACGTTGGCGATGGTTGCGGTGCTGCCGGCCTGATATTGAGTGCCGTCCACTGTGAAATTAACCACGCTGACCGGGCCATCGACGCTCGAGGTGCCCGTCAACACGCTGCCAGTCACCGGAGCGTCTTCCAGCGTAGAGACCGTTTCACTGGCATCGATAAAGCTGTCGTCGACCGGGGTGACGCTGATGTTCAGCGTCGAAGTGACGTCGCTGCCCGAGCCGTCGGTGACGGTGTAGGTCACGGTCGGCACGGCGCCGTTGTAGTTGGCGTCGGGGGTGAAGGTGTAGGCGCCGTTGGTGCCGATGACCAGGGTACCGACGTTGGCGATGGTCGCTGTTTGGCCGGCGGTGAACGAGCCAGTCACACCATCAATGCTGAAACTGACCACGCTGACCGGACCGTCGACGCTCGAGGTACCGGTGAGGACGCTGCCGCTGATGGCGGTGTCTTCCGCGGTGGTCACGTTTTCGCTGAGGTCGGTGAAGCTGTCATCAACCGGGGTGACGCTGATGTTCAGCGTCGAAGTGACGTCGCTGCCCGAGCCGTCGGTGACGGTATAACTGATCGTCGGCACGGAGCCGTTGTAGTTGGCGTCCGGCGTGAAGGTGTAGGCGCCATCGGTACCGATCACCAGAGTGCCGACGTTGGCAATGGTTGCGGTCTGGCCAGCGTTGAATGTGCCAGTCACGCCGTCGATGCTGAAACTGACCACACTGACCGGGCCATCGACGCTCGAGGTGCCCGTCAACACGCTGCCAGTCACTGGAGCATCTTCCAGCGTAGAGACCGTTTCACTGGCATCGGTGAAGCTGTCATCGACTGGAGTGACGCTGATGTTCAGCGTCGAGGTGACGTCGCTGCCCGAGCCGTCGGTCACGGTGTAGGTAACGGTCGGTACTGCACCGTTGTAATTGGCGTCCGGCGTGAAGGTGTAGGCGCCGTTGGTGCCGATGACCAGGGTACCGACATTGGCGATGGTCGCCGTGCTGCCGGCCTGGTATTGAGTGCCGTCCACCGTGAAATTAACCACACTGACCGGACCGTCGACACTGCTGGTGCCTGCGAGGACGCTGCCGCTGATGGCGGTGTCTTCGGCGGTGCTCACACTTTCACTGAGGTCGGTGAAGCTGTCATCGACCGGCGTCACGCTGATATTCAACGTCGAAGTAACGTCCGCGCCCGAGCCGTCGGTCACGGTGTAGGTCACGGTCGGTACTGCACCGTTGTAATTGGCGTCTGGCGTGAAGGTGTAGGCGCCGTTGGTACCGATGACCAGGGTGCCGACGTTGGCGATGGTCGCCGTGCTGCCCGCCTGGTATTGAGTGCCGTCCACCGTGAAATTAACCACACTGACCGGCCCATCGACGCTCGAGGTGCCCGTCAACACGCTGCCAGTCACTGGAGCGTCTTCCAGCGTAGAGACCGTTTCACTGGCATCGGTGAAGCTGTCATCGACCGGCGTCACGCTGA
>NZ_JAFMPV010000055.1:0-1845 GCF_049132105.1 Pseudomonas sp. NFX15
GTCAGGAGCAAATCCTGCCTTCAGGAGCGATCGGCCTCCCCCAGAAACGCACTTGCTGTTGTATGACGCCTTGAGCGTAACCTTTCCCCTTGGAGTCAGGGCCAACATACAAGGAGCGGGCTTGCCCGCGAAGAGACAATCTCAGCCGACATCTCTGGTGGCTGGCCCACCGCTTTCGCTGGCAAGCCAGCTCCTACAGGGTTATGTGTTGGCAGGAAAGTGGCGCCACCGGCCAGCGGAAAAACAAATAACCTTGCGCCTATCAGCTAGTCTCTGATGCGCAAACGCCCTCATGCGCGTATGATTCGCGACCCTTCGGCGATCCCTTCGCCCAAGTACCCAGTTTTCAGACCACACCGGGAGGTGCCCAGATGAGTATCAAAGACCAGCAAGACGACCAGCCAATCGGCCCAGCAGGCGAAAAACTGCAGAAAGTCCTCGCCCGTATCGGCGTCGGCTCGCGCCGTGACGTGGAAGCCTGGATCAGCCACGGCCGCATCAAGGTCAACGGCAAAGACGCCACCCTTGGCCAGCGCGTCGACATGCACGACGCCATCACCATCGATGGCAAGGTGATCAAGCGTGAAGAGGCCGCCGAGTCGGTCCGCCGCGTGATCATGTACAACAAGCCCGATGGCGAGATCTGCACCCGTGTCGATCCGGAAGGCCGTCCGACCGTGTTCGACAAGATGCCGCGCCCGAAAGAAGGTCGCTGGATCAACATCGGTCGTCTCGACATCAACACCACCGGCTTGCTGATGTTCACCACCGACGGTGAGCTGGCCAACCGCCTGATGCACCCTTCCTACGAAATGGACCGCGAATACGCGGTACGTGTGCGTGGCGAAGTCGACGACGAGATGATCGAGCGCCTGAAAGCCGGCGTGGTCCTCGAAGACGGCCCGGCCAAATTCACCGACATCAAGCAGGCGCCAGGCGGCGAAGGTTTCAACCACTGGTACCACTGCGTGGTGATGGAAGGCCGTAACCGCGAAGTACGTCGCCTGTGGGAATCCCAGGGCCTGGTGGTCAGCCGCCTGAAGCGCGTGCGTTTCGGTCCGGTCTTCCTCAACTCCGACCTGCCGATGGGTCGCTGGCGCGAAATGAGCCAGTACGAAGTCGACATCCTGAGTGCCGAGGTCGGCCTGACGCCGGTGGCGATGCCGCAAATGAACGCCAAGAGCAAGGACAAGCTTGAGCGGATGCAGCGCAAGTCGTCGCGTCCGATGGCCAAGACCGAGCGTGTGCGCACCTTGCGTCCTGCCGCTGACGGTTCTGCCGCACCTGCTGCGCCACGTGCCAGCCGCGAGCCGCAGATCGAAGGCGAGCGTCCGGGTCGCAAGCCTGCTGCCCGTCAGGACGGCGAGCGCGGTCCACGCACGCCACGTCCGGCCAACGGCCGTACCGAGCGCGGCGAAGGCCGTGGTACGCCGGTCGCCGATCGCCCGGCCGACACCAAGCGTCCGGCCAAGCCTGCGCCGAAACGTCCAGCCATCAAACTGGTCGACGGTGACAAGCCTTCGGGCAAGCGCCGTGGCGCACCGGCCGGTTCGGGCCAGCGTCCGGGTTTTGGGCGTCGCAAGCCGGAATGATTGGCTAAGCGCTTCGTGAAAAAACGCCAACCTTCGGGTTGGCGTTTTTTTTGGCCAGGCGGGCAAGCCCGCTCCTACAGAGGGCGAAGTGTTTGGTCACAATACGATCCCCTGTAGGAGCGGGGCTGAAGTGGTCCAGTTTTTTTAGACCATTCTGTAGGAGTATTACGCCGCTAGCTTTTCAAAGATGGCTGGCGGCAGGTTGTTCGAGGCGGTGTGACAGCGTCTGTGGTTGTAATGAGCGATAAAGTCC
>NZ_JAFMPV010000056.1:0-1270 GCF_049132105.1 Pseudomonas sp. NFX15
TCATGAAAAAGAATTCGCTATCCCGGTAACCGTACGCCATCCGTTTGATGACCTTTATTCGATTGTTTATGCCTTCCAACTGTCCTGTGTGCATCGGCCAGCGAACCCGACTGACGATGCCTCGCCAGTAAGCCTTTAGCCGCTTGGCGAACTGGATCAGTGCCGGTATTTCGCTTTCATGAGCATGGCGCAGCCATTGCTTCCAGGCCGATCGCCAAGCCCAGGCAGCACTCGGTGTCCAGAGTGTTTTGAGCTCAGCCTTCATCAAATACACCGTCGTCAGCGATTGGTTGGCCGCCAACAAATCATGCAAGCGAACCTGCTGTTCCGGCGTTTTCAGATTCTGTGGATTGCGCAGCAACAGCCATCGCGCCTGCTTGATAACCTTGCGAGCCGGCTTGTCATGACGCAACCGGTTAGCTTCGTCGACGCGGACCCGGTCAATGACCTCTCGGCCATATTTGGCCACCACATGAAAGAGGTCGTAGACCACTCGCGCTTTCGGGCAGTGCTGACGAACCTCCAGGTCAAACGCAGTGTTCATGTCCATTGCCACCGCTTCGATTCGAGCACATCCCTCTGGCCCAAGCTCTTCGAAAAAGGGCCGAACTGCCGCCCGGCTGCGGCCTTCGCCAATCCAAATCACTCGTCGCGTATCGGCATCCAACACAACACTGGCGTAGCGATGCCCTTTAAACAGTGCGAATTCATCCATCACCAGGCGTCGTGGTTGCGCCTTCGGCAACTCGCTCAATGCCGCCTGCAAGGCCCGACGCTCCAGCAACCGCACGGTGTCCCAATGCAGCCCAAACATCTGGGCCACGTGCAGGGTGGGAAGGCGTTCGCAGGCCTGAATAACCGCATCAGCCAAGCGGCGTGTCATGCGCGCATAGCGATCCAGCCAACTCACGGCCTCCATGCGTTTGCCACAGTCGCGGCAGCCAACGCGCCTGAGCAGCACGCTGAGGCGTACCGCGCGGCCGAGAATGGGCAAATCGCGAACGGTTCGCTCGCAATACTCATGAGTGGTTGAACAAGGCTTTTGGCAGCCACCACAGGAAGGAAATCGGGTGGCGTGGGGAGTCAGTTCGATCCGTAGGGCATCACCCTCAGGCTTGATCGTGACGACAGAAAAGCCCTCCCAAAACGGAAGGAAAGTATTAATATCGCGCATAAGAACGCCGGTTTGTTAGATGTGTTTGCTCGCACGAACATCATCAATCAAATCGGCGTTCTTGTTTCTGTGTTTCCCGGGATTCCGTGAAGAACC
>NZ_JAFMPV010000057.1:0-1236 GCF_049132105.1 Pseudomonas sp. NFX15
TTGTAGTGGTCAACTAATCCCGGACACGACGTTAAGTTTTTCTTCGGCCCGCGCTGGCGCCAACCCACCGTTGAATTGATGGGGTCGAATCCAGTTGTAGCGATGCATCAAGAATTGGCTGATATCACGCTGGGCTTCTTGAGCCGTTCTGTAGCCCGTGGTCGGTATCCATTCTGTTTTCAAGCTGCGGAACACGCGCTCCATCGGCGCGTTGTCCCAGCAATTTCCCCGCCGGCTCATGCTCTGGCGCATGCGATAACGCCACAGCCGCTGGCGAAAGAGTCGGCTTGCATATTGCGATCCCTGGTCCGAGTGGAATAGCAGATCCGAAGGCCTGCCACGCTGCTCGTAAGCCATATCCAGCGCCTTGATCACCAGCTCAGCGTCCGGCTTTTCCGACAACGCCCAGCCCACGATCCGGCGTGTGCAAAGATCCAGCACGACAGCCAGGTAATGCCATTTTCCTTGCGCCCAAATGTAGCTGATGTCGCCGCACCACACCTGGTTGGGTGCCGGAACATCGAACTCCCGATTCAAGATGTTCGGGATATCCAACCGTTCAACTGTCGCTCGTTTATAGGCATGTGATCCGGGCTGTTTGCTCACTAAATCAAGCTCGCGCATCAGGCTGCGCACTTTGAATCGACCGAGCTGCTCACCGTCCTCACGCATCAGCGACAGGATGCTGCGGCTGCCCGCAGCACTGCGACTTTGCGAGAACAGCTCGCTCACCCGGCTGCGCAACCGAAGCCGTTCGACATCAGGTGTTCGGCGCCTAAGGCGCTGGGCGTAGTAACACGAGCGAGTGACGTCAAACACCTTGCACAGCCAATCAATCGGCTCATGGACGCTCAGCTGATTGATCAGCGCGTACGCTCGTGATCTTCCGACATCAAGAGCGCGGTAGCCTTTTTTAATATCGACTTTTCCCGTTCAAGGCGGGCAATCCGGGCTTCCAGCTCCTGAATTTTTTGCTGTTCCGGGGTCAGCGCTTTGCTGTGTGGAGTGACGCCTTGGCGCTCCTGCTGAACCTGATCAACCCAGCGGCGCAGGGCCGACTCGCCGACGCCGAGTGAACGGCTAGCTTCGATGTAGCTGTAGTTTTGCTTGAGCACGAGGTCGGCAGCCTCGCGTTTGAATTCAGGAGTAAAGGAGCGGCGTTGTTTGGTCATCTGACACCTCGATCTGGCGAGCATTCTCGCCTAAATGGGTGTCCGGTTTCATTAGACCACTACA
>NZ_JAFMPV010000058.1:0-1224 GCF_049132105.1 Pseudomonas sp. NFX15
CGCGGCGCGACTGGCTGATGAGGCATTCGACAGTTACAACAATACGAGTCTGGCCGAACGTGCCGGCTTCCTTGAGCGCATCGCTGACGGCCTCGATTCGATTACATCCGAACTCGCGCAACGCATCTCACTTGAAAGCGGCCTGCCGGTCGCACAACTCGAAGGTGAAACGGCGAAATCTGCGATCCAGTTTCGTCAGTTCGCGACAGTCGTCCGTCAGGGACGCTTTCGACAGGTTGCCATCGATCCGGCCCAACCCGAGCGTCAACCGCGCGCTCGGATGGATCATCGCTTGCAGAAGATTGCGCTCGGTCCGGTTGCGATCTTCGGTGCAAGCAACTTTCCGATCTCCTATTCGGTTGCAGGCGGCGATACGGCGTCGGCGCTGGCTGCTGGTTGCCCCGTCATTCTGAAAGCGCACAACGCTCATCCTGGCGGATCGGAATTGATGGCGCGCGTGATCCAGCAGGCTGTCAAAGAGGCTGGCCTGCACGAAGGCGTGTTCTCGCTCGTTCGCGGTGGCGGCAATGAAATCGGAGAGGCGCTGGTCGATCATCCGCTCATCAAGGGGGTGACATTCACGGGCTCAGAAGTCGGCGGTATGGCGCTTTTCCGGCGCGCGCAGCAACGTCCTGATCCGATTCCCGTCTTCACCGAAATGACCAGCGTCAATCCGACGTTTGTGCTGCCCTTCGCGCTCGCCGCACGCGGCGGTGTGATCGGCGATGGGTTCGCTGAACGTATGCTGGTTACCGTCGGCCAGGCTTGTCTGAAACCCGCGATTCTGCTGGCTATCGATGGCTCCGGTTACGCCGAACTGAAGGACGCAATGATTGCCCGCGTCGAAGCCATGCACGCGCGCACGATGCTGACACCCGGCATCAACGGCGCGTATCGCAAGAACGTCGAGCGGCAGGCCGCAGCAGGTGCCGAGCGCATCGCGGCAGGCGGTGAATCGCAAGGTGCATGGGACGGGCAATCGGTGCTCTTCGAAGTCGACGGTGCGCGCATGCTTGACGATGCAACGCTGTCAGACGAAGTGTTCGGTCCTGCTGCATTGCTCGTGCGTGTGAAGGATGTTGAGCAATTAATCGCCCTCGCCAAGCAGTTTCGTGGGCAGCTTTCCGCGACGATGCAGATCGATCAACCCGATCACGCACTTGCTGCGCGACTGTTGCCCATTCTGGAGCGTCGCACGGGCCGCATCGTCGTCAATGCGTTCGC
>NZ_JAFMPV010000059.1:0-1214 GCF_049132105.1 Pseudomonas sp. NFX15
GCTCCTTGTATGTTGGCCCTGACTCCAAGGGGAAAGGTTACGCTCAAGGCGTCATACAACAGCAAGTGCGTTTCTGGGGGAGGCCGATCGCTCCTGAAGGCAGGATTTGCTCCTGACCTTGTCTGTAGAGAGGCCCCCCCGCCTCATTGCCCACCACGAAGAGTATCGAGAAGCCGACAAGTCGGACTTCGCATTACAAGGTTGCAGTGGCATGAAGTTCGAGGTCGGGGGAACCAGAAGCAATCTTACCTAAAGTCAGGGAAGTGGAAAGCATGAATACTCATGTCGGCATAGACATCGGCTCCCGCACGTCTGCCATGGGATGGCGGCAGAGCGGTAAAACATCGGGGCAGTGGGCCATTCAGCACAGCCCGAAGGGCCGCAAGGCCACCGTGGAGAAGCTGTTGCGGCTCAAGCCGCTGAGCGTGGTCATGGAGGCCACCGGCATTTACTACCTGGATCTTGCCATGGAGTTGCATGCCGCCGGCTTGCCGGTCTCGGTGATCAACCCCAAAAGCTTCCACAACTTTGCCAAGCTGATGCTGCAAAGCAGCAAGACAGATCAGATTGATGCCCTGTTGCTGGCCGAATATGGCGAGCGCATGGCGCCTAGGCTTTGGGTCCCGCCTACCGTGGATCAAATGACGCTGCGTGCAATTGGCCGTCATATCAACCGGCTGATCGGCCATCGAACGAGGGCCAAGAACGAACTGCATGCGCTACAGGCGACAGAAACGAGTGTTGAGCTGCTAATCAAGGATGAGCAAGACGCGATTGCAGCATTGGACGCCCGGATTGATCGCTTGAAAAAGGCGGCACGTGATGCCATCGCCAAATGCCCGGATTTGAGTTTGCAGTTTCGCTGCATGATGGCTGCACCCGGAGTGGGAGAGGCCTCAGCCATCGCCGCACTGGCTGAGCTGACGACGCTTCCGGTGACACTTAAATCGGCACAGGTCAGCCGCTATGCAGGGCTGGATGTGAGATTGACCCAGTCAGGCACAAGCGTGAACCGACCAGGACGAATGTCTAAGTGCGGCAACGCCTACTTGCGTGCAGCGATGTTCATGCCGGCGATGACGGCAATCCGCTGTGATGAGAATGTGAAGGCCTTTTACGAGGCTCTGGTAGCTCGCGGCAAGAAGAAAATGCAAGCCATCGGAGCGGTGATGCGCAAATACCTGACCGGGTTATGGGCGTGCATGCGTTCTGGA